>CAOOMX010000095.1:290-514 GCA_948497845.1 uncultured Bacilli bacterium | reverse complement strand
AGTGGAAAACTATCTACTATTTTACATTCACTATTTTCATTTCTAGGCATTTTTTTACGAATTGCTTTTATCACAGTAAATAATGCGGAGACAAGCCTATTAAATCTAGAACGTTCTACATAATTGACAAGGTTAGGATAATTTACCTGTAAGTATAAATATCCTGAATTTTGGGTTTTCTCTAGGCATTCTATTAATAATTGTATGGATATAATTTCGACATC
>CAOOMX010000095.1:0-236 GCA_948497845.1 uncultured Bacilli bacterium | reverse complement strand
TATTGCTTGGAATGTTATTGTCATACAACTTTTCTACAATTTTTAAGATTTGATAGTAAAGTTCTTCTATATTTTTTGGTTTTATGGTATTATTTAATAAATCATTCAATTTGGTACCTCTTTTTTCTTTCAATTATAAGGTACCATATTTTGAATGATTTTTCTATTTTTCCTTCTTAACTAGCGCGACGCGTTATTTTAGGTTCTAAATCAGAATCAGGAGAAATTCCTAATGC
>CAOOMX010000094.1 GCA_948497845.1 uncultured Bacilli bacterium | reverse complement strand
AATTGTTAGCAATAATGTTAGTACTCCTATTATGGTTAACTTGATTCTTTTCTTATCTTCTTTCATACTTCTCTTCCTTCTCCTATTTTTATATAACCATGTTACCAAAAAAAAAAAATTAGAATTTCAAGTTCTATTCCTCATCTTTCTTCTTAGGGATAAAGTATTTTTATCTCTTTTACTACTTTTTATTCTTTTAAACAGGTCTTGATAAATAGTTATTCTCTTTCTCTCATTTTACTCCATATCTCCCCCTCCCCATAAGCTCTCACTTTAGGCATATCTCTCTTTCTTAGAAATACTAACTCTATCTGGTGGTTTTTCTCTTTTCTTCTTGTTTATACAAGTCTTACAATACCTTATATCATATCCTACTATTTCTTTTAATAATTCTATCTTACTTTTAAACTTTTGTCTTATCTTTCTGGTCTTGGTTATCACTCTGAGTCTTCTTATTCTTTCTTCTTTATCTCTTCCTGCATATATCCCATAGTATCTTATCTTCATAAAGTTCTTTGGTAAGGCATGTAATAGAAACCTTCTTATGAATTCTTCCCCTTTTAATCTCATCTTCTTCTCTTTACTTCTATCTGCTGAATCTTTAT
>CAOOMX010000093.1:324-760 GCA_948497845.1 uncultured Bacilli bacterium | reverse complement strand
TAAGCATAAAGTTAGATTTTCTCCAAAATAGAGTAAGAATACATTTAGAATCTGTTTGTAATCCTTCGACAGTATCCATTTCCACAATATTTAAACTTGGATTTTTACTTGTATATTCAAGAAAATTTTCATATGTTCTACCAATAAGTATTTCTCTTTCTTGTCTAGATCTTCTTTTATATTTCTTTCTTTTTTTATATTTAACAATTCTAGGAAAGTCTAAAGGACCGAATTCAAAAACTCCATTATTTATATATCTGTAAAAGGTACTTTTCCCAAAATTTAATACCTCAGGATGATTAATATATAAATGATTAGTAGTTTGACCTTTTTTGACTAAAGGTAAAATAACTTGATTAATACTATAAATTTCTTCTTCTGTTAAATTAATACCCTGTCTACAAGAACTAATAAGTTCCTTGTAAGAATCATCAGC
>CAOOMX010000093.1:0-223 GCA_948497845.1 uncultured Bacilli bacterium | reverse complement strand
CTCTTAAAATAGTAGAATGAGAACGATTAAGTTCTTTAGCAATTTGATTAACTGATTTTTTATTATTTAATCCATCTTCAATATTTTTTCTATCTTCATAAGATAGGTGACAATAATTTGTCATGGTAATACTCCTCCTTTAAATGACAAATAAATTGCTTAAGGAATATTATAATCTATAAAATGTGGATTACAAAATTAACTGCACAACAATTGTGCACTT
>CAOOMX010000092.1 GCA_948497845.1 uncultured Bacilli bacterium | reverse complement strand
TTGGGGAATCATTATTATTTTCTTTTCCTGCAGGTACTAAGATGTTTCAGTTCCCTGCGTTAGCTTCCAACTTAGTTGGATGACATTCCTTCAGAATGCCGGGTTGTCCCATTCGGAAATCTTCGGATCAATGGTTATTTGCACCTTCCCGAAGCTTATCGCAGCTTATCACGTCCTTCATCGCCTCCGAGAGCCAAGGCATCCGCCATGCGCCCTTGCTTACTTTCTTCCAAACTGACTTCTTTCCGTATGGAGGACTGATTACACAGTCTTGATACGTCAAGAACGTACGGTTCGATTATATACTTTTAGCTCTTTACTAAAATTTTTACTTTTTTGTTTACATCATGTCAAAGATCGTTTCTCTTTTCAGAGACTGTGGAGAATAACGGATTCGAACCGTTGACCCTCTGCGTGCAAGGCAGATGCTCTAGCCAGCTGAGCTAATCCCCCAAAAGAGTTTCGGAGTAGTCCCAGGCAGAGTTGAACTGCCGACCTCTACATTATCAGTGTAGCGCTCTAACCAACTGAGCTATAGGACTATGTTCTACGCATTATCGGCTGCTTTCGGCATAATCGATGCAAGCATCGCTTCTGCTCTCTCTTGCTCGATAATTCAACCTTGTCTACCTGTGCGTTAGACTCGGCTTCTGTTTTCTCTTGTTTATCTCTATCTATACTTCTATAGATGGTTGATCTATATTTTATAAATAAACAAGTACCAGTAGTACAAAAAACAGAACCTTAAAAAGCCATCATTACGACATCTCTCCAGAAAGGAGGTGTTCCAGCCGCACCTTCCGGTACGGCTACCTTGTTACG
>CAOOMX010000091.1:399-834 GCA_948497845.1 uncultured Bacilli bacterium | reverse complement strand
AGATATAGAAAGTGTATCACACTTTATCTTGGAAACATCTATATCTATTTTGCCGACTGCTTGTACAGCATCGACATGGAATAATATATTATGTCTGTTTGCTATCTCACCAATTTTCTCAACTGGATAAATATTGCCAATTTCATTATTTGCCATCATAACAGAGATTAATACAGTATCATCTCTAATCGAGTTCTTTAGCTCTTCTAAATCCATACGTCCCCTAGTTTCTAAATATTTCATTGTTTCTATAACCGAGGCATGTTCCACTTTCGTAGTTATTATATGACGCTTTTTCTCGTTGCTTCTTATGGCACTCATAATTGCTGTAACATTACTTTCACTGGCACAACTAGTAAATATTATCTCCATAGTATTAGAGCCAATCAAATCGGCAACATATCTTCTACTCTCATTTATCTTCTCTTTAACTTT
>CAOOMX010000091.1:0-356 GCA_948497845.1 uncultured Bacilli bacterium | reverse complement strand
ATTGCCAAATTCACTTTTTAGATACGGAAGCATCGCATTAAATACTTCTTCATCAATCTCTGTTGTTGCATTATTATCTAAATATATATCTTTCATTAATTCTCCTATAAGGTGTTTTCACAGGTACCATTAATCGTTCCAATAGTATTGCCTACCCATAAAGCCATTAACCTCTCAATTGATTCCTTCGTATAAAAAGCATAAGGAGCACTCGCTAAAACATTTCCCTCATATTCGGCCATAGTTTTGCCATCATATATTTCAAATGCATAACTTACTATTTTCTCTTTGGCTTTTTCAAGCATCAAATCGTGATTAAAAATTTCTCTTGAATTATTGACAACATTTATAAAATA
>CAOOMX010000090.1 GCA_948497845.1 uncultured Bacilli bacterium | reverse complement strand
AGTTCCCCGGGTTCGCCCCCGGCCATGAGCCGGGTGCCGGAATCGCTTCCGGCGGGTTGCCCCATTCGGACATCCGCGGGTCAACGGGTATTTGCCCCTTACCGCGGCTTTTCGCAGCTTATCACGTCCTTCGTCGCCTCCGAGAGCCAAGGCATCCTTCATGTGCCCTTGTCTCCTTTCCTTAGATCTTTTTGTAACGTTTCGCCTTACACCTTGCGATGTAGTCGATTACTTCGTTCGCTTCGATTTTACTCGTATCTTTGTTCTCTTTCGTCAACCATGCGTTTGCGGTCGCATGGTCGCGGCTTCCAGTATGTCAATGTCCTCTTTCCCGTGACCGGAACGTGCCCGGTCGGTTGTGGAGAATAACGGATTCGAACCGTTGACCCCCTGCTTGCAAAGCAGGTGCTCTAGCCAGCTGAGCTAATCCCCCGAGCAATAGATCCTTAAGAGTGGCACAGGAACCTCCGGGTCGCCCCGGACGAAGCCTCGTCTTGTTTCCTCCAGGCCCTCGCCTGGCCAAGGCCGTCTCCGGTCCTGGTGTTGTTGTTCGGAGTTCCTGTCCGTTGTCCCCAGCAGGGGAGGCCGGACGCTCCAGAAAGGAGGTGTTCCAGCCGCACCTTCCGGTACGGCTACCTTGTTACGACTTAGCCCCAGTCACCGGTTTTACCTTAGGGCGCTCCTTGCGGTCACGCACTTCAGGCACCCCCGGCTCCCATGGCTTGACGGGCGGTGTGTACAAGGCCCGGGAACGTATTCACCGCGCCATGGCTGATGCGCGATTACTAGCGAATCCAGCTTCACGGAGTCGGGTTGCAGACTCCGATCCGAACTGAGAACGGCTTTCGGGTTCCGCTCTATGTCGCCATATGGCTTCCCGCTGTACCTGC
>CAOOMX010000089.1 GCA_948497845.1 uncultured Bacilli bacterium | reverse complement strand
AAAAATCGGCAACTAAAATTGCTAATTTAATACCAAATAGTGAACTTGATGTACTACAAGGATATTATCATGGGGATATTAGCATAAATCATGCAGATGATTATGTTGAGAGAATAAAGAGATTAGTTCGCTAAATTACAATTTGAAAGTGAGATGAAATATTGTGAAAAATAAAAAACTAATGAATTGGATAATTGCCATTATAGTTGCAATTTTGTATCTATCAGTAAGTTTTATATTTGATATATGGGCATTCTCTTGGCTTATATGGGTTGCTTATGCAATTTATAGATTTATTGCTAAATAGAAAAATTACAATTTTTCGAGCAGATTAATTTATAAAAATTAGTCTGTTTTTTTAATCGAGAATATAAGGTTTTTTTAATCGAGAATATAAGGTTTTTTTAATCGAGAATATAAGGTTTGCTTAAAAAATGATAAATTGTTAAAATGGTATTAGAAATTGATACAAATATTGTATTGGTTACCTACTTTAGCGAAAAAAGTTTGAAATAACTTTCTTACTCGCACCAGATTTGATTGATACTCGAACGTTTAGTAAATTATAAGAGTTCGAGTTTTAATATGCTATAAATTTTGATATAATATCTTGTAAATAAATTAATATTGTCAATTTAGTAAACGCACTTGTATAATGATTATACTAATTAGGAAGGGAAATAGTATATATGGAATTGTTAGAAGTTTTAAATGAGAATGGAGAACCAACGGGGGAGATATTAGATAAAAATATAATTCATAGAGAAGGGAAATACCATAAAGAAGTTGCACTAATAATATTAAATGATAAAGGTGAAATCCTTTTACAAAAAAGAGTCTCTACGAAAGAAATTGAACCAAATAAATGGGCTTGGCATGGAGGCCACGTTATTGCCGGAGAGACAAGTATAGATGCAATCATTAGAGAAACCAAAGAAGAGTT
>CAOOMX010000088.1:510-1038 GCA_948497845.1 uncultured Bacilli bacterium | reverse complement strand
GTGGTCCAATAGCTTGGATCTGCTGCATATCCATATTCACTTACATATGGTAATCCAATTTTTGCATCATATACTGTGCTACTACTATTTGCTCCTACTTCGTAGTTATATGCTGTTTTTGCACCTTTTCTAAGGCCATTATCAAATGATATTCCTCCGATATACCAAGTATCACTTGCTATTAAACTTTTCCAATTTGTTCCTATATTATTAATAAAATTTGTATTTAGATTTACTGTATTTAACCTACTTACTGTCCAATCATTTTTGGATGATTCTCCATCTTTGTAATTCCAATAATAACTATGTGGATGTGGAAAACTTCCTTTATAATTTTCAATTACAGTTGCATTATATGCATATCCTGTTCTTCTGTCACCATCTGCTCCTAATAAGGAATCTTGCGCAAAATCAAATTTCATTAATTTTACTTGATCTCCAAATACTCCTATGATTCTATAAAGACTATCTGTTGGACATGTACTGGCTTTTGATCCAAAACATACATAATTATTTGGATCTGCTCCC
>CAOOMX010000088.1:0-420 GCA_948497845.1 uncultured Bacilli bacterium | reverse complement strand
GTCTGTTTTTGCTGTTAAAGAATATACACTTGATTCTCTTCCATTACTATCTTCTACTTTGACTTTTAAATTAAATGTTACTGTATATGTTAAATTATTAAACTTGTACACATTACTTGCTTGTGCTGATGTCCAATTGCTTCCATTATCTTTACTATAATAATATTTTGTTATGGTTCCATCTCCTGGTGTAGTAGTTGTTGTTAATTCGATGGAATTATATGTTGTTTTTGCTGTTACGCTATTTATAACAGGTACTATATATACATTTGTTGTTGCTTCCAAACTATATACATTAGAAATTCTACCCAAAGTATCTTCTACTTTTACTTTGATATTATAAGTTGTATTTTCACTTAATCCTGTATAGGTGTATACATTTGATGCTTGCCCTGCTGTCCATGTCTCACCATTATCCTT
>CAOOMX010000087.1:255-1316 GCA_948497845.1 uncultured Bacilli bacterium | reverse complement strand
CCACAGCCATTACCGTAATCACTCCTAAAATTAATATTTTTTGCTTTTTTCGAATTTTACAACTCTCCTTACTATACGTTAAATATAACACATAATAGCAATCAATTACAACTGAAAATAGCAAAATACTATCTTTTTTCTATAAGCATGCAAAAATATTTTTAGGTGACTAACTATTAAAAGTCAAGAGCTTTAAAATAGTTTGTTGTAAATTGGAAAGAAACCCACGCCAAAAAGATTTCACAAAAGTGAAATTTTGAAAAAAGTTGTAAATAGCAAATTTATTTCAATAAAGACGGATCAAAATCAATGTTGTTTTTCTCTAAGCAGTAAATAACTCTAATCAATTTTTTACAAACATGAGATAAAGCAACTCTATGACATTTGCCTTCAGAACGTTTCTTAAGGTAATAATCATAAAATGTTGGTGAATATCTTAATATGCTCATTGAAATATTCATAATAGAATATCTTAAATGTCCAGAGCCGTGTTTTACCATTTTACCATTAGATTGTAATGTGCCAGATTCTATAACACTAGGTTCAAGGCCAGCAAATGCAAGCATTTTATTTGGAGAAGAAAAATTATTAAAATCTCCATATTCAGATAAAATGGTAGCAGCAGATATTTCACCTAGTCCTGGAATAGATAACATTCTAGGATTAAGTTCTTTGATAATTGTTGAAATTTGTTTATTTATTGAATCAATTTTATCATTAAGGTTGTTAATAAGAGAAACATAAGTGGAAATAAGCAAATCGGAATTTTCATCATGATGCCCAACAGAATTTTTAGCAAGTTCTTTAAGTTTAGCAAACTTTGCATAAGAAAATTTACCATGAGAAATACTTTTTAAAGAATCATAATCTCTCATTAATGATATGTGTTCAACATTCTTGTATTTTTCTAAAATATAAAGCAATGATGAAGATATAGTATTATTAAATAAAGGTTTTAGTTCAGGAAAAGATTTATCAAGCTCATTTGTTAATAATACTTGAAATTTGCTTCTTTCCTTAATTAATTGTTCCCTACTTCTACATAGTGACTTTAATGTATA
>CAOOMX010000087.1:0-245 GCA_948497845.1 uncultured Bacilli bacterium | reverse complement strand
GAAAGGAACAGACATAAGGTAATTTGCAATAGTTAAACTATCAGCTTTATCAGTCTTAGTTCTACGTAAGCTTCGAGCTTTTTAAAAACTGATGAATGACAAGTGGATTCATTCTCATGAAAGAATAACCTTGATTAATTAAAAACAGTTCCAAGTTCAACGAATAATGTCCAGTTGCTTCAAAAGCAATATGGACTTCGGATTTATTATAGGGTTTCAAATGTTCCAAAAATAATTGAAATCCT
>CAOOMX010000086.1 GCA_948497845.1 uncultured Bacilli bacterium | reverse complement strand
TTAAAAAATCACTAATATCTCTATCAAATAACACTACAACTTTTAAGAATAATTTAATGGAAATAGGCTTTGTTTTATCAAAACTTTCTAATCTTTTATAATATTCGTGACTAATTCCTAATAACTCGGCTATAGATTGTGAGGAATAAGGGTTTTTTAAATTATTCTCATTATAAAAATATTTGTTATCTTCATATAAAGATCTTCTAATTCTCTTAATATTTTTACATATAGTTGCTTGGTAATTTGATAAATTGAAATTAACCATTTTTTGTTGTAAATCTTCAAATGTTGGTGTTTTCAACATCTTATCACCTCTTGTAAAAATTTTCTCATAAATAGTCTTTCAAAAAAGTAATCTAATTTTACGAAAAAGTAATTTATTTTTACTTTTATGTGTTAAAATTAAAATAACCCTACATAAGAGTTATTTACGACTATCAATGCGACTTTTAGGTTTAAAATCACGATTCTTAAATAGTTCTTCTGGTTCTATATCGAACACTCGGCAAAGTCTTTCGATATAATCAGTAGAAGCACTTCTTCTAGCATTTTCAATTTGTGATAAGTAACCCTTATCAGAATTTAACTTATGTGCTAAAGTATCTTGCGACCATTGATATTTAGGAAGTTGGCGAAAATACACAATATTTTTACCTAATAAAATACTAGTTCTATTATTTTTAATTTTGTCTATTTTAACCACCTCACAATCAATAACCACTATTATTATGATAATGAGAATTAAAATTTATGTAAATTAGACTATATAACAACAACTTTTAATGTAGGGGCTTTATTTTAGAATGAAAGGAGGGCAAAATGAAAGGCTACGAAATAGAAAAACAACTAACAAATTTGTTAGATGATGAGGCAAAAAGAATTATGAATATTTTATTGGATATGTATAAGAAGAAAACAAAAGTAAATAAGGCTTTTCCTTATCTAGTGGAAGATTTTATGCAAGAAGAATATAAACCTTTTGAAACAACTATACTTTCAAAAACTACCTCTCTTATTCCAATAGACTTGATGATATGTCCTACAAATGAATGGGTATTTGTTACTGAAAGAGAATGTTATCATCTCATGGAAGAAGAAAATATCAATAAAATAAAAACAGGAATTGATAATAACAAAGAGTTGGTGGAAAAAATCTCAAAAAAGATTGTTGTAGATTATAGGAGTAATAATCTACATAAGAAAAATATTTTAGAAATCATCTCTAATTATATTCCGCAAAAGAAATTATTAGATATTGATAGCAAAGTTATTACTTATATGATTGAAAGTATTGTCTTTAATATTGAAAAAACATATCAAGTATCTAGTATTAACCCATTTGTTATAGAGGAACTATAATTTTATAGTTCTCTTTTTTATCTACTATTAAAACACCTTAAAAAGTGATATAATTAGATTATCAAAGTGATGCAGAAATAGTAATTTATAGGGGAGAAAAGAATATGAAAGTGTTAGTTGATTTTGTAGTTTTAATAATAATATATTTTTGGAAGTTTTATAAGAAATGGAAAGAAAAAGGTAG
>CAOOMX010000085.1 GCA_948497845.1 uncultured Bacilli bacterium | reverse complement strand
AGTAACATTAAGAATTTGTGCTGCTTCTAGTATTTGTTTTTTTGAATACATAAAACCTCCTACTTAATAATTATGCACAAGAGCTTATTTTTTTAAGTTAGTGTAAAGAGTTTTGGGGGAGAGAGTTAAGAAAGTTGAGTTTTAATAACTTGATTTTCTTTTTTTTATATGGTGTAATTACCAAATATTCTAAATATTAATTTATTTAAATAAATATTATTATTGTTATTTTTAATTATTTCTTTTTTACAAATACATCTATTTTCTCTTAGCTTAAATTGTTTAAAGTATTCTTCTTTGATATCTTTTTTATTTATTTTTAATAGTCTTAGTTTTAATAGTTGTATAATTCCTTTTTTTGAATATGATTTAGGTCGTGAAGTAAATATATCTGCAAATATATGAGAGATATGAGATTCCATAGAACACTTCATATGTGGGGAGTTTTGATATAATTGTCGTTCATTCCAATTGTTTAATATATAATCTCTTTTACTTTCTATTACTTCACTTCTTTCAAGATTTAATTCCAGAAACTCATTACAAAGTCTAGTAAACTCATCTTTTTTATTTAACAAAACATATTCATATAAAGCAGCATAAACATCATCATATTTATTAGTAGTTAGGTTACATAAAGCTTGAGAAAAATGAAAACCATCCATAGCAAATTTAATGTTAGTATTAGGATTAAATTTAAACCAGTTACTTTTAGGAAAGTTTTTTATCCAAGTAGCACAATCACCCATAAAGTTGATTTCCTTTATGTGGTCAATGTCATAAGTATTATAAATATAGTCAATAGTATCACTAAGCAATTTGTTTTCTATAGAAGCACAAGTATAGGAATTGATAAGTCTAAATCTATTCATAGAATCCTTTTTCCTCCTAGTTTTATAAACCAGTTCAGTACCTTCGAATATAACAGCAGCTTTAATCATGTGATCTTTACCATCATTAAATTGAGAACCAACAAACTTTTCATCCAACATAACATAAAGTCGCTCAATCCTTTTATTATGTTCAGGAATAGTATTATTAATATTAAATTGCATAACACAATTTCTAGTAGAGGCTCTCCCAATAGATAGAGAGTTATTTATTCTTTTACCAACTTTAGAAGCAACAATCTTACCAGCCTTAGAATAAGAAGTAGAAGCAGATAGATTACATAGTTCAGCACAAACAAAAGGGTCAAAATATTTTCGTTTAGGAAGATTAAGAAATAAATCCGTAAAGAAAAATCTATCACCAAAATTCTTATCTAAATAATAGCGTCTTTTAAAAGTAATTTCACCAAATAAGGTAAGAATAGTTCTATTATAAAAGCCTTTAGATTCACAAAAAGATTTACGATAAGAAGAATGAAAGAAGACATCATCAATATATTCAAAATAAAATTTAATAACATTAGTTAAAAAAGAATAATTAAAAGAATCAAGGTTTGTCATAAAGCTAATATAGTTATCAATGTTACCCTTTTTATACCAAAAATTACCTTTATCAAAGAAACTTTTAAAAAAAATATAAAAATTCTCCTCAACAAATTTATTAAAATGTGATATTATATCCATAGAAAGACCTCCGTTATATTATGGTTATCAAGTTTATTATAACATCAGGTCTTTCTTTTTTTGTGTCTTTCCCCAAATCATTTTACACTATCAATTTATAAAAATTATTGCACTTTTTAATACTTTATGTTAAAATAA
>CAOOMX010000084.1 GCA_948497845.1 uncultured Bacilli bacterium | reverse complement strand
AAATCTTAAATCTTTATTCTTTGAAAATATATTCATATTTATAGCTCGTATAATCAATCTTATAGAAATATTAATCTAATTGATTGATCCCTTTCTATTATATTTTTGAATTATTATAATTCTAGAATTATAATAATTTCGCACTGTGGATTTGTATCTATTTTATTACAGCCATTTATTTGGACTGGTTAAAGGAGTCTCAAACCACAGATTTTTAATTTAATTGTTAATTAGTTAGTTAACACTTTAGATGTTTTATTATACTACGAGTTTACAAGGTAGAAAATCTAGTGGTCAAACTATTCAGTGCAAACAAACTATTTTAGGAGGTGCTTATAATGATATATTATGTTGGTATTGATATATCAAAGTATAAACACGATTTCTGTATTATCTCAAATACAGGTGAATTAATTGTAGAAAATTCATCTTTTGAAAACAACGAAAAAGGATTTCAATATTTGTTAGAACTATTGAAACCCTACGATAAATCACAAGTCCGAATTGCTTTTGAAGCAACTGGACACTACTCTTTGAATTTGGAGTTGTTTCTAACCAATCAAGAGTATTCTTTTATGAAAATAAATCCTCTCGTTGTACATCAATTTCTAAAAGCTCGCAGCTTACGTAGAACTAAGACAGATAAAGCAGATAGTTTAACTATGGCTTTTTATCTAATGTCTGTTCCTTACAAACCAAATTCGTTGTTATTATATCATATTTATACTTTAAAGTCACTTTGTAGAGCTAGAGAACAATTGATTAAAGAAAGAAGTAAAATTGCTGTTCTTTTAACGAATCAACTTGATTTAACTTTTCCTGAAATAAAACCTTTTTTTAATAATAAAATATCTAGTACTTTATTATTTATTTTAGACAGATATAAGAATATTTCTCATATCTCTTTAATGAAAGATTTTAATTCAATAAGCAATGTATCTCGTGGCAAATTTTCTTATGCCAAATTTGTCAAGTTAAAAGAGCTAGCTAAAAACTCAGTTGGTTTTCATAATGAAAATACTGATTTACTTATTTCTACTTATATATCTATCTACAATGACTTTTCTGACAAAATAGATTCAATAGATAAACAAATTTCTACAATTATCAAAGAACTTAATCCTAGAATTCTTTCAATTCCAGGTATAGGAGAAATTTCTGCTGCAAGTATTTTAGCAGAATATGGAGATATTTCTAATTTTTCTTCTCCGAATAAAATGCTAGCTTTTGCAGGTTTAGATCCAAGTATTATTCAATCTGGGACATTACAATATAATGGCAGGATGGTTAAACATGGATCTGGTCATCTCAGATATGTTCTTATGAACTCTGCAATGATTATTCTAAGATATTCTCCTACTTTTTATGACTTTTATCTAAAGAAACGTTCTGAAGGTAAATGTCATAGAGTTGCTTTATCTCATGTTTGCAAAAAACTTATTAGAGTAATTTACATATTAGAGAAAAAGCAAATTAATTTTGATCCGTCTTTATTGAAATAAGTTTAATAAACTTTTTCAAAATTTCACCTATGTGAAATCTTTTTGGCGTGGGTTTCTTTTCCATTTATATCTTTCTATAAAAATCTATTGACTTTTAATAGTTAGACTCCTTTTTTAAATTACTTTCTATAAATTCGTCAATATCACCATCTAAAACTTTATTTACATTACTTGTTTCAACATTAGTACGATGATCTTTTACCATGGAATAAGGATGCATAACATAGCTTCTAATTTGAGATCCAAATTCT
>CAOOMX010000083.1 GCA_948497845.1 uncultured Bacilli bacterium | reverse complement strand
AACTTTTTTTCAAAGTATCAGACAAAAAGAGTAAATTTTCTTCGCAAACACTATCTGATATAATTATATTATAAAAGGTAGTTGGTAGTAGTGAAAAAAGAATTAAAAGAAGAAATATTTAAAAGTCAAAATCTAAGTAGGTCTGAAAGAAGAAAAAAAGAAAGAAAACTTCAAAAAAAGTACAATAATAAATCTATTAGAATTAAATCAGGGAAAACTTTCACAAAAAGTGAATCTTTAACTCGTGCACAAAGACGTGAATTATTAAAAGATAAAGATTTGCTTAAAGAATTACTTAAAATTATTAACAAATATTTTCCTGAGTTAACTACTTTATTTTCTCAATTAACCGATAAAAGGCACAAAAGTTACATTACATATAAAATGAGAACCATTATTATGACTAGGCTTTTAGCTTTATTATGTGGCATTACTACTATGACTAATATTAACACTGAATTTAAAACCGAAGAAGTCATTAGTAACTTATCTAAAATTTGTAATCAAGAATTACTTGAAGTTCCTCATTGGCAAACCATTCAAGATACTATCGAACAATTAGATTACAACGAAATAGATAATATAAGAAAATATATGTTTAAAGCTTTACTTAGAAGTAAAATGTTTGATAAATTTAGATATAATGGATGTATTCAATTAGTAGTAGATGCTACTGGTTTAATTGCCTTAGATTATAACCTAAATAACAATTGTTTAACTAGAACTAGAGATGGAAAAGTTAAATATTATAAATATGTTTTAGAAGCTAAGGTAGTTTTTAATAATATTGTTATTAGTATAGATAGTGAATGGATAGAAAATACTGAATTAAACAATGAAAATCAAAAACAAGATTGTGAAGTCAAAGCATTCAAAAGAATGGCTAATAGAATTAAAAAAACTTATCCTAAACTTAAATTTATAGTTACTGGAGATGCATTGTATGCAACCACTCCTATGATTAATATTTGTAAAGATAACAAATGGCATTATATATTTAATTTAAAGAAAGATAGACTTAAAAATGTTTATGAAGAATTTGAAGATAATATTAATTTTGAAAATGAAGTTACAAAAGAAAACTATTATTTATCTTCTGGTATTGTATTTAAAGAAAATACTTTTAATGTGTTTAGATATGTAGAGATTAAAGAGAAAAAAACTACTATTTTTAATTATATAAGCGATTTAAGAATTACAAATAAGAACATTGAAGAAATAGTTACTATTGGTCGTAGGCGTTGGAAGATAGAAAATGAAGGGTTTAATATACAAAAAAATGGGACTTTTAATATAAGTCATCTATGTAGTAGATTTGATAATGCATTAAAAATACATTACTTATTCATACAAATAGCCCATACAATAAGACAATTACTTGAATATGGTTCTATATTGTTAAGAGAAATGAAATTGAGTACAAAAAAAGAAATAAGCCATTTAATCACAGATAAACTTATTTCTTTCTCAAACTCAGATCTTAACAGTTTAGAAACTAACTTCCAGTTAAGATTTGATGATTAAATTATAACAAATAATTTGTTCTTTGAAAACTAGTGTCTGTGATTTTTTACATTTTATCGTTTTTATGTGCCTTAATTTATGAGAAAAAATAAATAGATAGAATTTTCAAATAACTTTTCTATCTATTTTTATATTTTAAATTAATTTACTCTTTTTTACTGCTAGTAACAATTCTTTATCTTATGATTAATTCATTATTAGCGGTATCAATTAGTATTTTTGTATTAGGCTTTAATTCATCTCTAATTATTTTATCGGCGATTAAAGATT
>CAOOMX010000082.1 GCA_948497845.1 uncultured Bacilli bacterium | reverse complement strand
TTTCTGCCAAACTAAAACAAATTTTTTAAATAAATACTTTTAATATTTAGTGAAATATGCTATTATTTAAATAAAGCATATAATTATATTAAATTGTTTTGTTTGGTCGCTAACATTTTAACATAATTTATATGCTTTTTCTAGATTTTATGAGTAAAAGATTTACATAAATGTCAATAATTTTTGATTAGGACACCCTAAAACATCAAAAGTATTTCAAGACTAGTTCACCCTGATGTTGATGTGGGCTCTGCCCACACCCGACCTCAGGAATATTTTTTCATATTCTGTCAATAATATTATTACCGACGGAATATCAGGCAATGCGTTCATTCTTTAAGCAGTTAAAGTATATGAACTCTGCAATGATATTTTCAATAGATTCTATTTTTTCTATTGGAATATCGTTTTTATCATAGATTGGTTTAACAGTGTACAATTTGTTTTTGTATAGCACTTTTATTCCAATCTTTTTGCTTATTAGTACATCTATTCTGGTTCTCGGTAATATATCTATTTTTTCGATTTTAAAACTAACATTATTAAGCGAAAAGCATGCTCCATTGTCTACTGTTCTTTTGTATTTTACTGTTAATAAAGTATCTAAATTAACAGATTTTAACAGTGGTATAAATGCTTTTTTCTTATCTCTTGGTTTTACTTTAAACTTTTTATTATATTTTTTTATATATTCTTTTAAAAAGAGATTAGCTTGTTCCATATTTGTAATATTATTTATCTTAAATTCAGTTATAAGCCTATCATGTAAAGTATTCCATAGCCTTTCAATTCTCCCTTTAGCTTGTGAAGAACCAGCATGAATTAGATGGATGCCTAATTCATCCATTATTTTTCCGAATTGAGTATTCGGTTCTTCTATGCCTGAAAGTTGTTCTTCTAATGTTAATTTATCTTTTTTTGTAGTAAAAAAGATACTTGAACCATCAGCATAAATATTTTCGGGAACACCAAAGTTTTTAAGTGTTTGTCTAATTACTTCAAAATATCCTTGCATACATTCATTTTTACACATATACAAACCAGTTATTTGACCAGAAGCGTCATCAATTAATCCATGAAGGGTATATTTATTATTATCCCCTATAAAGAACTCATGAGGAGTAGCATCAATTTGAAGCAATTCACCAATTTTACTACGTCTGTTTCTTCTATGATGTAATTTAGTTTTTCGGTGTTTTCTAGGACTTTTTATATTATTTTCCTTTAGAAAATTGTAAAGAAAAGAGTAACTAACAATAATCTTATATTTTTCTTCTAAAATATCTTTAAAGTGCATTACATTAACAGTATCAAATTCAGGTTGTTTTCTAATATCTAAAATCTTTTGTTTTAAAGCAATATCTAATGTTCTTTTAGGTTGTCTACCACAATTTCCATGTAACATGGATGAAACACCATATTTTTTATACCTCGCTTTCAATTTTTTTATATAGCGTTCGGAGAAACCTAAGCGGTTGGCTGCTTGTTTAACAGTCATATTACCTTCTACACAACATTTTATGATATGTGCTTTTAATTCTTCTTTTTTGTTCATTAAATATCTCACCTCCATATTATTTCCAACATAGGGGTGAACTTTTCATCAGATATTCTCTTAGGGTGATCTTATCATAAATTAATCACATAAAAGATTTACATAAATTGACTTTTCGCTAGAAATTTGGTACAATATAATTGGTACAAGGTGTTTTGTTTCAAGTCCATAATATATTTTTTATTGTGGCAGAAAGGAAGTTATGGATTCTAGTGTATTAGAACCTGACAATGTAACGGGATATAGCGTTTCTATTGCTAATGGTAAAACGTCAGTTTCC
>CAOOMX010000081.1 GCA_948497845.1 uncultured Bacilli bacterium | reverse complement strand
TGATATCGATAAGCCTAGAACTTTTCTAATTTCATATTCTTTCTTATCTAATTCACTTATGCACTTTTGATACATTTCTTTTTGAAATTTTTTATCGATTACTTTCATTCTATTTTCTATTTCTATATGTATTTTTTTTAAATTCTGTTCTATTTTTTCTTCTAATGTCATATATAAAATCCCCTTTAGCAGAGCTATTTTATCATATGCATTAAAAAATAGCAAGTATTAGATAGGATTTGATAGTGTTTCCAAAGTGTGGAGATAAAGAAGAAAATCATTAAAAACAAAGAAAAATGGTTAATACCTAAAAAATGCTTTATAATTGAATTGTCCAAAAAACAATAGAAAGCAGGTATTAACCATGGAAATTATATCACTAATTAATGAATTTACAAACAATTTTAACAAAACTTTTCAAAATAATTTAACCCCTTTTAATTTAGAAAGCAAAATTAGAGATGTTGGCGATACCTTTACTCTAAAATTATATGAATCTTTTCTTAATTATATTGATGAAAAATTCAAATACTCTGAAGAAAGAAAAAATCTATATTATATCAAGGAAACGAGAAAACGAACTCTCATTACTTCCGTTGGTTGTATTGTAGTCAATTCTACCTCTTATGTGAACAAAATAACAAAAGAAAGATATGTTCCTTTAAGAGATATCTTATACCTTAATCCTTATCAGCGATTAACCAATGAAGCTGAATATCAGTTAATTAAATATTCCATGGATGAGAATATGAGTCAATCTGCTCGCCATGCTCTACGTAATACTATTATTTCTAGAAGCACTGTTTCTAAAAAATTGGCTAAATTAGATGGTTCTATTAATGAAGTCATTACTAGGTGTCCTAATCAGCCTGATGTTTTATATATTGAAATGGATGAAATCCATGCCAATCTTCAACATGGTGGTAATAAAATATGTCCCTGTGCCATTGTTCATGAAGGTTATGTTGAAGATTTCGTAAAGAGAAAACAACTGAAAAATATTCGTTATTTTGCTTCTTCTGATTTAACTTATGAAGAACTATGGGAAGTTGTATTTGATTATGTGAATAAAAGATATGATATTGATAAGTTTAAGGTTATATTTGTTTCTGGCGATGGGGCTTCTGGTATTAAAAACTATACCAATTGTTTTCCTAAAGCTAAGTTTGTTTTAGACCCTTTTCATTATATGAAAAAACATTTACGATATATTTTTAAAAATAATTTTGAATTAAGAAATATGGCTGATGATTATATCAGAAATGATTTAATTGATGATTTTAAATTATTAGTTCAATCTCAAATAAAAGAATATCCTCATCAGGAAAAGTATATGAAACAACACATGAATTCTATTATCAATAACTTAGATGGCATTAAAAATCAAAAAGATAAGGATTATAAGGTTCATTGTTCTATGGAGGGTCATATTAATCAAGGATTTGCCAGATACATCACTTCTTCCCCTTTTGGTTTTTCAAAACGTGGTTTAGAGAACAAACTAAAGCTTCTTGTCTATCATGCCAATGAACATGATTTAACGATTGAAGATTATTATAATTTAAAATATGGTAATGATTCATACAAAGAAATCAATATCAACATTAATAAATTAACTAATATTAAATATGATCAACGATTATCTTCTAATCATTCTTTAGATTACAAAATTGATGTCCCTATACCTATATTTGATCGTCCTACTCAAAATAACAAATTAAATGAGTTACTTGCATTTAGAGGTATCAAATATATTTAACTTAAAAAGAAATAGATATTGACTATCTACCCTTATTTATTTTAATATTAATTTAGTTATAAATCTATTTTTTAGGAGTTAAATCTCCCCACTTATTCTACACTAACATAGGATTTGAGTTTCGGTATTTTACGAAAATATTATATAAATTTATAATCAATTTGAGACTACCAGTAAAATTATTACAATTTAA
>CAOOMX010000080.1 GCA_948497845.1 uncultured Bacilli bacterium | reverse complement strand
GTAGTGTTGATGAAAAAGGCAACGATAAGAAAAATAATAGTTACCAATGGAGAAAACATAAGGGGGATAATTAGATGAAATACGAATTAAAAGACTTAATTAACGACAATGTATTTATTGAAAAGATGAATAAAGCCTTTGCAGATTTAAGAGCTGATTATGAATTAGAACTTGATATGTCATTTACTCAAATTGAAAAGCTCAATAAAGTTCATATAGATGTTAATAATCATTTATCTGATTTAGTAACTTATTCTACTACGTCAAGTGGTAAAATATCCGGCTTAAGAGGAACCGGCAAAACGCATCTTCTCCTTATGGCAAGAAACAAATTGCATGAAAATATATTCAATGACAAAACATTTGTTTTGTATTTAAATGTAAAGAGATTGCATTTACCTGCAGACTTCGATCAAGAAATATTTAACAGAGTATTTAGCAACTTCATGTATAGTGAATTAACAAAACAATTAAGCCTTTTATTAAAAATAATCTGTGGAAACAGTTTTAAAGATAAATTATTAGGCTTTTTCAATGGCGATAAACTAAAATTAGGATTATCCTTAAATACGGCAATAAAAAAAATATGTTTCTTTATTGCTATCACGAAATGTGGTAGTGTATCATATGAAAATCTTGATAAAGGCCAAATGTCTACAGACGATGTATACCATGAAATTTGTAATATCAGTACAAATTTGACAAGTTCCATAGGTCTTGAAAATTTAAGCTTTACCAGTGAAACTTTAATGAGTTTAGTGGATGAATATACATCTTCAATTAAAAAAGATAATATTTATCAAACTTATTTGAATATAAATGATATACGCCAACAATTAATAGAAATTGTCAAAATTTTAAAACTAAACGGTATTTCTTTTTATGTTGATGAATGGGAAAAATTATACAATATAAATAATGCACAAAAATACTTGGCATTTTATATTGATAAAATCAATGATACTCCTTTCTACTTTTGGTTAAGTGTTGTTCCTCATAGAGGAGGAATTTATTGTTTAGATACTGGAGCCGATTTACAGCATCTTATTGATTTAGATGAAAGTTTAATATATGAAAAATCCAAATCTGATAAAGAACGGTGCATGAATTACTTTCGACAATTTATTGATAAGCGATTAGACTTTTTCTTGCCAGAATATAATATATCATACCAGACCCTCTTTAATGATGAGCATAAACTGGAACAATTAGTTTTAGCTTCTATGGGGAATTCACGTGACTTCGGAACAATGCTGTTATTTAGTTGGTCATGTTATCAGCGTTATCGTGGTGGAGAGTTAGCACAAGGCAGACCTTACAAATATATTAGTTATGACATGATAAAAGACTCTATTAAAAATGATGGCACAAAAAAATTAAGCAATATCACTGATAATTCTAGTGTTATGAAACTTTGGACTGAATTAAACCACTTTTGTGTATCAAAAAGGTCTAGTCATTTTGCCATTTTAGAAACTACACAAAACATGCAGTTACTCAACAATAAATATTTTTCCGAATTAATATACCATAGATTATTACATTACAGAATTGGACATATAGCTAGCAAAGACCTTACAGTCACTGATAAATTATCAATTTATGCACTAAGCTATTCAACCACCTATGACTCCCATAGTATTGAAAAGAAATTTTCTTTTATTATTAGCCCTAATGATATACATGACAAGGTTAGACGCTATATATTTAATCCAGACCAAATAATTAATACAATACAAATTGAAGAAGGCGATGTCATTTTATGTAAATCATGTAAACGCACTATGAATATCCGTGATAACAAAGCTTGTTTTGAAAAGAATTTCTGCCCTCGTTGTGGCAACACCTTGTATTAATATAGGTATCAAAAAGGTATCACGCCCCACATCAAAAGTAAACGGTAGATAGTGCGTACCTATACAAAACTGGAGCAAACCTGTATGATAGAAACAGATTTGCTCCAGTCTTATTTCAC
>CAOOMX010000079.1 GCA_948497845.1 uncultured Bacilli bacterium | reverse complement strand
AACCATTTATATAGGGACATAGGGAGATTTTACTTTCTAAAAAGTGTCAAACTTGGGATTATATAATAACCTTTACTTTTTATCAAGTATATAAAATAAAAAAACACGGAAGTTTGACACTTTTAAGACTTTAAATCTTCACAAACCATTATAAAATGGTTATTTTTTTGTCAAATTTTAAAAATATTTCTTGCGTACACTCAACGTACATTGTATAATAATATTATAAGAGGTAAATTATGAGACTTAAAACAGTTAAAACAAAAAATACAATTCAATATTCTATTATACAAGATATAACTACTATTAATGGTAAAAGAACAACTAAAATCTATGAAAATCTTGGAACTATTGATAAAATCAAACTTAGATGTGGAAAAGAAGAACCTTTAACTTGGGTTTTCAATTATATTCTTAAACTTAATCAAAAAGCTAAAGAAGAAAGACTTCCTATTATTATTACTAAATATGAAAATAGATTAATTGATAAAAATATTCAAAATTCTTTCAATGGTGGTTATCTATTTCTTCAAGATATATATTACAAATTAGGTTTAGATTCTATTTGTAATGAGATTACTAATAAATATCAATTTAAATATGATCTTAATTCTATTTTATCTAATCTTATATATGCTAGAATTATATATCCTTCTAGTAAACTTAAAACTTTAGAATTATGTAAAAACTTTTTTGAACAACCTAATTTTGATTTACATCAAATTTATCGTGCTTTAGAAGTTATATCTAAAGAATCTGGTTTTATTCAATCTCAACTATATATTAATAGTAATAAGTATTCTCCTAGAAATAATAGAATACTTTATTATGATTGTACTAACTTCTTCTTTGAAGTTGAACAAGAAGATAATTTAAGAAAATATGGTAAGAGTAAAGAAAACAGACCTACTCCTATAGTTCAAATGGGTTTGTTTATGGATGCAGATGGAATACCTTTATCATTTGATATTACACCTGGTAATACTAATGAACAAACTACTTTAAAACCTTTAGAACAAAAAATTATAGATGATTTTAAATTAGCTGATTTAGTAGTTTGTACTGATGCAGGGTTAGCTTCTACTTCTAATAGAAAGTTTAACAATACTAATACTAGAAAATTTATAACAACACAATCTATAAAAAAACTAAAAGAATTTTTAAAAGAAGAAGTATTAGATTTAAACAAAGGTTGGCATTTATGTGGAAGTGATAAAACTTATAACATTTCTAAATTAAGAGAAGATGAAGAATTAATAAAAGCATATAAAGATAAAACTTTCTACAAAGAAAGATGGATAAAAGAAGATGGACTTGAACAAAGACTTATAGTTACTTACTCAGTTAAATATCAAGAATATCAAAAAAATATTAGAAACAATCAAATAGAAAGAGCTAAAAAATTAATAGAAAAGAATACTAAAAAAATAGGTAAAGCAAAACAAAATGATCCAAAGAGATTTATAGAAACAATTAATACAACAGATACAGGAGAAGTAGCTAGTGAAGTTTACTATTCTATCAATCAAAGTATTATAGAAGAAGAAGCAAAATATGATGGATTATATGCAGTTTGTACTAACCTAGAAGATAAAGTTGAAGACATTATAAAAGTAAATCATAGAAGATGGGAAATAGAAGAAAGTTTTAGAATAATGAAAAGTGAATTTGAAGCAAGACCAGTACACTTATCTAGAGAAGATAGAATAAAAGCACATTTTATTACTTGTTTTCTAGCTTTAGTAATTTATAGATTTCTAGAAAAGAAAATAGAAGAAAAATATACAACTAGCGAATTAATAGAAACCTTAAGAAATATGAACTTTTTAAAGGAAGGAAATAATGGATACTCACCAGTATATACAAGAACAGATATAACTGATGAATTACATGAAAAGTTTGGCTTTAGAACAGACTACGAAATAATAAGCGAAAAAAATTTCAAAAAAATTTGTAAACAAAGTAAAAAATAAATAATGTACGCATTTTTAAAACATATAAAAATCTCTCTAAAACCATTTATATAGGGACATAGGGAGATTTTACTTTCTAAAAAGTGTCAAACTTG
>CAOOMX010000078.1 GCA_948497845.1 uncultured Bacilli bacterium | reverse complement strand
GTCAGCACAAAGGATCAAGCTCGTGAGGGTTATTCTCTACCTGAATAACAAGAAAAATTAAAAGATTTATGTAAATATCGAGATTACAATATCTATGACATTTACGAAGATGCAGGAATATCTGCTAAAGACATGGAACATCGACCACAATTTCAAAAAGTGCTAGAAAGTGTTAGAGATGGCAAAGTTAATGTAATAGTTGCTTATAAACTTGATAGATTAACAAGAAGTGTTAGAGATTTAGAAATACTAATTAGTGAATTAGTAAAATATAATTGTAGTTTAGAATGCGCTATGGATGATGTTAATACTTCTACTGCTAATGGAAGATTCTTTGTAAGAATGCTAACAGTGTTGTCACAACTTGAGATTGAAAGAGTTAGTGAAAGAACTAAATTTGGAATGGTTGGAGCTATCAAAGATGGTCATATTCCAGTCAGAAAAACACTAGGTTTTATGAGAAAAGATAAGAAGTTGATTATTAATCCTGCTGAAAGTGAAATTGTAGAAAGAATATTTGATTTATATTATAAAGGTAAATCCTATCAGCAAATAGCTAATATATTTAATGATGAAAAAGTGCTAAATAAAAAATGGTATGATACAACAATTCTTAAAATACTTTCCAATCCACTTTATAAGGGTGATTTCATAAGTGGAACTAGAACAGGAAATCCTGTGCTTTATGAAAATGTTGTTGAACCAATTATATCTAAAAAGTTATGGGAAGAATGTCAAGAACAAACTAGGAAGAATACTCGTAATTATACAAGAAGAAATGATTATATTTTCTTTCAAAAAATAATCTGTCCAAATTGTCATAAAATAATGGCTTGTAAAGCTCCAGGTGGAAGTAAAAAGAAATATATTTATTATCAATGTAATAGTTGTAAAACATATATTAGAGAAGATCAACTAATAGAATTATTAGTTGATGAAATAACGGAGATAATTGAGTATGATTCGATTGTTAGAAAATATTTCGCTCCACTTTTAAAACATAAAATAACGAATACTAATGAATTGCTTTCTAAAGAATTAATTAATTTAAAAGATAAAGTAATAAGACTTAAGGATGCTTACTTAATATAGAAAGTATTAAATGTTTTATAAACCCTTTTTACGAATTAAATTTCCAAGCTAAATGGGACAAATTATCTGTATCAGAAAAACAAGAATTAATAACAAGTTATATTGATTCTATAGAAGTTATTAAAAATGATAAGGATATAAAAATAAAACATATTACTTTCAGGAAAACATTCATTGAAGAATATGCTAATATATTTAATAGTGGTGGTATTAATAGCAATCAAGAAATAAAAGCTAATGATGTGCCTATAAATATTGAAGTATCAGTACCAATGACTAGAGAAGAAATTAAGAGTTATATTAAGAAATTACAATTAAACTTTCCGATTGATTATCAAGAATTAAAGAAAGAGCAAATTAATGATCAAGAGTTTATGCTTAAATATAGTAAAGGCAATTATTTTAATGAACCTTTTAAACTAATACCTATCCTTGATAAATTTAAAATAACTAATTATGGATTAATAGAAGTACCTGTTAGTCCAATAAATATTATAAATGTTGATATTTAAGGTACATCTTTTTGTACCAACAAGAGTTGTATAATTTATTTCAAAATCTTAAATTTTGGTACAAATTAGTATATTTTCAAATGCAAATAAAGGTATATTTGTAATACAATAGTAAAACAAACAGCTGTTTTTATATATTTTTTGCTATTTTTTCGTAATACAAAAGTAAAACAAAAATAATTTTGTAATACAATTTAAAAGTTGGCAAACCCTTTATTTTAGGGATAAACTCGCCACTGGCGAGTTGTTTGTAATACACACTTATCCTGCTAAAAAGTAACTCTTGATTTGGTACATAAAAAATTATAAAACTGTTTGAATTTCTTAAAAGAAAATGTACACAATAACTTTAAAAAGGATATGAAAAGTATTATAATATTTATATAAGTTCAACTATTATTTGTGTACAAATAGATTAATTATATTTTTTGCTAATCTATCATACAAATAGTAATTTGTCGAACAGATAGGAGTGGTAAATATGTCAAAATGGTTTA
>CAOOMX010000077.1:1892-2126 GCA_948497845.1 uncultured Bacilli bacterium | reverse complement strand
ATGACCTACAACATTAACTTTTATATCTTCTATTGTCAATGGTGTTTTCATAAGTGGATTATTTAGTAGATATAATTGACCAACAGATAAGTAATTAGCTGCCCTAAAATATCCGTCTAATTTATATATTTCCGCATTTGTAAGAGTTTTTTTCTTATCTAATAACATGTATTTCCCTCTATTCTTTTATTTTTATACTATTATAAATTAAATACTTGACTAATGCAATTAAAA
>CAOOMX010000077.1:0-1882 GCA_948497845.1 uncultured Bacilli bacterium | reverse complement strand
TATTCCTTTCGTATCTCTAATTATACTATAATTAGCTGGTAGATACAAATTAAAATGGTTAAATCATTTTATATCTTTTTAAGATGTATTTTAAAATAAGAAGTGCATAGTTTATATGCAATATGTTTTATAAACGAGTATAATATCAACTTAAGCAATTTATTTGTCACTTAAGGAGGTATTATATAATGGCAAATTATTGTCACTTATCATATGAAGATAGAAAAAATATTGAAGATGGACTAAATGATAATAAGTCTATCTATACAATATCCAAAGAACTTAATCGTTCTTATTCTTCTATTTATAGAGAAATTGATAGAAATAAAGTTTATTACAAACCGGATAATCATAAATATATTAATTTTAGTGATCCTAAAGATATTTACAAATATGAACACTGTACTAAACTAGATAAATCACCTCATGTTTGTAATGGATGTAAATCTAGAAGTGGATGTAGAAAAGAAAGATTCACCTATTATGCAAGAAAAGCTGACGATTCCTATCACGAAATTAAAAGCGAAGCTAGAAAAGGTATTAATCTTACTCCAGAGGAAGTATTTAAAATAAATGAAATTATTACTCCACTTGTTAAAAAAGGTCAAACTACAAATCATTTATATATTAATCATCCTGATATTTTAAATTTTTCTAAACCTTCTTTTTATAACTATATTAACCAAGGTGTTTTTGAATTTAAACCAATGGATTTTCCTAGAATTGTTAAATATAAAAAAAGAAAAAACTCTAATAAAAGAAGAACTAGGAAAGAAAGGGAAATAAGAATTGGTAGAACTTATGAAGATTTTTGTAAATATATTTTAGAAAATCCAGATTTAAACATTGTTGAAATAGATACTGTAGAAGGTCTACAAGAAGAATCTGATTGCTTTCTTACTATCTTATGGAGAAAATCTAAATTCATGTTAATATTTAAACTAGAAAGCCAAACTACTGATGAAGTAACTAGAATTTTTGAATACTTGCAACAAACTCTAAATGAGGAAGATTATAAAAAATTGTTTCCCGTTATTCTTACAGATAATGGACATGAATTTTTTGATGTTTTAAATATAGAATGTAATCATAAAACTGGAGAGTTAATTACAAAATTATTTTTTTGCGATCCACACGCTTCTTCGCAAAAAGGTATGATAGAAAAGAATCATGAATTTATAAGATATGTACTACCTAAACCTTCTTCTTTTAGAAACATTAATCAAAATGATTGTGATATATTAAAGAATCATATCAATAGTTTATGTAGAGATTCATTAAATGGCAAATCGCCTTATGAAGCTATGTTATTCTTATGTAATGAAGAAATATTACATTCTCTTAATTGTTATTATATTGAACCAGATGAAGTTCAATTAAATCAAAAATTATTAAAATAAAAATACTTATAGAAACAAACTATAAATATTCTTTCGACAAATAAATTGCCTAAACCTTTTTATAAATATATTAATATAGAATGTATGCATTTAGTTTTATAAAAATGCAATAGTCTATACTTTTTGTCGTGGAATAAAATTCTCTGACAGGAATTAATATACTACATTTTTGCGAAATTATCTATTTATTTTTACTAAATTCTATTATAAAACGACGAAAAAAGTGCACTTTCTTTTAGAAATGCACTTTTTAAGTTAATATATTTACAAACTATGCACTTTAGATTTAATTCAACGATATTACAATAATTACTTGATATTCTCATCTTTTGGCAAAAGTTTAGATTCCATAAGTTCATCAACTTTTACATTTAGTGCAAGTGCTATTTTGTAAAGTGTGAATACTGAAAAGCCACATTTACCTTCAGAAGACTCAATTCGTCTCATAAAATCGTAAGATATATCTGCAAATTCTGATAGTT
>CAOOMX010000076.1 GCA_948497845.1 uncultured Bacilli bacterium | reverse complement strand
CTCGTAAAGGTGCTCATCCTGACATATACCATAGTAGTTCAAAAAGAAACCTACAGGACACCCATCTTCGTTCAATTCGGGCTCTTGTTCTATGACCTCCGCCTCTTGCTCGTCTTGTTTAACTTCTTCTTTAATATCTTTATTTGGCTTTGGTTCATCTTTGACGTTCAATAAGATAACAGGGGTAGCAACAGCACCACTAATCACTACAACACTAACAATAATAGTTGCCGCAATATGTTGCTGAACCCAACCTAATATAATCTTAAACATAACCATCACACTTCTTTCTTATTCTAAATCACATGGACCATTACCAGTCAAACAATTATTAATCATTTCTACTTCTTTACAATCTTTAATTACTCGCTCAGGTGTATATCTTTTAATCTTATTAGCATCATTAGGATTTAAAAGATTAAAATCTTTCAAATCAACGTATTCATATGTACCTGCAAGTAAACATTCCTCATAAGAAGAACTTGAATTCTGATGTCCAATTTTTCTCGATAAAACGTTAGCTAATACCTCTTTATCTTCTATTTTAATACTACCTGTAGCAACATATTCATTATAATTAATGGAAATATATTCAGTATCATCTTTCTTTGTGTGTTTTATTCTAAATTTATCAAGTGTATTGAAAAACTTATTGATTTGATTTTCCAATCCTACGTAATCTAAAACTAGTTGTTTTTCATCAAAAATATTCGATATAAATTTCTCAGTAAAATAACATTCTAATTCTTCATTATTCATACTACAAGAATATACATCACCATAGTCACCATCTGCTTTTAACTTATCCCATAGGGTAGTGTAATAACCCTCATTATTACTATTTTTTATACTCTCATTGTTCTTCAAATCAGCTAGCAATACCTCTTTATCTGCTACTGAAATATACTCAACAATAACATAATCCTTTTTCTCAATATATACATTTCCAGTTGCTCTAACTTTAACTCCATTAGAAGTATCAAAACCTTTTGACTTAGCTAAATCATATAAATAATCAATACTATCATCAATATTTTTACCTGCAATTTTGATTTCATTATAAATGGAAACACAGTCATCATTAAGGCATGCCACATCTTCTACAGTACCATCTTTAATAGTTAGAACAAGAAAAGGGTTAATCTCAATAAAAACATAATCTACCTTATCTTTTTGTATCTCATTAACTTCCTCAGTCATCTTCTGACTTCTAGTTTGATATAACTTCTGCTTAATAAAGCTATAGCTAAAGAATAGTATTATAACAATTATAATAACTAAAAGAACCTTTAATAAAATATGCTTATTTTTCTTCTTTATAGGTTTAACAATATCCTGATCTACATCAATTTTTTTAATTTGTTTCTTACTCATAATTTATCACCCCTTTAATAATTCTTGTAACTTATTTAGTAGTAAAGCTCTACTAGCTTTGCAAACACCAATATCTAACACTAAGCCATCAAAAAATTCGACAAAATTTCCCGTTTCATAATGTGATGAACAATGTGTTTTAAATTCTTCTACATCGCGCAAAAGTAGTAGCAACTCCTCAGGTAATTCATCATTGTACTTAGATAAAATTTTATCTCTAAGAGCTTCAAACACTGGCTTAGTTGTATCAACTTTAACTTCTTCTTTTAATACAAGAAAACCATAATCAGTAACACCATCTTCTATTAGTTCCACATATTGTTTATGTTCATACAAAAGGTTATAAAGTTCTTGGATACTAACATTATAATTGATATTGTATACCTCGATTCCTGCCAATTGATAATCTTTAAAATAATCCCTAACTAAGTTATCAGATATATTCATAGACTTAACTCGAAAAGCCGTAGCAATAGGTTTATAACTAGGGTAGTTTAGCATGCAATTGAAACCATGATATGGAGTGCGAACATGCTGACTCATCCTTTCCTTAAAATTGTCAGTTACACCTATCTTACAAAGATTCTTTGTACCACCCATTATACACGGATATACATAGATAAACCCCTCACCATTAGAAATTTTACTCATAAAAACACCACCTCAAGAATATTATATCACAAAATAGTATGTGAACAATAGACCTTTTATAATAATTTTTATTGATAAAATTAAATGAGGTGGAACAAATGGATAAAATCGATGAGAACTACGCATACATTTTGTTAGCAAGAAACCTAAAGAAATATCGAAAAGAGGCTGGACTTACCCAAGAACAACTTTCCATAAAAAGTAGATATGCTCTAAGTTTCA
>CAOOMX010000075.1 GCA_948497845.1 uncultured Bacilli bacterium | reverse complement strand
AGAATTCAAGCAGCATTTTTTGTAATTTAATGAAAAGTTAAGTTTTTATCTAAATATCAACGTTTGTAGCTATTTTTATTTAAAGAACTTTTGTGCGTTTTTAGGTCATTTTTGGGTGCTTTTGTCCCCAGCGTGTCCCCAAGGTTTGGAAAGTCTTGTCGCACAATCGGTTCAAAATGGCATTTGCAAATTGGGGACATTTTAATTTTTTATAATTTGGAGGTTTTAAAAATGAATGAAATTACTTATCACAGAGAAGGAGATTATTTAATTCCTGACTTATATTTACCTAAGCAACCTAAAGGGCATGTTGGTAAATATGGGCATTTAAGATTAGAGTATTTAAAGAATTTTAAGAAAGGTTTATATACTGAGTTACTTTTAAATGGTACTTTAAACCAACATTTAATTGGGATAGATGAAAGTGTTTCTGACAAAGTGAATAAACTTATAAACCAATTGGCTGAAGTTGAACATATTGATGAGAATTTAAAAGAGCATCATCAAATGGAGTGGGTTCAGGCTATGAATAATATTAAAAACAGAGCTGAAGAAATTATTTTTAATGAGATTTTATATATGTAGGAGGATTTAGATATGGTTAATTTTAGAGATGTTAATGAAAATGATATTTTGAAAGAATGGTTTGATTTTAGAGAAGAAACTTATTTGTGTTATGCAGATAAACAAGATAGAGAAAATGAATTTAAATTTGATGTTTTTAGGGAGAATATTTTGAAGAATATTCCTAAGCAAAATAGAACTTATGTTGAAAAACAACTTGATCTTCTTTATGATGATTTTATGAGGTATTTGACTTATATTACTGAAAAGTATTATAGAAATGGATTTGTGGATGGTTCTCAGTTAGTTATGGGTTGTTTTGATGAATAGAATAATCTAAAATAAAAAGTGTGAAATTTGACTTTTTCAATGTAAAAAAAAGTCGTTTTCACACTTTTTTATCTCTAGAAATTGTAATTCATATACACTATGACATCTATTTCACTAATAATTATACTTTATAACTTTTATTATTCTTCCCAACTATAAAACTTTACTATTTCTTTATATACCCTATTTAAAGCTTCCTCTACTAAATTAACATCTTTCTCAAATTTATTTAAATCATAATCGTATTCAAAAAGTTTTGAATGTATAAAATTATGCCTTTGCTCTAACACTCTATTTATAGTTTCATATAAACTTTCTTTTCTTCTTTTATATGGCTTATTAAGATATCCTTTTATATCTATTTCTGAATTAAGAATTTTAAAGTTTTGAACTATTTTTTCAATATTTTGAAATGACATAGCTCTTGCTATTGCTTCCTCTATTTGCATATCCTCATTACTAACTTTGTTTAAATCACTATTATAGATTTTCACACTTTTTATTACTTTTTCCTTATTATCTGAATATTTAAATAATGCAATAAATAAATTTCTAAAATAATTTTCTATGATTGTGCATAAATATGGCAATCCCATTGTCGTCATAATATACATAGGATTATACTCCTTATAATCTTTAGGTAAATCCATTTTCATACGTTTATCATTTTTCATAATATCAATATACAGCTTTATATATGAAAAGTCATTCTCTATATTGAAGAAAGCTTTATAGCATCCTGCTTCACTTTTAGTAATAATCTCACCATGTTTAAAGTATCTGTTGTTGCCTTCATCTGTATAAAAAGTACATTCAAAAAATCTTTTTATTGTTTTTATTGTGTAGTTCATGTAATATAAATCATAATCCGAACAATGCATAAAAGTTCTTAAATGCAATTTCAAACGATTTTCTTCAAAATAGATAGTTGCAGCGTTACCCAGCAAAGATTTATAGTCTTTTTCTTCATAATACATAAATAAGTCTTTTTTTATTTTTTTATACTTTAGTAACTCTAATATTTCCTCTACCTTTTGCTTATCCACTTTATTTTTAAAATTTATATTAGCATCCCATCCCATACTTCTCTCCTATACAATTTACTATTACTCGCTCATTATCCATTCGCCATTTCTTTTTCCATTTTTTCTTTCTATTAATCCTTTTTTTTGCATTTCTGCCATATAAGTTTTTACAGTTCTTACAGATTTATTAATCTGTCTTGATATTTCTTCTTGAGTAGTTGCTGGATTTATTTTTAATATATTTATAATTGCTTGTTCTTCTAAAGTGTAATCATTAGCCTTTAAAGTATCATCTTTTGCATTTTGAATATTATCTATATGTGTGTATCTATTTTTTAATTCATTATTAGCATTTGTAAGTAGGTTATAAAAGAATTTTTCCAAAAATGAGATATCTTCAAATATATTTTTTTGAAAATTCTTATAATTAGC
>CAOOMX010000074.1 GCA_948497845.1 uncultured Bacilli bacterium | reverse complement strand
ACCATTTAGTGTCAACATCTTCTTTTCTTAACATAAATGTTTTCATATATAATATATCTCCTTCTATATTCCTTAAATATTATGCCTTCCCACAGCATTAATACCAAGAACAATAAAAATGTACCAAGTATCATTATACTATAAAGTTTCACAAAGTCAAACAAAATTTCTAAACCCTAAAATAAAATCCAAAGTGCCCGTATTTTTCATAATGGGCAGTTAATCTTTTACAATGTGATAAAATGAATCCATTGCTTGTGGAGATAAGGCAATGCTGAGGAGCAACCTGAGCACATAAGCAATGTTATACGGAAAAGGAGTATATACGCTTCTTTTTTATTATGTTTCCTTTTCTGGTAACCTTAAGCGATAAACCTCAGGGGTTTGGGGACAGGTCCCCACTATTTATTTTTTTCTCTTTTTGTTGTAGAATATGTAGCCGTGGTTTGTTTGCTATTTAAAGGAGAGAGAAAAATGCAAACATATTCACAACTTTGTAAAGAACAAAGAAATATAATAGAAGATTTATTAAACAAAAACTTCACATTTACTGAAATTGGAAAATCAATTAATGTTGATAGAAGAACTATATCTAGAGAAGTAAAAAGAAATAGAATTATTAAAAGTTCCCTTTATCTTCCATTTAGTAATAATGGCATTGATAAAGCAACTAAAATGTGTGACAAACTATCATTACCACCTTATTGTTGTAATAATTGTCCACATAAATCATCATGTACCAATTGGCACATTTACTATAATGCTAAAGAAGCTCAAAAACATTATGAAGAAGTTTTAATAAGTTCTAGAGAAGGTATTGATATGACACCTGAAGATATTAATTTAATCAATAAGAACATTATTCCTTTGATTAAAGATAAACATCAAAGTGTAAATCAAGTTTATATTAATCATCCAGATATTTTATGGATTTCTAAACCCACATTTTATAAATATGTTGATCTTCATGTTATTAATCTTAAAAATTCAGACTTGCCAAGAAAAGTTAAATATAAAAAGAGAAAAAATAATAAAAATAAGATTAGTAAAAGAGAACGCGCTTTACTAATTGGTAGAACTTATGAAGATTATGTAGAAAGAATCTCTAAAGACAAAACACTTATAGTTTGGCAATTAGATACAGTTATTGGCAAAAGAAATGAATCTAAAGTATTAATGACTTTCTTATTAGTAAACACTAATTTTATGATTATTAGGATATTAGATAAATGTAATGTTGAACAAGTTGATAAGGAATTTACTATATTAAAACAAATATTAGGAATTGACGTTTATAAAGAAATTATAAATATAATTTTAACAGATAACGGTGGTGAATTTTATGATCCAGTTCATATGGAATATGATTTAGATACTGGAGAAAAAATATCCTCAGTTTATTACTGTCATCCTAATAGTCCTGAAGAAAAAGCGGAATTAGAAAAGAATCATGAATACATTCGCTATGTGTTACCTAAAAAAACTTCGTTTCAAAATTTAACTAAAGAACAAGTTCAAAAACTTGAAGATAACATTAATAATATCCCAAGAGAAATATTAGGTGATAAAACACCTTATGAATTAACTAAAGAAATATATCCGAATTTAATCAAAAAACTTAATGCTAAATATATAAAGCCAGACAATGTTACATTAAATCCAAAAGATATTTTAGGTGATGACAATGAAAAATAAAATACTTGATTTTCATCCAATATTAGGAGCAATAACATATAACGATTTGATTAATGATTTATCTTCTTTATTAGAAGATTATAATACCTTAGAAGAAACAATTCAGGATATACTTAAAAATAATAACTATGATGATGAATGTATATCATCATTACTTAATGATAATATTTCTAATAGGTTAGAATGGCTATTATTTGTTCTTAAAAGTTTACTTTAAAGTTCAACGAAAAAACAGAAGTTACTGCTTCCGTTCTTTCGCTGGCAAACAAGCCACATTCACTAAAAATTCAATATGTACGGGCACTTAGTCGCGAAAAGACCAAGTATCGTGCACTTTTTGACGTGCAACAATTTTTCCATACAAGTGGTAGTATACCACACTTTATAAAAAATTCAATTTTTTTGTGCTTCTTTAACGTTTTATATGGGCAATTACTTCTTAAAAAGGAAGATAAAGTAAATACTCGGGCACTTTCAATTTAATTCAAGCATTAGTGTTTTATCTATGGTCATACATTTCATTTATTATTTTTTCGATTTTATTTAATCTATTATGTAAATCGTTAAATATATTTTGCATTTCTGTAGGTTTCATATTTCTAATTATGTTTCTTAAGTTTTCTATGTCATAAAATAATGGATTATATGTATTTTTT
>CAOOMX010000073.1:260-2365 GCA_948497845.1 uncultured Bacilli bacterium | reverse complement strand
GAAAGATGAAGTCTTGGTACAAATAGCCAAAGAACTTGTGGATACAGTTAACCAAAATATGACAATAGATTGGGATATTAAAACTGATGCGAGAGCAAGAATGAGAATAGAAATTAAGAAGTTACTTATTAAATATCATTATCCACCTAATAAGAGCGAAAAAGCAGTTCAAACTGTAATAAGACAAGCAGAATTGAAGTGTAAAGAGATGATGGTAGAATAAATGAATAATGAGATAAAAGATATTTTTGAGGATATAAACAATATATTCATAAATAAATTACAAGAAGTTAAAGGAAAGATAAATGATTCTATAGAAATTGAATTATTCAATGATTGTATTGATACTTATAAACGTGCGTATAGGCTTGTAAATAATAATAGATTATTGGATGGAATAGTTCTAACTAGAAATGCCTTTGAATTAATGATGATGCTATTTGGAATTAGAATAAATGCAAATGTTAGAAAAGAATATTGTAGAGAAGATAGTTATGAACGTTATATTGAAAGAAAAAGATTAAATAGAAAAGAAAAAGACTATTTATCACAAAGATATTTAAGAGATATAATATTAAAAAGATATAAAAATATAGAAGAAGATTATAATAAAATATACAATGTTTTATCTAAATTTGCACATCCAACAATTCATAGAAATATGCTAAGGTTTTTTGAAAGAGAAAAAATAGATGTTATAGTATTATACCTTAATGTAATAATGGTTTTACCAATAGTATTTTTAGAAATATTATATGAAGAAAAAATAATAGATGATGAAACTTTTCAAGATTCAGTGGTACTTAAATACATTATAGAAAGATTAATCCTAATTTATTTTTGTAATAATATAGATAAAAATAAATTAAAAGAAGTAAATAAATATGCATTTTTAGATATTAATAAAGAGTATTATAAGGATATGGAAGAAAAGATAAAAAAAGAATTTATGAATATAGAAATGGACATCAAAAATAATCAAAAGAAATGTAAAGAAATAATAGAAAAAGTTTTGTCTAAAGTGGAATATTATGATGTTACTAAAAAGTTAACAAATTTAAAGATTATAAATGGAGATTGAATATGAAAATTAAATGTTTAATTTGTGGAGATATAATTGAATCAAAAAGTGTGCATAATTTAGTATCTTGTAAATGTGAAAATTGCTATATTGATGGTGGTAATGAATATTTACATTTTGGAGGAAAAGATTTTAGCAAAATTTTAATTATTTTCGATGATGATACAGAAGTATTAGCAAATGATGAAGAAAATTATAAAAGAAAATATGAGGAGTGGGAAAACAATAAATATAGAAATCTTAGTAAAATTCCATTAAATCAAAAGATAGAATAGAAGGCTAATTATAAACTTAAAGTGCAATTCTAACATTTTAAAGTGCAAAAATTGCACTTTAAAACAATAAGCAATTATGGATAAAATTAAAAATATCAATAAATTTGAGAGAATATCTCAAAAATATTGATATTTTTTAAATTTTAGCATATAATATATAAAGTAAAGGAGGATTTTAAAATGTTAATAAGATTTAGTTTTAAAAATTTCAAATCTTTCAAAAATGAAAATTGTTTAGATATGGAAGCAACTTCATTAAAAGAACATGAATATAATGTAGCTAAATTAGATAGTGGTGAATATTTAAAAGTATCTGCAATTTATGGTGCTAATGCTAGTGGAAAAACTAATGTATTACAAGCTTTTGAGTATATGAAAAATAGAATACTAGTAAGTGATGATTCTAAAAAGAATTCTCCAATTGATGAAGAAAATGTATATAGTTTTATGATAAATAATGATCCAATTGCTTTAGAAGTAGAAATAGTAGCTAAAAACAATAAAATATATAAATATGGTTTTGAATTAGTAAAAGATAATATAATTTCAGAATGGCTATATGAAAAAAGAGTTAATAAATTTTATTCTATATTTGAAAGAGAAAATAACAACATAAAAATGATGAAAGATAATAAACTTTCTAAATTAGCTAATATAGATGAAAGAACTTTATTTTTAAATATTTATAGCAAAATTGATAAAGATAATGAAGACTTTAATAATGTATATGACTGGTTTGTAAATAGCAC
>CAOOMX010000073.1:0-249 GCA_948497845.1 uncultured Bacilli bacterium | reverse complement strand
ATATTTGGACTTAGGCAATCCTAATTTTGAAAGGTTAATTAATAATAGAGTTTCATTAAAAATATTAAGTGATGAAAATTATAAAAAGGAATTATTAAAATTTATAAAAACTTTTGACTCTGGAATTGAGGGAATAAAAACAACACCAGATTCAATTGAAGCAGTAAAAAGCAATAATGGAATAATAGACATTGAAGTTATTCATAAAGGAGAAAATGGAGAATTAAAAGCATTGCCATTTTATTTAGA
>CAOOMX010000072.1 GCA_948497845.1 uncultured Bacilli bacterium | reverse complement strand
CATCTAATAATACAAATGGTAATAATAATGTTAATGATATTCCTAATCCCAAAACTGGTTATGAACTAACAATTGTAGTTAGTGGTTTAGTTTTAATAATGCTATTATTATTTGTTAAATTTATAAAAACAAAAGATGTATTAAATAAGATTTAAAGAACATTTATGTTCTTTTTTTGTAACAATTCAGACTATAAAAGATAGAAAATAATAAAATCTATCTTTTTGAATGTTAGTAAAGTATTAATTTAGGGTAGTTATACACAACTTTTAATTTAAGTATTGAAATATTTACAAAATATGAGATACTAAAGAAAATAAAGGAAAGATTTTTATGGGAAGAACAAGAAATTATGAATTAGGAATGTATAATGAATTTGAAAAATTAAATAAAAAATTAGATAAAGCTAATTCTACAATTTTAAATATGTCACTAACAATAAATGAATTAAATTTTACTATAAAAAATTTGCAAAAAGCTTTAATAAAATCAGAAGAAAAAAATCAAAAATTAATAGAAGAAAATGAAAAATTAAAAAATCAAAATAATAAAAATAGTAATAATTCATCAAAGCCATCATCAACAAATATATCTACTCCTAAAAAGAAAACAGGATCTAATATATATAATTATCGTATAAAAACAGGAAATAAAATTGGAGGACAAATAGGTCATAAAGGGCATAATTTAAGTAAAAAAGTTATTGAAGAACTAATTAATAATAAAAAAATAGAAGTAAGAACTATTACTCATACAATTAAAGGAAATAGTAAAAAAGCACCAGTAATAAAATATCGCTTAGAATTAGAAATAAAGCCATATGTAGAGAAACATATATTTAAATATGTAAAAAGTTCAAAGGAAAAACTATCTAAAGAGTTTTATACAGATGTAACATATGGAACAAGTATTAAAACGTTAGCTATACATCTAGGATGTTATAATGTAATATCATATGATAGATTAAGTGATTTTTTTAAAGTAATAACCAATAATTTAATAAATATATCTAAAGGAACGTTAGTAAATTTTTTATATGAATTTGGAATAAAAAGTGAAGAAACAATAAATATATTAGAAAAAAATTTTTTGAGTAAAACAAAAGGATATACTGATGAAACAAGCACAAAATTTAATGGCAAAAAAATGTATATAAGAAATTATAGTAATGAAGAAATGGTAATATATAAAGCTCATAAAAATAAAGGTCATACTCCACTAAAAGAAGATAATATTTTACCAAGATATTTAGGTGGAATAATGGGAGATCATGATACAACACTGTATAGTTATGGAATTAAAAATTTTGAATGTAATATTCATTTAGGAAGATATTTAATGGAATTGATGGAAAATATACCAGATACAAAATGGCCATTTTTAATGTATGATTTAATATTTAGAATGAATAATACAAGAAAAATAGCGATGACTTATGGTTTAAATAAATTTGATAAAATTAAAATTGCTGAATATAACCAAGAATATGATGAAATACTAGAGTTAGCAAAAGAAGAAAACAAAAAGATAAAATCATCATATTATAGAATAAAAAAAGCTATACCATTAACAAATCGATTAGTTAAATACAAGAATAATCATTTATATTTTATCGAAGATTTTAGTGTTCCATTTGATGATAATTTAAGTGAAAGAGATTTAAGGATATTTAAAAATAAAACAAAAATATCTGGAGGATTTCGAAGTATGGAAGCAGCAAAATATTTTGCCAATACACTATCTATTATAAAAACTTCTATTAAAAAAGAAATAACCCCCTTTAATTCAATTAAAGAAATATTTGAAGGTAAAGTTTTATTCAATAATTAAAAAGAGAGCAGATTAAGTTTATTGCCCTCATTTTAAAATGTTTTAGTCTGAATTGTTACATTTAATTGTCATTTAGTTTAACTTATCTAAATTTTTAATTATTTTATAATAGTTTAAATTATTTTTGTATTGCTCAGAATTAAGGTATTCTTCACTATCGCTTTTAGCTTGAAGCATAATTTTCATATCATTTTTGAGATTGGCTATTTTAAATGTTTTTTCGCCACTTTGACGAACACCAAATAAATCGCCTTCGCCTCGTAGTTCTAAATCTCGCTCGGAAATATAAAAACCATCATTACTTTCTTCTAAAACTTTTAAGCGTTCATTCTCTTTATCACATATTAAATAACAATAACTATTAAAAGAATTTCGACCAACTCGGCCACGTAATTGATGGAGAGTTGCAAGGCCAAAACGGTCTGCGTCGAATATTACCATTATAGTAGCATTTTTAACATCCACTCCAACTTCAATGACTGTAGTAGATATTAGAATTTTTATTTCATTTTTTTGAAAACTAGACATTATAGCGTCTTTTTCTTTTTGTTTTAATTTGCCATGTAATATTTCAATAGGCACTTTATTTTGAAAGGCTATATTAAATTTTTCTTTTAAAGTTTCA
>CAOOMX010000071.1 GCA_948497845.1 uncultured Bacilli bacterium | reverse complement strand
TAGTTGATGTAAAGTATTGAGTTGTAGTTTTTGAAAAAACTGTCCGTATCTAAGTCGATTTTATCATCGATTTTTTTACTCTTGACAATTAAAATTTTTGGGCATAAAATGTAAGAGTTGCTTAAAAAGGAGAGTGTTTGAAATGAAAAAAGAAAATATTTTAGGGACAGAGAAAATTGGAAAATTAATTCGTCTTTTTTCTATTCCTTGTATTATATCTATGCTTGTAAATTCCCTATATAATATCGTAGATCAAATCTTTATTGGTCAAGGTGTGGGGATGTTAGGAAATGGTGCTACGAATGTGGTTTTTCCTCTTACAATGATAGCTCTTGCTCTTTCTTTAATGTTTGGGGACGGAGCATCTAGTTTTTTGAGTCTTAAGTTGGGTGAAAAAAAGAAGGAAGAAGCTGCTCATGGTGTTTATAATGGCTTTTTATTATGTGCCGTAGTTTCTTTGCTTTTTGCTATAGGAACACTTCTTTTTTTACCACAATTATTAAACCTTTTTGGATGTACAGACCAATTACGTAGTTATGCTATTGGTTATGGAAAAATCATTGCTTTAGGTCTTCCTTTTATGATGTTAGGGATTACACTTAATTCGATTATTAGGGCAGATGGTAGTCCTAAATATTCCATGTTATCTATGGTTTTTGGAGCTGTTTTAAATATTATATTAGATCCTATTTTTATTTTTGTTTTTCATATGGGTGTTGAAGGAGCTGCTTGGGCTACTATTATTAGTCAGTTTGTTACTTTTCTTATGAATTTATTGTATTTGAAGAAACTTAAAAATATAACTTTGAATCATGAGGCGAGAAAGTATAGTTTTTCTGTTTCTAAGAGAGTAATGATGCTTGGTATTAGTAGTTTTATTACCCAAATGAGCTTTGTTTTTGTTGCCAGTGTTGCTAATAATTTGCTTGGCTATTATGGCGCTATGACAAAATATGGTGCTGAAATACCTATTACCGTTTTAGGTATTGTTATGAAAGTAAGTCAAATTCTTAATAGCATTGTTTTAGGCTTAGCTATTGGAGCTCAACCTATTTTTGGTTATAATTATGGTGCTCATAAAATGGATAGAGTAAAACAGACGCTTAAAATTGTACTTGGAGTTAGTTTTGTTATTACAACAATTGCTTTTATTTTATTTCAAACAATACCCGATAAGCTAATTTTATTGTTTGGACAAGGGGACCAATATTATATGGAATTTGCTTGTCTTACCTTTAGAATTTATCTAATGTTAGTTATATGTAATGGAATTCAAATTCCTTCAGGAATATTTTTTCAAGCCATTGGCAAAAGTAGTAGAAGTGCTATTTTATCCTTATCAAGACAAATTGCCTTTTTGCTTCCAGCAATGTTTATTTTAAGCCATCTTTTCGGTTTGATGGGTGTGTTATATGCTGGTGCAGTAGCTGATGGAATGGCTTTTATTCTTTCAAGTATTTTGTTATTATTAGAAATAAAGAGTTTAGATAAAGAAAAGAATGGAGAAATAGTTTGTGCATCTAGTAGTGAAGATAAGTTGGTTACTCATCAAAAATTTGTCATAACTATCTCGCGTGAGTATGGTAGTGGGAGACGCTTTATTGGACAAAAGCTTGCCTCAAAGTTAAATGTTCCTTGCTATGATAAACAAATTGTAGAGAAAATAGCAGAAGAAACAGGTTTTTCAATTGATTATATTGAAAAAAATGAACAACGAAGAAGTAAACTAGATAACCTTGTTCGTGGGTATGTTGATATTCAAAATATAGATGCATTATATATTAAAGAAGTAGATATTATTAAGGAATTGGCTTCTAAAACTTCCTGTGTTATTATTGGTAGATGTGCTGATCATATCTTAAAAGATCATAAAAATGTTATTAAAATTTTTATATACAATGGAATGGAAGAAAAAATAAAAAGAGCTACTAAGTATTATGGCTTATCAAAAAAAGAGGCTGTTAAAACAATTGAAAGTATAAATAAATTAAGAAAAAATCATTATAAACATTATACTGATAAAGATTGGAGTGATCCATCTAATTATGATATTTGTCTTAATAGTGATACTTTAGGGGTTGATAAAACAGTGGAACTTTTATATGAAATGATTATGAAGACGAAATAAGTCTTCTTTTTCTTTATCTTGACAAATGTTATATACTGTTATATTATGTATATAACAGCAAGGAGGAATAATGAAAATAATTATAAGCAATAGTAGTTCGGTTCCTATTTATGAACAGATTAAAAGCGCTTTTATTAAGCAAATACTATCAGGTGATTTGATGGTGGATGAGGCTTTACCTTCTATTCGTTCCTTAGCGCAGGATATTCATATTAGTATTATGACAATTAAAAAAGCTTATGATGAATTAGAGCGTGAGGGTTATATTAAAATAGTGCAGGGAAAAGGTGCTTATGTGGCACTGATAAATAAAGAGTTAGCTATAGAACATGCTAAAAAGGAAATCGAAGAATATATAGAAAAAGCTGTTCTGATTGCTAAAGAACATCATATTAGTGAAGAAGAAATAAAAGCATTAATTACATTTATATATAGGAGTGATGAAGAATGAATGCTATTAAAATTAAAGAATTAGTTAAAAAGTACGATAAATTTACTTTGGGACCAGTTGATGTAGAAATTCCTCAAGGAATGATTATTGGTCTTATCGGAGAAAATGGAGCTGGAAAAACCACTTTAATAAAAGCAATTTTAAATATTATTTATCCAGCTTGTGGAACAGTAGAATTTTCAGAGAATATAAAAAAAGAAGACATTGGAATTGTTTAAAATGAACCCTTTGTCAAGGACTAAGTAAAAAAAGAGAGTCTAAGCAGTAG
>CAOOMX010000070.1 GCA_948497845.1 uncultured Bacilli bacterium | reverse complement strand
TTCCCCTTTATTTTAAGGCTTTTCTAACCATTTCTTCTTTTCTTCATGTTTTTATCCTGTAAAAGTTCGAGTTTCCTATCAATCTGGTGCGAGTAAGAAAGTTATTTCAAACTTTTTTCGCTAAAGTAAGTAATCAATACAATATTTGTATCAATTTCTTAATATAATTATAAACTATTCTAAAAAATAATTCTACAATTTTTTAGAACATTTTATTATTAACAATCTGTGTAGTAATAATGAACAGTTAATTTTTTGATTTTTCCATTATCAATTTCTGTTCTATAACCTGCACCATTTCTATATAGTGGAGTATTTACATCTTCTGGGCCACAAACTGTAACTTCTTCCTTTTTCCTTTCTACATAACTATCATAAGAATCACCCATAAAACTTTTCATAAATGATTGAAATGCTTTGTGAGCTTCTGAATTGTCTTCTTCTTTAGGTGCAGTAATTTGTCTAATTAGTTCTTCTTGTACTGCTTTAGCACTTACTTTTCCTTTTACATCAATTTCAAATATTTTTGAATAATCACTCTTTTTGCATAAAAAACTTAAACAAGGGTCTAAAACATATTCAGTGCCATCAAACTTAAAACATATCCATGAATGGTAATACTCTGGTGTTCTTTCATCAAACTTTAAGTTTCCTCTCTCAATATAATCATCATCATTTAAAAATACTATTGCTGATTCTGTCGTTTGCCAACACCATCCTTCAAGTTTTCCTACTGGCATTAATTCAAACAAAGAACCTTCATATTTGCCTAATACCTCAATATGTAGGTTATTTAACTTATTCATTAAATATTCTACAACTTTTGTATCAATTCTTTTAGATCGTAATATTTTAAATTTTTCTTCTTCTGTTAATTCTTTTTTTGAAATAACTTTATCTAATATTTCATTAATTCCAAACATTTCATTTCCTCCTTGTTAACTAAAGAAACCTTTTGCTTTCATATCTTCATGGATTTCTTTACATACAGCATCATAATCAACTTCTTGCTTTAATATTTCAATCTCTTGTTTTAATTGTTCTAAATAAAATGGCTGAGTTGCAACTAAACAATTTTCTATATTAGGCAAAATCAATGGTAAAGCATATTTATCTTTTTCAATATCTGAATCTTGTTGAAAATCATAATATAAAAATCTAAGAGTTGTTTTCCTGTCGTTAACCTTTGTAATTTTTGGATTTTCAAGTTTATAATATAAATCTTTCTCAAATACTAATCCAACAGAAGTATCATAAACTAATGTTGTGCCATCTTTTAATGTTCTTTCTGCAAAACAATGATTAGCAAAATGTTCACTTCCATTTCCATTTCTATATTCGTCGATGTATTGTGGATTTAATCTTAAACTCTCAATATCTGCATCAACAACTTGAAAATCATCATCACCAAATCCTAAAGTTACTAATGTTCCTCTATCATAGCAATGACCATTACTTAATTTACCATGTAATAATAATATGGATGCTGGAAGTCCACCATAATAAATATGTCTTAAATTTTCTATTAGTTTCTTATCATAGGCACCAATAAGACCTTGTTTCACCCCATAGTTAAACAATTCATCATATCTTTTCTTATGTAATTTCCATTTCATTTCTTCTAATTCAGTTGCCATATTCAAATATCCCCCTTTTTGAATTGGTGTATATACTACCATAAAAAGTGATTTTGTGCAACCACACAACCTCATTTTTTATTTTTCAAAATCATCACTTTTATCAATATTTTTATTATTTTGTATTATACCTAATTCATTATCATCAATTATTTCCTCATCATATAAATCGTTTATAAAATCATCATATTTATTGCTAGAGAAGAATTTATCTTGTAAGAATTTAATAAATTTTTGCCATAATTCTTTAAAATAATTTAAAGTTTCTTCTAGTTTTGATACTTTATATTCCAACTCATAAATGGTATCATTGGCATCATTTAAGTCATACTCTAATTCTTCAATTCTATCATCACGAGTTTTGATTTTCTTTTTTAAGTTTCTAACTTCATTTGAGTGTTCTCTTAAATCATCTTCGTATTTTTGTAAAACAACATTTATATCGTTGGCATCTCTTAAATTAGAAGTAGTGTCATTAGTTTGTTCTATATAACCTTTAATTTTTTCTACATTCTCATTTGAAATAGTAAAATTGTTTTTATTTTTGATAGTAGATTTTAAATTATTAATAATATCATTTATCTCATTAGATTTATTTTGTAATTCATCTGCTTTACTATTTAATTCTCTAAATTGTTTTTTGTACTTTTCTTGTTCTCTTTTAAACTTTTTATACTCATTCATATTCGCAACATTAATATCAACATTTCTACCTTCCTCTTTTTCTTTAAGAGTATAGTTTAAATGATAAATTCTATTGAAAGAGTTAATACAATATTCTCTCATTTTATCTTGAATATTAGTTAAACTGATTTTATTAAATACATCACTTTTACCAACTTGTTTTTTCATTCCATTTTTCATACCATCTTTAAATGGAACACCAACTATATGTAAATGAGGACTAGATTCATCATAGTGAATAGTTGCATTTGCAATTCTAAAATTAGGTACAACTTCTTCTAAATCTCTAATTTGTTCTTTAAAAACTTCTGTCATTTTATGTTTGAATTTATCATTTTTATCATTCCAAAAGTCCATATCTCCAAGTTCTATTATAATCTCACAAGCAAGATCTCTTTTGTTATCATTTGAGATATGATTAAAATAATTTTCTATCTTTCTATCATTTCTAGTTTGTTTTTCATTATATTTAATTCTTGCATCTTCAAATAATTCCAAATACAAATTTTTAGTATCTTCAACAATTGATGATGTTCCTTTAATCGTACAAATTAATTCTTGTTCTTCATCATATTTTCGTAAATTATGTTTATCAACTTTTGATAATTGCTGATGATTTTGTATTGCATTATTAGATAGAGAAGTAGTTCCAGTTTCAGTATTTTTTACACTTCTTCTTGCTTTTTTAGATTTATTTTTATCATTACTTAAATGTAATGAATAAGATAATTCTTCCTTATCATTCATATTTTTTAT
>CAOOMX010000069.1 GCA_948497845.1 uncultured Bacilli bacterium | reverse complement strand
CTTTAACCAAGCACGTAATATGTATCACTATAACCCAAACGTTATGCCAAAAAAGTACGCCGCAAAGGTCTATTTAGGTACTTTCCAAACTATCGCAGCGGGCTGGAACTACGAATACAAAAACGGCACCGAAACTACGCTTCCGAACTGGCCAAACTCGTACCAAAGCAACACGCAAAAAGGCGAATTACAATATAGATGAATATTATTAAATAAACTTTCATATTGTTTTACAGGTGAAACTATGGAACAAGAAAATAAAAGTACAATAAACATAATAGACAGAAAAAAGATAATCATTAGTGGAGTTAAAAAACTAGAGTCATTTAATGACAAACAATTTCTGGTGATTACAAATCTTGGAAATCTTATTATTACTGGACACGAATTATCTATTGAAGACATGCTCATGACGAAAGGCGATTTATGCATAAATGGTCAAATAGATTCATTAAAATATTCTGGTTCAGATTTTAAAAAGAACAACGAAAGTATATTTAAAAAGATATTCAAATGATACCACTTAAAGTTCAGGCAGGTTCTATATTCTTTTCTTTTTTCATGGGATTTTTGTCATTCTTAATATACGATTTCTTTAATCGAATATTTTATAAAAAGCAAGGAAAGTTTATACGTCTTATTTTTGAAATTTCATTATTTTCTTCTCTGGCATTAATTTATTATTACATCCTATGCTCCATATGTAGTGGAAAATATAATATTTTCTATTTTGCATTCTTTGGTATTGGATTAGTTGTTTACTATTCTTTTTACCGAATTCATTTTTTAAGAAAAATAGAACAATTAACTTTTTATTTAAAAAAATATATTTATATTCCTTTATTAAAGAAAAAAAGAAGCTTTATCTTAAGGCTTAAAAAGATATTTAAAATTAAGAAAAAGGAAAGAAAAAAGAAGTCAAAACGAAGTAAGAAATTAAAGAAGATATAATTTGACAAATTTTTTAGCACTTCCGTATTAACATTAGTGCTATGAAACTAATAATAAATAAATTAAAAGAAGAATTTGTAGATAAGAAAAAACTGCTTAATGCAGTTATTGTTTTTGCAATAGCTATTTTTTCGACATTAACAAATAACAATTATAATATGAATCCTTTTATCGGCCTAACGCTAATATACTTTGCCAGTTGTTCCTTTCTGCTCTTAAGTGTAAATGTAATAGTAATACTCACATGTGCATTCATTAATTCATTGTACTATGGCATTGAAATCGCCATAATATCTTTTTTCTGGTTAGCGCTGTTTTCACTGCCTAAGTTTAAAGAAAATAAAATATTAAATTGTCTTCCAATAATTATTTTTTATAGTGTCTTAACACCTCTATTCCTCTTAAATAATTTTAATCAAACTAGCATAATAAAATCAATTTTTTCATTCCTCTTCACTCTTTCAGGCTATTACACTTTAATAAATAAAAATCAAACTGATGAGATTCATCAAATAAACAAGTATATAACACTATCATTTCTTCCATCATTATTCTATTCATATAATTCTCTTCTTCTACCAGCGGTAATTTTCACATTCTATTTTGCATTAATAAAAACAAAAACAATAGGTGAAAGATTGTCTTTCCTAGCCTGTTCTTTTCTTATTTCATACTTTTATCTACTCATGCCAGCAAAAACATTAATAATGATATATCCAGCTTTTTTCATATCATCACTTTTGTTAAATGCAAACCTTTCCCTGATTTCATACACTGTTATAATCGAAGCGCTAAATATTGTGAATGAACCAACGCGGTTCTTTAAATCCGAAACATTTTATTTTCCATTAATCGCCCTAACACTAGCACTACTAATTCTAACACCAAATAAAATAACAATTAATGATAAAACAGATGATAGGCAACTGACAATAAACAATATTCACGAATACTTAAATATAATAATGGATAATTCTATAGATCCATATCTAGATAAAAAATCACTTCGAGAAAACTTAAAGATAAAATCATGTAGCAAATGTTCGCACCAAGAAGATTGTATTCATTTAAATCGTTTCGTAGAAAACCTTCCGAATAAACTATACAAACCATATAAAGATGAAGCACTTAAAAATTGTCCAAATGGTGGAAAACTTGTCTATAGATATAAAGTATTAAAAGAAATGGTCGCATACGAGCAGAAATCACAACGAATAAAACAAGAACAATACTCAGCATTAAAAAGCATTGTTGCACCAATAAAATCGCTTTGCTATAAAGAAGAAGAAAACAAGGTGTCAACTGAGACAGTTAATAATAATTTAAAAAAAGATATAATATGCACTATTGAAGATGAAAAAATAAAAGCTTACGAAAAATTAAGTCCTGTAGAACTTAAAACAACAGAAAACATACTCAATAAAAAACTTGATTCATATCCAAGATTTAATCTTCTTGATCATACTTTTTCATATGATATAAAAAGTGATTTTTTAAAAAACATCGAAATTAAGGCATATAAAAAAGACCATTCACAAAATAGCGGCGACATAATTAATCATTACAAATCTTATAACTATGAAGAATTAGCGCTAATTGATGCAATGGGACATAATGCGAGCAGCTACAAACACGGAAAAATTGCCGAAAGACTTTTGACACTAAGCAGAACAAACGACGCAAGTATAGAAGAACGATTAGAAGAAATAAATACTATACTTTCATATCAAGGTGGAGGAGAAAACTTTTTAGCAATAGACTTTCTGTTTGTAAACATTGATGAGATAAAACTATATAAATTTGGATCGCCGAATAGTTTCCTAATTAAAAAAGATAATGTTGAAGAAATAGTAAATAACAATCCACCACTAGGTATTGTATCAAATTTAGAATACACGCCATTTAAATTATACCCTAATGAAGGCGACAAGCTTCTGTTAATATCTGATGGAATTACTATCGATAAGCATACTTTGGAAAAATTAAATAAAGAAAATGATTTATCAATTGAAAGCATTCTTAAGTCATCAATTATCAATGACGATGACATATCTATTCTCTTGATAAACTTTGTTCACAACTACGAAAAAGAAAAGCAAGAAGTAATTTAACATCTCGCCCCCACCAGCGCCTACCCCGTTGAGGGAGCTGCCCCTGGCAGCGGA
>CAOOMX010000068.1 GCA_948497845.1 uncultured Bacilli bacterium | reverse complement strand
TATTATAAGTTTGTTTTCCGTCATTACCCATATGTGCAATTTTTGCACATGTGCTTTTTTCATTTAATTCTTCATCTTTATAAATATTATTGATATGCCTAACAATCCCACTTCTATCAATATTAAACAAAGCTGATAAAGCCTCAGTATTTAGCCAAACATCTTCGTTTTCTAATAATACTTCCACTTTAGTATTCCCTTCTTCATCATTATAAAATAAAATATTTTTTTCACTTCCAATTAGTCTATCATTCATTATTTACACCTCCTTCAATATTTATCCATTAAGTAATAAACTAGTCATATTGTACCAAATTTCTGACGAAAAGTCTTTAGTTATAAAAAAAATTATTGAAAAATAAAAAGTGTTGGATTATTATAAATTCCGATCAAAGAAAGAAATAATCTCAACACATTTAATATTATACACGAAATTAAATAATTGAAAAGATATATTTTCTCTCTTTGATAAATTGAAGGGAGATTTTTTTATGAACACTGAAAAAAATAAAAAGATTTGGTTGAAAAAATGTGAAGAAACTTTAAGGATGGGAGGAAGAAGTGAAGTTACTATAAGAAATTATATATTCATTATCAAAAAGTTTCTTAATTGTTACGAAGATACTATCAAAATTAGTAAATTAACTATTGCTGATTTAACGAAACACTTTAAGAAATACTTTTTAGATAAAAATAAAAGTGCATCAACTTATAATACGAATCTTGCTGCTATAAGATATTTTTATCTAGTTTGTTTTGATAGGAATATTAGTAAGACATTACTTCCTACTTCTAAAATACGAAAGAGATATCCAACTATTATTTCCAAGGAACAATTTCTTACCATCGTAAACAAAGAAGAAAACTTAAAGCATAAATGTTGGTTACTTCTATCTTTTTGTTGTGGTCTTCGTATCTGTGAAGTTGCTACCTTAAGAGTAGAAAATATCAATTATAAGGAACATAAACTCAAAGTCCTAGGGAAAGGTAATAAAGAAAGATTTACTATACTTCCTGATATTGTAATAAAATATTTAAGACTCTATTACAAAAATCAAAAATTTATTCATAAAACCGGATACATGTTTATTGGTAATAGCAATAAACCTCATATAGATCCTAGACGTGTTGGGAACTATTTTACTGGTCTAAAAAAAGATTATCAACTTCCAAAAGAAATTACTGAACATTCTCTTCGCCACTCTTTTGCAACATATTATTTAATGAATGGTGGAGATTTATTAACACTTAAATCTATGATGGGGCATAAGTCTTTAGCTTCTACTTCTATATACATTCATATGAGTAATGATTTCAACAATCTTAAAGGTATTGATTATGCAAAATAAATATTCTATTCAAGATATATTCCAACAATATGGTGATGAATATACCAAGAAACATAATCTATCTAAAGAGCAATGGAAAGTATTTAATGCAATTAGAAATTGTGGTACTAAAAATCTAGGTTATCACATTTGTACATGTGAGGAATGTGGTGAAGAATATTTTGGCTATAATTCTTGCAGAAATAGACACTGTCCAATGTGTCAAAATTATGCAAGAGAAAACTGGATACAAAAAGAATCTAGCTATATACTTGATTCCAAATATTTTCACATCATTACTACAGTACCATATGAATTAAATGAGATATTTCTAAATAATCCAAAAATTTGTTATAACATTTTATTTAAAGCAACTAGTGAATCTATTCTAACTTTAGCTGATGATCCTAAATGGCTTGGTGCTAAAGTGGGAATCACTTCCATTCTTCATACTTGGGGACAAACTATGGAATTTCATCCTCACATTCATTCTATCGTTACTGGTGGTGGCTTAAAGAATAATCACTGGGTTTCTTGCGATAAAGATTACTTGTTTAAAGTACAAGTTTTAGGTTCTTTATTTAAAGGTAAATTTTTATCATTCTTAAAGCATGAGTTTAATAATTTAGTTTTAAAAGCCGAATTAAAAGATATGAAAACTTTTAATAAATTTTTAGAACCTCTTTATAATAAAACATGGATTACATATATTGAGCCACCTAAAGGCAAAGCTGAAAATGTTGTTGAATATGTTGGTAGATATTCTTTTAGAGTTGCTATCTCTAATGACAGGATTAAAAATATTGAAAATGGTAATATTACTTTTGAATACAAAGATTATAAGGATAATTCTAAAATAAAGGAAATGACTATCACAGCAGAAGAATTTATCAGAAGATTTTTACTTCATGTATTACCTAAACATTTTACTAAAATAAAACATTACGGTTTACTTTCAAACAGAAACAAAAAAAGTAACATTAAATTTTGTAGATTACTTATATCTAGAATATTGTCAAATGAATTTATTTCAAATATTTCTAGAAAACCTCTTGAATTTAAATGTGAAAATTGTGGCTCAACTAATTTTAGTTATAGTTTTAATTATACATATGGTCGATCCTGTACATCATAACCTTGTATTTGTAAATTAGGGAATTAACATTTCTCATGGGGTAAGGGGAAGTCTACTCAAAAATAGATGAAATAAAATATATCGCCTTCAATTTAACATAAAATTTGCATATTTAAGAAAAAGAAAAACATTACTTTCCCCTTATACCTTTTCATCAGAAATTTAGTACAATCAATTTATACCATATTTTTCGTTTACTCAAAATTTAGTATAAATTGCTAAACATTATACTATTTTTTATAACACTTAACAATGACACTACTCTTTTATTTTACAACCATTTATTAAACTGATAGTAGAAAAACTGCTTCTTAAGTCTCTTTTTATACTTTTCTCTATATTGCTGTTTAAAATATTCGATTTGTTCTATATAAAACAAAAGAGCATTAACATTATTTGCTAACACTCATCTGTTTTAATCAATTAGTAACTATAAATATGTGTTCAATATTTTCTAAGTCTAAAAAATATTTTTCTACATTTGGAACTTCATATTTTTTGATTTTCGCCAATCAATATATTTATAATTACTGTCCTTACTTTAATACCTACAATAATTCTAAATATTTTTTTAATATTTCTATTTCTAGCTTTGTTATTAATTTAATAAAATCTGTATAATCACTAGTTGTATGAGCTTTATCTAACGTCTCATAATATTCTAATCT
>CAOOMX010000067.1:2807-3728 GCA_948497845.1 uncultured Bacilli bacterium | reverse complement strand
TTCTACTGCTTAGACTCTCTTTTTTTACTTAGTCCTTGACAAAGGGTTCATTTTAAAAGAAAATTAACTCTTTTATTTATATTCTTTTTCTAACGAGTACATAATAATAAAATCAATAGCATTAAACAGGCAAAATGAGCTTGTGAAAAGAATTATATTTTGATAAAATAAGATTAAGAATAAAAGGAGGAATAGCAAATGGATTCTAAAGAAATAGAGAATGAAACTAGTACTCCAGAAGAACAAGATTATACATACGAAATTACCATTCCAGAAGAAAAATATAATGAATTAATCCTTATAGAGAGTTATTATGATATATGGAAAAAAAGTGATTTTATATTAAATATAAAGCAAGGAGAATTAATTCCTTCCAATGATGCCAATTATTATAAAAACAGAATATATTTAGAAATAATAGATTTAGAAGATTATTCCATAGAAATAGAAGGGAAAGAATACATCCTTGATAATCAAAAAATAATAAAAATTAAAAATTATATTAATACACAAATAAGCCAATTAATAAAATATGCAAGTATCCCCCAAAACAAAATAGATATAAATGCTAAGCAAAAGATTATGTTAAAAATAGGAAATGTTACGATACGATTAGATGGAAATACAACTAGAGAAGTAAAAGACTTCTGTACAAATTTTATTGCAGAAATCATCATGATCATAAAAAAAGAAGAAATAGAATTTTTAGGATAATAATCTATTTCTTTTTTAATTAAAATAATTTTCTTCCATGCCTTCTAAAACACCAACTTTACAAATTAAATCTTTAATATCCTGTGTAGACATTATAAATTTTGTAAAGCCTAAGTCTTTTAAAATAGTATAGCTTTTAATTACATTTTCAGGTACATCATTTTCTATTTGCCAACCAAACTGAGGATAAACAATCATTCTTTGGAC
>CAOOMX010000067.1:0-2793 GCA_948497845.1 uncultured Bacilli bacterium | reverse complement strand
TCTCCTACAATCACACTAATATCATTATAAATAGAAGCAGCATCTTTCTTTTTAAGCTCTTTTATATATACATCAAAGCTTTTAATAAAAGAAGACATTATTAACTTTTTATCTTTTAAAAAGATTTTAGCACAAGAATAAGTCCTTTTTAAATTAAATGGTGCATGAACAATAATAATATTATTATATTTATAGTTCATTTCTTCTAATAATTTTATAGAAAATCTAAAATTATCCCCTGTATTTGTTGAATGCATTTCTACAAAAATATCTTCTTCTTTAACGCCGTTTTCCATAGCAATTTCTTTATATAATACTGCTTCTGGCTTATAAAAGCTATCTTTAGTAATTTTCCCTAAACCACCAGTAAAAAGTATTTTGGGAGCAAATCCTTTTTTCCACAACCGAGCACATTCAAGGGGAATATCTAAATCAGAACAACCGCACCCAATAATTAAATCGACATTTTCTAAAGTTTGCTCTAAGTGCATATAATCCCATATTTCCTTTAAAGCATTAACTATTTGTTTTTCATTATGATAAAATACCTCATTCATTAATATCACCTACTATAATTATATCATAAATATTTTTTTACAAATCTAAATAAAAATAATCCTGTACCTATGGATAATATACCTCAACTAATATTTTTTAATTAATTTAGAGATTAAAGCTCTACAAGTATTCATTTGAATACATGCATAAAATTGGTTCGTGACCTCTTTATTTTGACCTACTGTTGTAGCATTCTTTGCATCTTCTTCAGTCTCCCAGAGTACAAAGTCAGTCCAAACATCTCCTTCTAAGAAATGCTCCCAAGATATAAAACCTTTTGCTTTAGAAATAATCTCATCATGTAATTTCTGTGTTTTTGTTATAAATTGCTCCTCACTAATATTTTTCTTAAGTTTATATGAAAAGATCCAAGCTGTTTTACTCATATTTTTTCCTCCTTATATTACTAATGCAATGTTATTTTGATTTATTGATAGCAATTCTTATAAATTCTTCTTTCTGATTTTGAGATAATGGACTACTAGCAGCTTTATCATGGCCTTTTCCACCCATAGCCTCAGCAATCAACCTAACATTTACACTATCTTTAATATTTCTATAAGAAATAGTGCCATAATCGAATGAAATCATCATAACAAAATCCATATCAAAATGATGTTGTCTAAAATATTCTGCTAAATCATTTCTATATTCGTAATTGATAAATACTATACCTGCTTTTAAACCCATTATTTCATCATAATAAACCTTTGTAGCATAATTACTTAATTTTTCTTGAACTAATCTAATTTTATTATCAATTAACATTTTTTCTAAAGTATTAAATTCAAAATCTCCATCTGTAGGATTACTTAATTTTTCCAACATTAATTTTATATAGCCCTCACATCCAACTGAATCAAATAATAGCGTTAATTCATGTGGCATTTCTTCTTGATATCTTGTTTTCCATTCCCAAGTATCATATTTTCTTGTTAACTCCGAAAATGTATATATTCTTTGATTATTACTATCAATATATTGTTGATCTATTAAATATTCATAAAATAAACTCGTACCACAACATAGTCCTTTCTCATCAGAAATCTTTATTGTAGTAAAAGGATACTTATCAAACGCTCCTTCTAAAGCAGATTTATGATGATCAAATACAAAAAATTTCCCTTGCAACTGTTCATCATTTGCCACTTTTGATAATGTAGGTTCTTCTAACCATAAATCCGTCACGAAAATTTTATCATAAGAGTAGATATCTCCAGTATCGTAATATTTTGCTATTTCTTGTTGTAATAGAAATGTTTCACATAATACATAATCAACTTCTTCAAAAGCTAACTTTGCTAATACAACATTTCCCATACCATCAATATCACTTTTATGTGTAAATAATAATATTTTCATAATAAAATTCTCCTTTTAACAAGATAATTATATCATTAAAAATTTTTGTTTTCTACTTATCTTTGAAGAATTGCGCTTGCTGATGGGGTTTTTAGCAAAGTAAGAAGTGACTTAACAGGAAGAAAACAGAAAATGAATTTTGCTATTGAAAGTGAAAGTTTTACAAAAGATAAGATAATTCAAATAGATTTTTTAAATCATTTTAAAGGATATGCCTGGACTATTTCAAACAATAAAAGTAATTTGATAGGTTTAGGAGATGTTTCACAAAAAAAAGATATCAAAAATATATTTTTAAACTATTTCCATTTAGAAAATACAGATTCTATGAGAGGTGCCATTTTACCAACAGGAAATAATGTTGTTCTAAAAAAAGGGGATACTTTTTTATAGGTGATGCTGCTGGTCTTGCTTCTCCGGTAATTGGCGAAGGAATTTATTATGCTTTATCTTCTGCTTATAATCTATCAAAATCAATGAATTACTCATATAAAATTAGAATGTGGAAAGATCGATTTATAATTTTTAGTCATAGAATATCTAAACAACTAATTTATAATACATATATTAGAAACTTCTTTTATAAGTTTTATGGAAAATCAAAAATAATTTCTTTTCTTATTGATTTAACGTTAAAAACTTTGTTATAAAATAATTATTATGTTTGTAAAGAAATTTTATCTTTTTATATTCTTTTTTATTAAATTAATCATAGACACCAACCGTTCTGACTACGATTTTTTTCTAAAAAAGAAAAAACCAATTTTTCAATTGATTCTATATATCAAAGTTCGAACAGATTCGTCAATGGTGCCCGAGAGAGAGAAGTACAACAACTCTTTGGGCAAAAGAAATAGTTAGTAATAATATTAA
>CAOOMX010000066.1 GCA_948497845.1 uncultured Bacilli bacterium | reverse complement strand
CCTTGATTTTTATATTACATTTTTTATTGATGTCTCCAATTTGGGGTTCACATCAAAATGAACTGAACTTTTTTTATTTAAAGAAGAGTAAAGGTAGAAGAATAAATAAAATAGATAAAAATAAATAAAATTTATAAGTCATACCTTCGATGGGAGTAACATAATCATCCATGTTATGAGGATTAACATACATAAAGAATTCATCATGAATTTTTATTCTGTTTTGGAAGAAAGGAAATCTTTTTTTATCAGAAATATTTACCTTCTCATCTTGGCAAGAAAAAGTATAAAAATACATATAAAACTTTTTATTATAAGTAGTTCTTACAATGACATCTGTAACAATAGCTTTAACTTCTATCATTCGTTTCTTTTTATTATAGATTTTAAGAAAATATTTAAAAGAAAAAAAGGCTAATAGAAAGAAAATAGTTGTAACAATAGTAGCGTCCTTATTCATAAGCATCACCTAATCTAATCATAAAAGAAAAAAGGAGATTTGTCTATAGCAAAAGAATTTATTCTACAAAAATCATCAATTTCATGTTAAAATAAATGAGAGAGTGACGAAAGATGAAGATAGAATTTAAAGTAATAAAAAAAGAGGAAAACAAAAGAGCAAGATTAGGCCAAATGGTCTATAATAATCAAGTTTATGAAACACCAATGTTTATGCCTGTCGGAACAAATGCAACGGTTAAAACATTAAGTCCAGAAGAACTAAAAGAAATGGGATCTGGAATTATTTTATCAAATACATATCATTTATGGCTAAGGCCAGGAGAAGACATCGTAGCAAAAGCTGGCGGATTGCATAAATTCATGAATTATAATGGACCTATTTTAACCGATTCAGGTGGTTTTCAAGTTTTTTCGTTAGCTAATCCTAAAGATATTACGGAAGAAGGAGTAATGTTTAAAAATCATTTAAATGGAGATAAGCTTTTTTTAACCCCTGAAAAATCGATTGAAATTCAAAATAAATTAGATAGTGATATTGCTATGAGTTTTGATGAATGCCCACCAGCTACAGCAGATTATGAATATTTAAAAAAGAGTATAGAAAGAACAGTACGATGGGCTAAAAGAGGAAAAGATGCACATAAGAATCCAAATCAAATGCTTTTTGGAATTATTCAAGGTGGTCCATATGAAGATTTAAGAAAGTATAGTGCTGAAGAAACCATAAAACTTGATTTTGATGGTTATTCGATTGGAGGAGTAGCAAACGATCATGAATCAAAAGAAGACATGTACAAGGCATTTGATTATTCAACGAGATACATGCCAGAAGATAAGCTAAGATATGCAATGGGAATAGGAGAGCCAATTGATTTAATTGAAGGTGCTTTATTAGGAATTGATTTATTTGATTGTGTAAGTCCAACTAGACTAGCAAGACATGGACATGCGCATACATGGTCAGGAAAAATAAACATAAAAAATAGCAAATACAAAGAAGCTTTTGAACCTATAGATGAAGCTTGTGATTGCTATGCATGTAAACATTATACGAAAAGCTACATTAGACATTTAATCGTAGCGAACGAAACTTTTGGAGCGAGACTTTTATCAATACATAATATCTATTTTTTACATGAACTAATGAAGAAAATTAGAGAAAATATTAAAACAAATACATTAGAAGCATTTAAAGAAGAATTTAGCAAAGCTTATTATGGAGATAAAAATGAATAAAAATTGTATTTTAATAACCTTGATTCTTATTATTTTTCTAATCGGAGGAAGTTCCATTTATAAAGTAAAGAAACATCATGAAGAACGTCTTATGCTTGTTAGTAATAAACGAATTACAGAAAAGGCAAAGCTTTGTTATGAAGAAGGAAAATGCCAAGAGCAAAATATTACGCTTAAAGAACTTTATGACTTAAAATATTTAGATATTGAAGCCAATCCAGTGACGAAAGAATATTATAATGTAGATTCATATATAAAAAAAGAAGAAGATACCTACACCTTTATTACTGTAGATTAATTTTCTTCTTTTTTCTTGCTAATGCCTAGCATTCCACCAAAGGTACCAACTAAAAGCAATATAGTATAATAAATAATAGAAGATATACTAAACTGTCTTAATAATAATAGATTGGCAGCAATTAATATAAGTAACATTAAACTAGACATTTTAAGTCCTGCTAAAAAACCTTTTTCTTTACTCTTAATACCAGTTTTAAAACCATAGATTAAGTATAAAGCAATATTAAAAATAAGTAAGATAAAATTGGTAATAGTAGAATTAACCCCTAATAAGTTAAGTAGGCTACAAAGAGCAATAATGAGGACTAAAAACAGAAGATAAAAGCCAATATTTTTTAATAATTTCATGTAAACCCCCTAATAAAGATTATGAAAGTGTTTAAAATAATATGAAATAAACCATAATAAAGATAAAGGTGATAATATGGAGTTATTTACAGCAGTATTTAGAACAGTTTTTTTCTACTTCTTTGTAACATTAGCTTATAGAATTATGGGAAAAAGAGAAATTGGGCAATTAGGGGTTATTGATTTAATCGTTTCCATCCTTATAGCAGAATTAGTAGCAATAAGTATCGAAAATATAAAAGATCCTATTTATTTAACTATTTTACCAATAATAGCCCTAGTAATATTAGAGGTCTTATTCGGGTATATAGCTATAAAATCAAGAACTTTTAGAACAATATTTGATGGGAAACCTTCATTAATTATAGTAAATGGAAAAGTTAACTATAAAGAAATGATTAAACAAAGATATACTTTAGATGATTTGCTTATTAGTTTAAGACAAAAAGAAATAAAAGATATTGAAACAGTAGAGTATGCTTTTTTAGAACCAAATGGAAAACTATCTATTTTTAAATACAATCCATTTAAAATAAAATCAAGTTATCCGATGCCTTTAATATTAGATGGAAGTCTACAAAAAAAAGCTTTAAAATACATTCATAAAAACGAAACATGGTTAAAAGAAGAATTAACAAAAAAAAGCCTAACTATAAAAGATGTATTTTATGCCTTTTATAAAGGTAAAAAGATATTCATTATTAAAAAAAGTGAGATAAATTAGATTGACAATCGATTTTATTTATCTTAGTATGTTAATTAAGAGTTAAGGATAAGTGATATGTATGGAAGATAGCTTAAAAGATATAAGGATACAAGTAAAAGATATGGTTGTTTTAGAAGATGATCATACATATGCAGTAACAGCTAGTGCTATATTAGAAAATATAGAATATTACTTTTTAGTAGATATAAATAATAGTCAAAATATAAAGATTGGCTATCAAGATAAAGAAGAAATTGTAATGATTGAAGACCAATCTATTATTAAAAGCTTAATGCCTAAATTTGGTCAAAGTGTTATTAAAACCATTAAAGAATTTCTTCCCAGTGAAAAAAATGATGAAGTAAAGTAAATGTTGGAAAAATATAAGAGAAAATACAAGTTATATTAATTAATTTGTATTTTTTATATTCTTTTTGATAAGAAATAATCTAATCTGTAATTATCTTTTAGATTAAAATTAGAATTATCAACATAATGTTCAATATTATATTTGCTGTTTGGATTTATAAGTTTATTTGCTTGATTTCTAAAGTTATTAATATATTTTTCTAGATTTAGTTTTTTATAAGTAGAAATACCAGATTTAAAATTACAATATATTTCTTCGGTAAGTTTTATTTTATTAGCTTTCATAGTTAGTAATTGAACTATATTTTCTAATCCATCTTCTGAATAAGAATGAGGTCTAGAAGTAATGAATTTAGCATATTTATTGGAGATATGCCCCTCCATAGAACAAGGACATTTGTACA
>CAOOMX010000065.1:3304-3935 GCA_948497845.1 uncultured Bacilli bacterium | reverse complement strand
AGTTTTAGATATGCGTGTTAGTGAAGCAATAGAATTTTTTGAAAATGTTCCTAAAATAAAAAGTAAGTTGCAAGTTATGATGGATGTAGGATTATCCTATATTAAACTAGGTCAAAGCGCGCCTTCTTTATCAGGAGGAGAAGCAGGAAGAGTAAAACTTGCTAAAGAATTACAGAAAAAAGCAACTGGTAAATCTTTATTTATTTTGGATGAACCAACAACAGGATTACATATTGATGATATAAAAAAATTACTTGTTATTTTAAATCGTATTGTTGATAATGGTGATACTGTTGTCGTAATAGAGCATAATTTAGATGTAATTAAAGTAGCAGACCATATCATTGATTTAGGTCCTGATGGTGGAAGTGATGGAGGAAAAGTTGTAGTATGCGGCACTCCAGAACAAGTTGCAAAATGTGAAAATTCTTATACTGGAGAATTTTTAAAGAAAATATTATAGGATAGACAAATAGATAAGTGCATCTTTTCTATTTGTTTTTTTATCTAGAAGATGAAGGAAATTTGTCAAACGAGTAAAACTTTATTGATAATAATAAGCTTTTTTATTATAATAAAAATAAGAGGATGATAGTTATGGATAAAATATTATTTACTATTGGGGGTATTG
>CAOOMX010000065.1:0-3294 GCA_948497845.1 uncultured Bacilli bacterium | reverse complement strand
TTCATTGGTATTCAGCTTTAATTGTGCTGGGTGCTTTACTTGCCATTATGCTTATTTTAAAGGAAGGAAAACGATTTGGTGTTTCTAATGATTTTCTTTTTAATATGTGTTTTTGGACAGTTATTATGGGAATTATTGGGGCAAGGCTTTATTATGTATTGTTTAATTTAGATTATTATCAAAATATAATGGATGTGTTTAAAATATGGGAAGGAGGTCTTGCTATTCATGGAGGAATGATAGCAGGAGTTATAACTATTATTTTATATTGTAAAAAATATAATGCACGCTTTTTACGTATTTTTGACTTTGTAGCACCAGGTTTATTGCTTGCTCAAGCTATAGGAAGATGGGGAAATTTCTTTAATGGAGAAGCTCATGGGGCTGCAACAACCCTTGCACATTTGCAAAACTTACATATTCCTCAATTTGTTATTGATGGTATGAATATTGGAGGAATCTATTATGAGCCAACTTTCTTTTATGAATCGTTGTGGTGTATTTTGGGGTTATTAATTATTCTTATTATACGTAGAATTAAATATATTAAAATAGGTCAACCTTTTGCCTTTTATTTAATGTGGTATGGCGTTGGACGATTTGCCATTGAAGCTATGCGCACAGATTCATTAATGTTTGGGGGCTTTAAAGTGGCACAAATCATTTCTGTTGTTATGGTTTTGGTTGGATTAGTTATTTTAATGATTTCATCAAGACGTGGTAGATATGAAGATTTATATAATCAAGAAGAAAATAAAGCGTTACACTTTTAAGGAGGAAAAACTATGTATGATATTATTATCGTTGGTATGGGAATAAGTGGTATTACGGCTGCTATTTATGCTAAAAGAGCTAATAAAAAGGTTTTACTTTTAGATAAATCAATGCCAGGTGGATTATTAAATAATATAGAGGAAATTGGAAACTATCCCGGACTTTTAAATATTAGTGGTCCAGATTTTGCTAGTAAGTTATTAGAGCAAGTAAAAGATTTAGATATTTCTTATGCTTTAGAAGAAGTAATAGAAGTACATATAGATAATGATATAAAAGAAGTTGTTACGAGTAAAAATACTTATACTTGTCAAAATCTTATTTTAGCCATGGGGAGAAAGCCTAAGTATTTAGGGCTTGATAATGAAAAAGATTATTTAGGTCGAGGTCTTTCTACTTGCGCTGTCTGTGATGCCTTTTTCTATAAAGATGCTCCGATAGCTGTAGTAGGAACAGGAAATAGCGCTTTACAAGAAGCTTTATATTTAAGTAAAGTGGTTGGAAAGATTTATTTGTTAAATCGAAGAGATGGTTTTAGAGGAGAAGACTTTTTAGTTGAAAAAGTAAAAAATGATCCTAAAATAGAAATTAAATATAATGTTAATATTTCTTCAATAAATGAAAAAGATGGTAAAATTTCTGGCGTTACATTAGATAATGGCGAAAAATTACAAGTAAATGGTGTATTTATATACGTTGGATATCGACCAGATACTGATTGGTTAAATGGTCTTGATATCTTAGATGAAGAAGGTTATATTCGTGTTAATGAAGCTTTTGAAAGTGATATATCAGGTGTTTTTGCCATTGGAGATGTTATAAGAAAAGATGTATATCAACTAGTAACAGCTGCTAGTGATGGTGCTATTGTTATTAATTCTATTATGAAGAGAAAATGAATATCTACCAGTATAATTGGTGGATATTTTACATTAAGATGTAAGTCAATAACTTTTGTAAATATTTGTTTTATCTATTATAATAAATACCAATTCCAAAAGGAAGTGGTATTTTTTGCAAATACAAGAAGTGTTTAAAAAGTTTGGAAATACATATAGATATCCAATGAATTATGAACAAAAGAAAGTCTATTATTCTATAATGAAGTGTAAAACTAAAAACTTAGGAACGCACGCTTATACATGTAAGTGTTGTAAAAGAAAAATGATTAGCTATAATAGTTGTCATAATAGATGTTGTCCAAATTGTGATGATTATAAAAAGGAAGAATGGATAGAAAAAAGAAGAGAAGATATATTAAATGTAGAGTACTTACATATAGTATGTTCTATTCCACATGAAGCAAAACAATTATTTATTCAAAATAAAAGAAAGGGTTATGATATCTTACTTAGTAGTGCAACAGAAACAATTATAAAACTTATACATAATAAGTATAAAATAACACCTGGAATTATAAGTATAATACACACCTGGAATCAAGTGGGAGATTATTATCCGCATGTTCATATGATTATTACTAAGGGGGGAATAAGAAAAAATAAATGGATAGATGTTAATAACTTTATAGATATCCACAAACTAGAAAGTGTTTTTAAAAGAGAAGTGATAAAAAGATTAATAAAAGAAGAAATTAGTTTTTACAATCAAATGAAAGTATATAAAGAAGAAAAAGAAAAGTATTTATTTAGTTTATTAGAAAAGAGATGGGATTGTTATAGTAAGAGTCCATTTCAAGGAATAGAAGAAGTATTTGAATATTTAGGAAAATATATAAAAAAGGTATGGATAAGTAATGAGAGGATAGAAAAGATAAATAAGAAGAGTGTAGTATTTAGTTATAAAGACTCAGCAGATAGAAGTAAAGAGAAGAGAATGAGATTAAAAGGGGAAGAATTTATAAGAAGATACTTATTACATGCATTACCCAAAGGATTTATGAAGATAAGGTATTATGGAATATATGCATTAAAGAATAAAACAAAGAGAATGAGAAAGTTAAGAATCATAACCAAGACAAGTAAGATAAAACAAAGGTTTAAAAGTAAGATAGAATTATTAAAAGAAATAGTAGGATATGATGTAAGATACTGTAAAAGATGTATAAAAAGATATATGAAACCAGAAAAACCACCAGATAAAGATGGTTATTCTAAGAAAGAGAGGTATGCCTAAAGAGAGAACTTATGGGGAGGGGGAGATATGCATAAAAGAAGAGAAAACAATATCTAATTTAATAAGAAGTCATAAAAACAATTAAAATATATGAACATAAAAATAATACTTTATTCTTAAGTAAGAATTAAAGTGGAATAAAAGTATTGAAAAACTAATTTTTTTTTTTTGGTAACATGAAGATAAGAGAAAATAAAAAAATAAGGGAAGTGTTATCATGAAAGATAAGAAAAGAATTACATTAATAATAGGAATCATAACATTATTACTAACCATCATCGGAGCAACATATGCCTATTTTGCAGCAGACTTAGGTGGAGGAACAAATGCCAATATCAATGCCTCAACAGGAACAACAGACTCCTTAACTTTTGATGCAGGAGA
>CAOOMX010000064.1 GCA_948497845.1 uncultured Bacilli bacterium | reverse complement strand
AATTATTAATATTATATCGTTTAGTAGCAAATTCTTCTGCCAAATCTATACGATGAGTGGTTAATAATAACATAACATCTTTACTCATTGCATAATTTTTAATCATTTCCAACTGTTCCTTAATCAAACTATCCTCTACATTTCCTATAGGTTCATCCACAATAATTACAGAAGTTCCATCATCAATTCTATAAAATAACTTTGATAAAGCTAATCTTTTTTGTTGACCAGTAGAAAACTCCATAAATTTTCTTGAAGCTAATTCATTCAATAGATTTGGAGAACTAAATTTCAATTCATTTAGTATAGAGAGTAAATTAAACTGCTCCTCTTCAGATAAATTAGAAATACTAGATTTTCCTGTTATTTGATATAGCACATTAGTTTCATCACCAAGTTCTATACTAGGCCTAAAAGAAATATATTCATGCCCTAGACTATCTACCCTTTCATTATTATCTAATTTTATCGCTTTTCTATTATTAATATCTCCACGTTTCAAAAATCTTAAAAAAGTACTTTTTCCAGATCCAGACTCACCAGATAATAAAACAACATCTCCTCTTTTCATACTAAACTCAGGAATCTTAATAGTCGAACAATAATTTACTTCACCAGTATTATAATCTTTTTTGGGATAAAAATTGCCAGTAAAGTTAGATATTTCAAGTGAGTCAAAAGGATGTGTAGCACCTTTTAAAGGATATACCTTTTCCTCCATTTGGTCTAATATCTCTCTTACCTTTATACAGATTTCCTCGAAATCTTCATTTTCTGTTTTATCAATAGAAATATGTTTTATTGTATTAGCAAAAGAATTTATGCTTGTACTTGCATTAGTTAAACTAATTAAAGAAGAAGACAATGACTTTCCATCAATTTTACCATTTTCTTGAATTTCAGTTGTGGAATTAGTATATATTCCAGTTACTAAGGCTATTGCTAAATCTGTAATCATATGACGAGATAGATCCTTATTTTCAATCTTGTTTGATAATTTTTGAGATTCATATGAGACCTGTTCTATATTTTTTAAATCATCCTCTTTAGATTTATTACTAATATGTTCAATTTCTAAGAAATCATCTTCCATATTAATCATTTGATGAATTAAATCAAACTTTTTGCTAGTATCAGTATCTTTAACTCCTTGAAGAAATTTTAATCCACTTAAAGCCGTAGTTCCCAAAGCTATTAAAGAAGTCATTTTTTTGCCATTAGTCTTAGTTTCACTAAACATTGCCCCTAATGTACCTGCCAAGCCTAAGCCTAGTCCTAAATAATTGCTAAGTCTGTTAAATTCAAGTTTTTCGCGTTTACTTTGATATTCCTTCAAAATACTTAAGACTTCTTTGGGGGTCATACTAGTATCATAGATTATCTCTCTAGGTTCTCCATTAATTGTTTCAGTTCTCGTTTCCGGTTTTAGAATTATTCCATCTCTAGCAGCCTGAGCGATTTCAGAATAATCAGATAATAACTCTATTCTTTGCTGTAATTCATACATATCTCTAGCATCCATTGAAAGTTTTCGTATAAAAGTCTCCATTAACCTCCTATAGCCAAAGATTTCCTTCCTAAGTTTGCTTACATCAGTTTTACCTGATAATAATTTTTGTTCTTCATTATTAAATCCTTCAGTAACTATTCTTTCTAAAACTTGAAGTCCCATGCGAAGATGTTTTCTATCAGAAGTCGATAAAGTTCTAATTTTAGTACTCTTTTTAACTTTTCTCTCTTTTCTAGGAAGAGTAGGCAATTCTTTATTTAGTTCTTTTTCTATCTTTGAAACTATAAGTTTAACAGATATACCATTATTACCATTATATTTTTTATCCATAAACAACACCTACCTAAATAGAAAACTAATATATATATATTATAGCATTTTATTAAGGTAATATCAACACACATTGTTACGTTGTATGAGTTTTTTTCGCTGGGGAACTCCCTAGATTTCAACATTTTTAAGCTCTAAGTTATAATTTATTTGATTTCTCCTTGATTTAAACTACATTTAGTTTACTATAATTTTTATTAAAGTTCAACTTTAATAAGCCAAAATTATTATATTTTTTGACCTCTTTCTTTAGTTTATTAACATTAATTCACTACACTTTTTATCTCTTAATAAGTCTAGTACATGCTGTTTTGCTCGTCCTGTAAAATTATTTGCTATTTCATATCTTCCTGCATATATTATTTTATTTTCTTTTTTCTTCTTTACTGCTTTTGGTTCTGGTATCCTACTTGCTAATTCTTCTTTTATTTTCTTTTCTGCTTTATTTGTTATTATTTCTGTTATTGTTCCATTCATCTTGTTCATTATTACTTTTAATAGGGATTCTGCTCCTGTTACACTCCAACTTGTTCTATTTTTCTTCATTCTGTCTCTACATGTACAATACATCTGGCTTTCTTCTGTTCCTAATGATGGTAGTTCTTCTTTTACTTCGTCTAATTGTTCTTCTTTATATCCTAATTTGTATTGATATCTTTGTAACCCGTTTTCATTATTTCTTAAGTATTCTTCTAATTCTTTTACTTTTTCTAATTCTGCTATTTTATTGTCTGTTTCTAGTTCTACTTTGTAATTATATATTAAGCTAAATATGTCTTTTGCTTGTTCTGTATATACTATCTCTTGCATTTTCTTTAAGTATTCTTCATCACTTACTGCCATATATATTTTCTTTTGTATATGCGCCATATCCAACTGAAATAGCTCTTTAGCTCCTTCTACTATACTTCCTGTCCAATCTGCTCCATCTCCATTTATTACTACTTTTTTTATTACATGTTCTTTATATGTTGTTCCTATTGTTGCATCTTCTATTTTCTTTAAATCTTTTGCTTTACTTGCTGTTCCTACTATTATTTTGTTTTTTAATTTGTAATCGTTTGTATATCTTGGTTCTTTTCCTTCATGGATTACTGCTATTTTTAGTTCTATTCCATTTTTCTTCTTTTTACCTTTTTTCTTTTTGAAATGTTTTACTTTAAATTTTTTCTTGCCTTTGTGTTTCTTCGTTTTCTGTTTTTTTATATATATTCCATCGTGTTCACAGAATATATATTCTGCTTCTTTTGAGCCTTCTATTTTTCCTTCTTCATATAGCTTTATTTTTTCTTCTTCTAATTTTTTTATTTTTGCTCCTAACTTTAATACTATATTTCTTACTGCTGTATGTGATATTGTGTTGTCTGTATCTTCTGATATTGTTTTGGCTGTTTCTCTATATGATTTCTTTGTTATTTCCCTTGTTACCATTTCTACTATTCCAACTGAATACAATCCAAAATTATTTATTTCTAACAGTTCATCTAAAAGATATATGCATTTCGTTTTACCATTTACTACCATTTTGTATCTTCTTCTAGCTATTGGTATTTCTCCTAATTTTGTTTTTAGTGTTGTTTCTTGAAAATCTTTTGGCACAAACATTTCTTTATCTCTGTAGTCTAGTATTAGTTTATCCAGCATTCTTAATTCATCTTGTATTATTTCTCTTCCTAATTTCATCATTTCTTTAAAAGTATTTTCTTCTAAACTCTTGAAATTAATCTTTTCATTTGATAACATATTCATAACAAAAGCACCTCGTATTTTATTGTTTTCGCTAAACAAATTATATACTTAGTGCTTTTGTTTTTCTATATTTTATTAAAATCTTCTTTATTTTTTCCCCAGATTATTTAACTCATATAATTTCAATAGTTTATTCCTGGTGGACAAAATTTGATAAGTGAATTTTCCTTTTTTATTTTGTTCGCTTGTTTTTTTGTAAATTATATTGTATAGTATTATTTATAGGAAATTAGAATAAGCAGATGTAGTTTGCCACTTTACATATCAGAGTTTTTGCTCTGGGAAAGTGGGTGGTGTTTATGAGTTTTATATTATTCGTAATATATGCCTTAATGGTATCAATAACTATAAACGTAGCCTTATTGACAGTTATATACATAATGTGGATAAATAAGGAATAAAATAAACAAACACATCTGTTAACTTTGACGAGTCAGATGTGTTAATCTCTCGGCAAGCCACGTTTGTGGTTTCCGTTTCCTATACTTATATTATACATACATTTCAAATAAATGTCAAATATAATTTCGATATGTTTTTGGGAAAGGATTGATGATGATTATGGAGCTTGAAAATTATCAAAGAGCAACTGATTATTTAAAGAATAAAATGGGTGCAATTTCTCCTAAACTTGCTATTGTATTGGGTTCTGGTCTTGGAGTATTGGCTGATGAGTTTGAGGATTTAATTACTATTAAATATAAGGATATCCCTGATTTCCCTGTTTCTACCGTTTCAGGACATGCTGGAGAATTATTAATAGGCAAAATTAGCGGTGTTCCCGTAATTGCAATGAATGGAAGATTTCATT
>CAOOMX010000063.1 GCA_948497845.1 uncultured Bacilli bacterium | reverse complement strand
TATCATATTTTGAAATGCACTTTTTTATTGTGTCTACTTTACGGGGTGCATTTCAAAAACTACGCATTTTTTATACTTTCTTTTTTAAATTCGCATTGAAAGGGACATTCCTCACAAAGTGGAGACTTACTTTTACAAATATATCTACCAAATAAAACCAATTGCAAATGTAGTCTTCCCCATTGTTCTTTAGGAAACAACTGCATTAAATCTTGTTCAATTTTCTTCACATCACTATAGCTTGATAACCCAAGACGATTAGAAACTCGAGCCACATGTGTATCTACAGCTAAAGCAGGTACTTGATGTATTTCAGATAAAACACAATTAGCTACTTTTCTACCCACACCAGGAAGACTCTCTAAATAAGTTCTATCAGCAGGAACAACGCCATCATAATCATTTACCAATTTAGTAGCAATCTCTTTAATATAACTAGCATTTTTTGCTTGTCTTCCTACTGGTCTAATAATGTCTTCTAATATTTTAGTATCAGCATCTTTTAAAGAAAAAATATCAAATTGACGAAATAATATTTTAGTCACTGAATTAACTCTTTTATCCGTTGATTGTGCAGATAATACTGTAGCTATTAAAAGTTCATAATCTCGTGTATAATCTAGCTCACAACGAGGATTAGGAAACAACAAATCCAATTTTTTTATAACTTCACTACTTTTCATCTAACCAATTAAAGTTCATTAAAGAAGGTTCAAAAAACATAGGTTCCGCTTCAGGAATAACTTTATTTTGAACATCAGTAACAGACTTATATCCTTTCCGATTCCATTCATATAAAACTTTATCAATATAACGCAAAGTAAAAGCCCCATTTTGAACAGCTTCATCTAATGCAGCTTCGACTAAATCCTCACTAAAGCCTTTTTCAATCCAAGCATTAATAATTTCATAATCCATTTGCGATAAAGTTCTACCAAACTTCTTTTCAAAAACACTATAAATATCTTCTTTTTTACTTTCTTTTTCTTGTGACTTATTACAAGCAACAATATTTTTATAATAATTTTCTAAAGAAACATGTTCAACAATTTTACCACTATCATTTTTAACAGCACTTACACGAATCAATTTCTTTTTCAAAAGATTACTATAAGCTTCTAACACTTTATCTTCACTCAAATTCATTAATTTAGAAATCATAGACATATCAAAAACTTGATTATAAGAATTATCAAAATAAAGTAATAGTAAAAATTCATTTAAAGATAAATTATCTTTAATAGCTTCTTTTATAAAAATAGATTCTGCTACAAATTTTTTATTATCTTTATTCAAAATACTCACTCCTTTACTTATTTTTTAAATAATTCTCAATGGCCACCCTTGAATTTTCTAATATCCCATTAACAATTTTTTCTTCAATATCATCTAAAATAAAACGAACACTTCTTTTATCTTCAATAGCTAAAATTTCAATAATATCTTTCCCACTTACAACAATATCTTTTCTTTCTTTAATAGGCAATTCTTTATACATTTTATTAATAGTATTAGCACTTACCCCTAAAATAGATCCAGCTGTAGTGGTAACATATAACCCATATTTATATACAGTAGCCATGGAAATTTCTCCTAATTGGACTACCTCAGCAATTTTAATTATATTGCTTTTTTCAGTATTTGTAAATGGTATATCACAAATTTTTACTTGCGCCCACATCCCTTGTAAATCATTCGTAAAAATTACATCTTCATAAGTTATACCTAGCACTTGATCTAAGCCTAACTCTTTCATCATTTTAAGTCCATTTTTAAAATTTTTAGAAAGCAAAATCTTACTCATCTCTTGCTTTATTCTCATCTTAGATAAAGTTGCTGTATATCCAGCACAAGCTTTCATTGCTCTATACAAACTATCCTCTATTTCAAAATCTAAAACAGTTGCAAAACGTATCGCTCTTAATATTCTTAAAGGATCTTCTTTTAATCTTTCTTCAGGATTTCCTATTATTTTAATTATTCTTTTTTCTAAATCACTAATCCCATTTAACGGATCAATAAAGGCATCATTTTCATCCATAACAATAGCATTAATAGTAAAATCCCTTCTTATTAGATCCATCTTTAAATCATCTATATATTCCATTAAAACAGGTTTCCTACCCACATACTTAAGTTCTTTTCTAAACGTAGTTATATCTATATTAAACTTCCCTATTTTTAAATTAGAACCGCCATAATTATTACTATTACTAATATTAAAAATAGCATGTATATCCTTTGGTAATGCATTTGTACAAATATCTACATCAAAAGTAATTCTTCCCAGTAAAGAATCTCTAGTATACCCACCAACAACATAGGCTTTAAAACCAGCATCTTGAATCTGTTGAATTACTTTCTTTATTATCTTGTCCATGCTCTTTTCTCCATACATTAATTATATCAAATTATCCATTGTATTTCAAAAAGAAACAAACAAAAAAGCATTGAATTTCTCAACACTATTTCTTATTTAATTCTCTAACTCTTTGAAAAGGAATTTTTTCTAAATGAATTCTTTTCTTTAATACTTTAGTATATAAATAACGTACAGCTGCTATTCTACTATTATAAGCAGTTTTTGAATAACCTTCATTAATTAAATACTCTGCATATTCTTTTAAATCTTCATCTGTCAACTTTGTTAAATCCGCACCCTTAAAATAATCTTCTAATTTACGAATACTCAAATAATATTCACGAACTGTACCAGCAGATTTACCCTTATCTTCTAAGTCACGCTCTAACTTATTAAAGACTTTATTATTCATACTTTACCTCCATATGGCATGACATGCATGTCACGTATACAAACATTCTACATCATCTTGCTATCATTTGTAAAGATTATTACTCTAAATAAACCACAAAAATCAATTTTCATAAGATAATTTAGCTTATACACGCGCATCTGTTGCCAAAATGTGGTAAGCAGATTTACAAAACTTAAATTCTTCAAACACTAATCTTACGCAAACCTATAACTCTATTCTATACGGGTCAGACTCTGTTCCTGACCCTCCTGATAATTTCACGCTTGATACCAGATTAAAAGTAGGTCGTACACTATTGTAGGCACCTGCACCATTGTAACCAATACACCCATCAGGTGAGACATAGGCCACAGTATATGAATCAATCGTCACACGGCTTATGGTCCAATAACTATTATTATCACGTCCATATATAATCATCCAGTTATTTCCTTTTGATTTTCTATAATCATTTCCATTTCCTGTACTATCCCATCCTTGGTATGTCCAGTATGTTGGGCTTGCTGCATAATAATGCTCATTTACATATGGTAATCCTATCTTTGCATTGTATGTTGTACTACTCTTATTTGCTCCTACTTCATAATTATATGCTGTTTTTGCATTGGAATACACTAAATTATCTCGTGTACCCCCTCCCACATACCAAGTTGTCTGCGCTATTTTATTTGTCCATGTTAGACCTAGGTTATTTAGGAATGTTCCATTCAGTGATTCTGTATTTAATGTACTGCTACTCCATGTATTAAATGAATTATCCTTTGAGCCACTCCAATAAAAAGAGTTAGCGTTTACTGATTGTGCTGCTGTTCCTATTTCTTTTTCTGTGACAGTTGTTGCATGTATTAATTTTACTTGATCTCCATATACTCCTATGATTCGATATAGATTAGCACTTGGGCATGGACTTGCTGTTGACCCAAAACACACATAATTATTTGGATTTGATCCTGCATATCGATAGGAATTGTCTCCTGCTCCATTTGCTAATGATGATGTATGATAATAGATTCCATTTGATCCTTGACTTGTATATAATGATTTTATTTTTGCTGCTAATGTCACTGTAGTGGAACCTGTAGTTACACTCTTACTTGCTAGAGTTGATTCTACACCTTCATTATCCACTACTTTGACTCTTATATTATATAGTGTTTTACTATATAAGTTGTTAAATGTATAACTATTGGTGGTTGATGTTGTTTCATTTATTGCCCAAGTTGTTCCTCCATCTTTGCTATACATATATTTGGCTATATTATTAGTTCCTTTTGTTGTATTTGCGTTTACTGTTATCGAGTAAGTAGTTTGACTTGTTGATGTTATACTTACAGTTGGAGCAATTGGAGTGGTAATAGATGTACTATAAATTGATGATTCCACACCATTTACATCTACTAATTTTATTTTGAAAGCATACGTTGTATTACTTGTTAATCCTTCAAATGTATGACTTGTATGTTTATAATCTGATGTTGCTTCCCAGGTTGTTCCCCCGTCTTTACTAAAATAATATCTTCCTATTGCATTTGCTCCAGCTTTTCCTACTACATTTAAAGTTATAGAAGTTTCTGTTCTTGAATAAGTAACATTATTTATGGTTGGTTTTGTTGTACTAGTTCCAGCCACTATTCTATATGGATTACTTTTTGTTCCTGTTCCTGATGATAGTAAAACACTACTATTTAGCTTGAAGGTAGGTCTAATTGCTGTAGAAGTATATATTGTCCCCCAACTT
>CAOOMX010000062.1 GCA_948497845.1 uncultured Bacilli bacterium | reverse complement strand
TATTGTTCCAAAAACAATTATTAAGGAAATAAAAGATGTTATTTCAAATGATGTAGAAGTTGATAAAAAGAACAAAATGAGCAAAAAAGATCAACAGAAATTAATGAGTCAAATTGAAGATGAAATGAAAGAAGCTGCAAGAAATATGGATTTTGAAAGAGCTATGGAATTAAGAGATATTTTATTTGAAATGAAAAAGTATTGAAAATTGAAAGATTTGTGATAAAATCTTAAAAAGAGAAGGAAGTGGAAGTATGGCTTTAACTTATATTTTTGGACATAGAAATCCTGATACAGATAGTGTTTGTGCTAGTATTGCTTTGTCTTATTTGCGTAATGAATTAGGAGGAAAAACAGTACCTAAAGTTATAGGGGATTTAAATAATGAAACAAAGTTTGTGCTTAAATATTTTAAAGTAGATGCTCCAAGTTATTTAAATGATGTAAAGGTACGTATTAAAAATATAAAGTATGATAAAAAAGCTTTTATTCATGAAAAAGCTTCAATTGATAATGCATTTAAATTAATGCAAAAAGAAAATGTTACTGCTATACCTTTAATTAATGATAAAAAGATATTAACTGGATATGTTACTTTAAAAGAAATAGCTCGTTATTTAATTAATGGGAATAAAGAAAGAATTCATACTACATTAAATAATATTATTGAAACATTAAATGCAAAGGAAGTTATGCGTTTTGATGATAAAATAACAGGTAATATTATTGTAGTGGGAATGAAATCTACAGCTTTTCATGAGCAAGTATCATTAACTAATGATGATATTTTGATTGTTGGAGATCGGTATAGTATATTAGATTATGCTATTGAATCTAAAGTAAAATTAATTATTTTGCCTTTTAATAGTGGAATAGATAGTAAGTTAGTAGAAAAAGCTCGTCTTAACCATATTAATATTATAGAAACACCTTTTAGTAGTTATCAAATTTCTAATAAAATTTTATTAAGTAATTATATTAAAAATATAAATACAAATGTTGATCCTGTAACGGTTTGTAATGATGATTATTATAGTGATTTTAAACAAATGACACATAAAATTAATCATACAAATTATCCAGTCATTAATAATAAAGGGGAATGCTTAGGCTTGATTCGTTTAACAGGACCGAATAGTTATGAAAAGCAAAATGTTATTTTAGTAGATCATAATAATTTAGCTCAATCTGTTGAAGGGATAGAAGAAGCTGATATTTTAGAAATTATTGATCATCATAATCTTGGTGCTATAGGTACAAGTGTGCCTATTAATTTTGTTTCTAAGCCAGTTGGATGTACTTCAACTATGATTTATGATATGTTTGTAGAACATAAAGTTTCTATACCAAAACCTATTGCAGGACTTATGCTTTCTGCTATCTTATCTGATACGCTTTTGCTTACTAGTCCAACAACAACCGAAGATGATAAATTTGCTGCAATAAAATTAGCAAAATTAGCTCGTGTGGATATAGATAAATATGGAATAGAAATGTTAAAAGCTGCTAGTTCTATTAAAGATATGTCTATAGAAGCTGTTATTAAAAGTGATTTTAAAGCCTTTAATGTTGATAATAAATTATTGGGAATTGGTCAAGTTATGACTATGGATGTTGAATATATTGAAGAAAATATGGATGCTTTTGTGTCAAGATTAAATCATATGGCTGAAGAAGAATATAAAATAGTAGTGGTATTTATTACAGATATTATTAAGAAAGGATCATATATTTTATATAATGAAAAGGCTGCGAATGTTATGAAAGATAGTTTTGGCCTTAAAAATATTTATGAAGGTATTTTTATTCCTAAAATTGTTTCTCGTAAAAAACAAATGCTTCCTAGTATAATGAGTACTATGGAAGCAAATACTATAGATTAGGTGAAGTATATGTTGGCACTTATTACTGGAGCTTCAAGTGGTATAGGTCGTGAGATGGCTTACTATTTGGCGAGTTTACAATATGATCTTATTTTGGTGGCTAGAGATAAAGTTGCTATGGAAAAAATTAAAAAAGATGTAAATGTTGCTGTTAAAATAATTGTTTTAGATTTAATAAAAGAAGAGAATGTATTTCAATTATATGAAATGGTTAAAAAAGAAACTATTGATGTTTTAATTAATAATGCAGGTTTTGGATTGTTTGGTCTTTTTCATAAAACAGATTTAGATAGAGAACTGGAAATGATAGATTTAAATATTAAAGCCTATCATATTTTAACAAAACTTTTTCTTCAGGATTTTCTAACAAAAGACCGTGGTTATATTTTAAATGTTTGTAGTAGTGCAGGATTTATGGCAGGTCCTAGACTTAGTACTTATTATGCTACTAAAAATTATGTAACAAAGCTTACTATGGCTATTAATGAAGAACTTAGATTGATGAAGTCGAAGGTTTATATTGGTGCGTTGTGCCCAGGACCTGTGAAAACAAATTTTAATAAAGTAGCTAAAGGAGAATTTAGTATTAAAGAAGCAAATGCTAAATATGTAGCTTGTTATGGAATAGATAAAATGTTTAAAAGAAAAATGTTAATTATTCCAAAATTAAGTATGAAGTTATCTGTTTTCTTAACAAGATTTGTTCCTTATCGGTTACAATTATTTATTAGTTACCATGTACAGTGGAGAAAAGAAAATGGTTGTAAAAAACAAAATTAATAAATATGCTCTTTAAATTTGACAATGTTCAACTTAAAATCGGTAGATTGCTCTATCGTTTTTTTGTATATTTAACTTGGTGGTGAAAAAAATGCGAGATTCTATAAATGAGGTCATAGAAAATATTACGGTTTTATGTAAGATTACTTTCTTAATTATTTTTGTTATTTGCACCATAAGTGCAATGATTATGTTTGTAGCTAATACTTTTATACATCTTTTGTAAACCAACGTGCAAAATAATAAAAAAGATGACATAAGAGATAAAGAAAAAATGGTTGTTTTTATGCTATAATAGGGATATGCAACCTAAATTTGACAAAAAACAACTTGAAGTTGGTAGTTAAATAAAGAGTTTTTTAATACAATTTTAAACGAGGTGAGGAATTATGAAATTTTGTGAAAAGTTACAAAAGTTAAGAAAGGAAAAAGGGTATTCACAAGAACAATTAGCAGATCTTTTAGAGGTATCTCGTCAGTCTGTTTCTAAATGGGAATCAGGGACGACTTATCCAGAAATGGATAAATTACTTATGCTTTGTAAAATATTTAATGTTACATTAGATGATTTAACAAATGATGAAGTAACTGATACACTTATTAAAGAAAAAAACAAAGGTACATTTAATAATATTATTTATGCTATTTTAGAAATGATTAGTAAGTCAGTTTCTATGTTTAAACAAATGAATAAAAAAGAATTAAGTAAATGTATTACAGAATTGATTATTGTAGTTATCTTACTTATGTTTTGTGCCATTCCATTTGGTTATGTAGATGATTTAGCAAGAGATATATTTATTAATTTTGGACATAAAGCTTATTCTATTATTTTTAGTATTTGGACTTTTTTCACTAGTATTATTTATCTAGTATTGTTTATTACTGTGTTGGTGTATTTTTTCAAAACAAGATACTTGGATAAATTTGAAATGAAAGAAGTAAAGGAAGAAGACCTTTTAAGTGATGATAAAGAAATAATAGAAGATCATCATGAAAAAATAAAGGGATCAAAAAAAGAACATTCTTTTATTCTATTTGATGTTTTGGGTTCTATTTTTAATGTAGTGCTTAAATTTTGTTTAATTATTTTTATTGTTCCTGTTGTTGTAACTTTTTTTGCTCTTTCTTTTGCTTTTATTGTTGCTATTATATTGTTTTTAAAAGGAATTACTTATCCAGGAATCATCATTATTTTATTAGGAGCTATTCTAATTGCAGGATTAATGATGGAAATTAGTATACGTTTTTTAGTTAATGCTAAACTTAAATTTCAAAGATTATTTTGGGTTTTTGTTAGTGGACTTATGCTTTGTAGTATTGGTTCTGCTGTAGCAACTTTTGAATTTGCTGAAACAGAGTTTATTTATACAGCTCCTGAAAATATTACTAAAGGAAGTTATGATTTTAACTTTGTTATGCAAGATGATATGTATATTGCTTTTAATTATCATTATATTGGACGTAATATGAGATATGAAGTTGATAATACTTTAGGAAATAATGTAAATATAGTAGCTAATTATTATGATGATTATATTTCTTTAAATGCACAAGAGTCAGATGATAAAGAAATTTCTATTATGACTTGGGAAAGTCCTTATGTTTTTAAAAATACTTATCGATTACTTTTAGATAATTTAAAAGAAAAGAAACTTTATAATTATACAGAACTTTATACTGTAGAATTAATTGTTAGAGCTAGTGAAGAAAATATTAGTAAGTTAAAAAGTAATAGGGCTAAAGCTTTAAAAGAAGAGGAAGAAAGAGAAAAAGTAGAGTTAGAACTATATTATCAAAATCAGAATCAATTTTATGTAAAAAAATAGATGATTTAAATATGGAAAATGATTTATTAAAAGAAAAATTAGAAGATGCTAAAGTGCAAATTGAAGATCTTGAAAATAAAATAAGAGAAATAGAAAACTTAGTGCGTTAGTCATTAAGTTTTTTTCACGTATACAGTTATTATTTCTTTAGTAC
>CAOOMX010000061.1:261-5074 GCA_948497845.1 uncultured Bacilli bacterium | reverse complement strand
ATGTGAACAATGGAAAATCATTTCATGGTAAATTTTACATAACAACAGATGTTGCAACATTAGCAGCAAAAATAAAATCATTATATACAAGTCAAAGATCAAATGGAATCTACTATCATACATCATCCTTAGCAAACAGCGCAGGAGATAATTCTTATAGATATGCAGGAGCAAATCCAAATAACTATGTATGTTTTGGATCAACTGCTAGTACATGCGCAAGTGCTAACCTATATAGAATCATAGGAGTATATGGAGACCAAGTAAAACTCATACATGCAACATATGCAACAACAGCAGAAATAGGGACAGCAGCACAAACAACAAATGCTAACCATTTCTACTGGAGTGGATCATCAAGTAATCAATCTAACACATGGAGTAGTAGTACACTAAATACAAGCCCATTAAATGGAACGTACTTGACTAATCTAGGAACAACATGGACAAATAAAATAGCGCAAACAACATGGAATGTGGGAGGAATGGATTCAGCAAAAATAAAATCACCAAGTACAGTAAAAACAACATATGACTATGAAGTAGGAGCAAATAAAAGTAGTACAACATATAATGCCAAAATAGGATTACCATATGCAAATGAATATGGATATGCAGCAGATCCGAGTTATTGGACAACAGATCTATATGATTATGAGCCAACAGTAGGAAATAACTGGATGGGAAATGGAAATACTTTCTGGGCCATAAGCCGCGTGTCGGACAATTCGGATAATGCGTTCAATGTCTAAAGTACAGGGTATGTGAACAACAGCAACGTGAACAAAAATCGCGTGCGGCCGAGACCTTCGTATAGTTCTAGGGATTATAGGATTAAGGTTTTATGATGAATGAGATGAAGGACAAAGGATATCCTGGATATTTTATTCGAAAGGAAAATACGTACAGGAGATTATATGTAATCTTCCTAACGCCGTATTGTTTTTTATTGTCAAGATAATATTGATTATGATAGAATTTGTGTAAAGGAGCTTATTATGAGAAAAGAATTGATAAAAGAATTAATAGGGTTGAATCTTAATACTGCAACATTGAAGAAATTATTAGCTATTTTAAATAAATTATTGCCACAAGATGCAGCTAAAATTATACTAAAAGTAAAAGAATGTGTAGAAAATGGTTTACAAGAAGGAATAAGTCTTCTAGAAAACGATGAAATGTATAAAAAAAGAAGTGTAGATGAAATAATTGAATTAGTTGATATCATTAAAAACACTGCTAAAGAGCATAGAGAAAGCCTTTCTTTCATGGCACAATTTAAGGATTTATTAAACAAACGATCACATAAAGAACATGTTATTTTAATAAATTGCTTAGAAAAGTGTAACTATGCTATTTGGGCAATAAATATTGCTACGAATAGTTCTCTTATGCATAAAAAAGCAAGTGATGAAGTAATAGAATTAATTGCTTTTATAAAAGATTATGACTGTGGAACTGAAAAATTTCCTATGGTAGTAACTATAGTGACAAATTTTGCAGTAGTAAATAATAAAACAATAGCGCAAATAAAGGAATTACTATTATTAATAAAAAAGCAATACTTTAGTGCCAATGCCTTTGCTTTAGCAAGTTCGGAAGAAGTATTAGGAGCTCGAACACATGAAGAACATTTATATTTAATGCAGCAAGTAAGCCCTGCTGATGAAAAAAAATTAGGACTCATCACCAATGCTACTTTACTAGCGGACACGAAGACCGCTGAAGAACAAATGAAATTAATTGCCAAAGTAGAGGAATTGCATTATGCAGAATGGGCAATTGATATAATTATAATTGCAGCAAATGTAAGAACGAGTGGAGAAATAATAGACTTAGTTGATACAGTAGCAGTATTAAAAGATCCTACAAAAGCTATGCCAATAGTTTTCAATAAGTACTTAATGAATAACAAACCAGTATTTTGGCAAATAGCATTAATTAAAAAGTGCGAAGAATATAACTTTAAACCATATATAGTAGCTTTAGCCACCAATGAGGATATATTAAAACAATGTAGTAATCATAGACATTTAGAAATACTTGCTAAAGCTTGGGAGTATAAAGGCGACAAAAGAGTTATAGGAATACTTGCAAACCATTATACTCTTAGTAGAGAAAATTTCGATTTGTTTAAATTAATAGATACTTTTAGAACAAGTGGGTATGACAATAAAGTATATTTATTAATAATGAATTGTCAGCTTTTAGAGTATCCTGCTGCAGATCAAATAGCAATCATTGATTATTATTTAGAAAAAAAAGATGTAGTAGGTCCAGATTTTTTATATGAACTACTTACTGATTTTGCTTTGCAAAATCATAGAACTGCATCAGAGCAAAAACAATTGATTGAAAAGGTATTACCTTACATACATATTCCTGAAATTGTAAGTTTAGTTACGAATAAGGAACTTTTAGGAACGATGAATATAAGTGAACATTTAGCTTTTATTGATAGAAAAATAAAAGAGTATGGGCAAAATATGGTAGAAGTTCCGTTAGCAACACCAGTAAGTTTATATGATGCTATTGAAACTAGTAGTAAGGAAGCATTGATAGCTTTAATAGATGAAATGCCTGATGATTTTGATCCAACGGCGCAAGTCATAGAACCTGCTAGATTACAAAGAAGTAAAAAAGGAGATTCTTAAGAGAATCCTTTTTTTCGACAAATAAAATAATAATTATGACATATAATTGTTTTGGTGAGAAAGATGAAAGTAAGATTGTTTGATGAGTCACATGAAAAAGATTTAGAAAGTTCTATAAATGCTTTTTTAAGCAACAATGAAGTAGATGTTGTAGATATTAAATTCCAGGTATCAGTTGCCGTAAGTGGAGAAGAACAAATATATTGCTTTAGTGCCATGGTTATCTATAAATAAAGAAAAAATTGATAAATAGAAAAGTTTTATCAATTTTTTTAATAATTAAATTTGTAAAATAACATTCCTTTGATATAATTATAACATATACATATTATTGGTAGTGGAATCAAAGTCTTCTGTAATAAAAGTATTAGAAGATTCTAATTTACTAATGCGGTGTTCAAGCCTTGTGATTTGCCTTTCTATTTTGGCTAAGCGACTTTCAAGGTCTGTTGGAGCAGCTCCCTGCATAGGCATGTTAGGCATAGCATTTGGCATAGATGCGCCAGGATTCATATTTGGTCCTGAGTAAAATGAATTGTATTGTGTCGAGCTTTGAACTGGCATATTGGCGGGCATTCCCATATTAGGAAAACTTGCATAGTTCATATTAGCTTCAGTAAAAAAAGTATTTCTTGTTTTTTTCATTGATATCCTCCTATTGATAAGTATATGCGAGAGTAAGAAAGAAGTGATTATTATGCGCATGCGTAACCCAAAAGATAAAGAAGAAGTAATAAATAGTTGTACATTCTTTTATCATCCTGAAGAAGGCTTTGAAAAAGAACAACCTATCCATATAGAAATAGGGATGGGAAAAGGTGGATTTATTTTACAAATGGCACAGGCCCATCCTGAAATAAACTTTATTGGAGTAGAAAAATATGCATCAGTGGCAAGTATTGCTATAAAAAAGATAAGAGAATATGAATTATCCAATTTAAAGGTATTAATTATGGATGCTGCTAATTTACCAGAAGTTTTAGCAAAGAAAGTCGATTGTATATACCTAAACTTTTCTGATCCTTGGCCAAAAGATAGGCATGCTAAAAGACGTCTTACATCTCCTATTTATTTGAAGTATTATGATGAATTATTTAAAAAAGATGCCTTAATAGTTCAAAAAACAGATAATGATGATTTATTTTCATATAGTTTAGAAACATTAAAAGATTATGGCTATTTTTTAGAGATGATTAGTTATGACTTACATAAAGAAAAAATAGAGAATATAATGACAGAGTATGAAGAAAAATTTAGTAAACAAGGAATTAAAATAAAATATGTTAAGGCTATAAAAAAAGATTAACTTTTGGCTTTTAGAAGCTTCTTTAAATACTTTCTATTGAAGCTTTTTTTTGATATAATAATTTACAGGTGAACATATGAAAAAAGTATTAGCAATTCTAATGTTTCTTTTTATCCTAACAGGATGTACAAAAGTAAATGATTTAAGTTATGATGACATTGTTAAGACAATAGGAAATAAAACTTTACGAGAAAATGTATATAGAACAGGGTATAAATACTACTTACCAAGAGGAATGAAAGTAGAAAATGCTACTCTTTTTAATGAAGTAATAACAAGTAATAATGGTGTATATTATTTATATATTGATGCAGTAAGTTACTATAATAAGGTACAAAAAGAGTACAAAGTAAAAAATGTATACTATTCCAAAAACATAAATTACCAAGACAAATTTGGATATGTTGAGATAAATTTATTAAAAAATGATAAATATTTGATTGAAATTATGTATAATTATGCTAAAATAGAAGTAATAGTAGAGAAGGGTGACATAAACATCAGTCTATTAAATGCTATTAATATATTAAAAAGTATAAATTTAAATGATGCAATCATCACCAATCTTTTAGGCAGTGATGTTTTAAACTTTGCCGAAGAAGAGTTTAATATTTTTAACACAACTAGTTCAGACAGCGAGTACATAAAAAAGGATGATACATATCAAGAAGAGGAGCAAGAGCTACCAGATACGGATTTAATTAACTAGGAAGGTGAACATAAATGGGATTATTCTCAAAAATGAAGGATTTATTATTTGAAGAGGAAGAAGTAACAGAAGAAATACCAAAAGTAAGACATGAAGTTCCTAAAAAAGAAGTACCAAAAGTGAATGTAGAAGAAAAGCCAATTT
>CAOOMX010000061.1:0-238 GCA_948497845.1 uncultured Bacilli bacterium | reverse complement strand
CCAGAAAAAAAAGCAGTAGTAGCAGAAAAAGAGAAGCCTAGAGAAGATGTCAAAGAAGAAAAGCCTAAAAACTACAATGAAGTTAGTGAAAGAGAGTTATTTAGATCTGATAACACCTTCCCATTTCCAGATTTTGACGAAAAAGAATTTGATCAATCTGTGGCAACGAGAAGTAATAGGGAAGAAACTCCTAAAAAAGCTACAAATGTATTAGAATATGAACGAAAAAAAAGAATAG
>CAOOMX010000060.1 GCA_948497845.1 uncultured Bacilli bacterium | reverse complement strand
AATACATACTCTTTGTACAACAAATAACATAATTAAAACATTAATTGTAAAAGAACCACCATAACTAAGTAAAGGAAGAGGAACTCCTGTTAAAGGAATCAAAGCAAGAACTCCTAAAAGGTTAATTAAAATATGAAGTGTTAAATACCAAAATGTTCCATAAGCAAGGATTGAACACCTTAAATTTTCACTTTCCTTAGCAATTTTTAAAATACGATACAACATATACATATAACCTAAAATAATTAATACTCCTGTTACCAAGCCTAATTCTTCAACAATAATTGGAAAGATAAAATCAGTATGGCTTTCTGGTAAATACAAATATTTTTGTGTGGAATTACCTAAACCTACTCCTAAAATACCCCCATTATTTATGGCAATAAAACCATTACAAACTTGATAACCTGTAACCTCTGTATATCTAGAACATGGGTTTTGAAACTTAAATCGATCTAACTGCATAGCATTTAAGATTTCCTGTCCTGAATAAATTAAAACAACTGCTCCAATCACAGCAGCAATACCAATAATTTTAACAACACGTAAAATATTATGCTGAATCATAGGAACGCTAATAAAGATAAGAAAAACAATTCCTCCTAAAATAACGGCACTTCCTAAATCTGGTTGCATCATAATTAACCCCCCTGCAACCGCCCCTACTGTCAAAGGAATAAAATAAGCAGTAATTTTTTTTACTTTATGATGATTTAACTCATGATAAAAACAAGCCGAAAAAACAATTAAAACAGATTTAGCAAATTCACTAGGCTGTAAACTAAAAAAGCCAAAATCATACCAACTAACAACTTTATTAGTAAGTTTTCCCTTCACAAATAATAACGCCAAAGCAGCAATAACTACAACTACTGCCAATAAAGATAATAAACTATATTTTCTTGTAGGAATACAAAACACAATAATTAACCCCGCTACCAAAGAAGCTACAATAAAAATAGCTTGCTTGACAAAAAAATGATAAGGAGCTACCCCATATCTAACAACAGTAGATACTGAAGAAGCACTATAAATCATAATTAAACCTAAAATACTAAAAAGAACCGTTAATATTAATAGTGGCATATCCATCTTTGATAATAGTTTCCTCATATTCTTATATCTCCTATAACGATTTTAACACAAAATCAAATATTTTTTCAAAAAATAGGTATTTTTAATGTCAAAAGTTGTCATATTTGAGTAAATTATATTAGATACATAAAGGAGGTATAAATATGTATTATTATGGAAATAATGGCTACTATGGTGGAAGCTATGGAGCTCAAAACCCATGCTGTTGCAATACAGGCTATGCTGGTTATACAAGTGGATATGGCATTGGCGCAGCTATCTGGATTGTTCTATTTATTCTATTAGTTATCATCTTAGGTGCAGGCTGGGGATGGAATAATAACAATAACTAATGCTTAAGGAAGCCATTTTACTTTCTTTTTATCCAATAAAAAAGGAAATTTCTCATTTCCTTTTTTTGCCTCTTTGTAAAGCTGCTGGTTTTTCACCATCCAAACCACCACTTATATTAGCGTATTCTAAAGCAAAAGCCTCTAATTTACTTATAACATCACTTATTTCTTGTTCTACCATAGCTATTTCCTCTTCGCTCGCCATAGCTTGATATTCTACTAAAAACATCAATTGTTCAATAGCACGTTTTGCCAACACAACATCTTCACAATAAGAAGGTAAAGTTGGAAGTATATCCATCACAGTAGAATAAATTTCTAAATTTCTACCAAACAAAGCTTGTGCTATTACATCTTTTGCACATTTTAATTTAAGATCTAATTCATTTAAAATCCTTTGTTTTTCATCCTCTGGAAGTAATGATTGCACTACACTTATTTTAAATATTTCTACATCTTCTGGCAAAAGAACCATTTTACCATCTTGATAATAGTTAAGAACATATTCTCTTAAAGCTTCTTTCTCTCTAAGCTTTTGCGCATCTCTTTCTTTTTTATAACGTGCATTACTTTCTATTAATAAGTCCCTTAAAGCATCATCTATCCTTTTATAAGCACCACCTGTCGCTTCAATCATAGCTTTTATATCATTTTCTTGGGTAATACTTATACCTAATAAACGTTTAATGATGGTATAAAAGCCTTTAACATCTTGATTTTCTTTAAAACTACCATCTTTATTATAATAATGAATTAACTTCTCAGTTTCTTTTCTATCTACATTGCCAGATTCAGATAAAGCTAAAAAATTTCTATAAACTACAGCCCCAAAACAAGTACTAATATCTTCTGCCTGAACATTTTTTCCATCAAAAATCACTTGAAACATATTTAATGCATAGAAAAATGGAATAGCATCAACACATTTTTCATGATCAAATGAAACAGAAAAATTAATAAGCGCCCTTCTAATTTGTGGATCTACTATATCAGTATTAATAAAAGAAAAAAGTGCCTTTTTAACTGTTAAGAAACTTGAATCACTATTTTTTTCTTCTATAGCTTTATTATTTGCTCTTAAAAGTTCAAGAAAACCATTTTCTAAAACATGAATATCAACTGGCATTTTCAAATAACTATCGAAAAGTTCCACATAACACACATTACGACAAATACCCTTTATACAATTAATAAAGTACTCTTCAAACTCATTATATCGTAAAGTTCCATCAGGATTAAAATATGCAGATAATATAACAACAAAATGTTTATCTCGAGTAGAATGTTTATCACTTTTCAAAAAAAAGCGTACTCCAGCTTCTACATCCATACCAAAAATGTGTAAAATTACATCCATAGGTACATTTTCATAAGTATGTGCATAAGCTAAAAACCAAACTAAACTAGGTAAATCTAAAAAACTAGTAGCCCCATTATCTTGAAAATTACCAATAACTTGATCAATAGAAAACAAAAATGATTTAAGATCTTTTTTATCAGCCACTACTTTGCTATAAGAATCGCACAAAACTTTTTCCTTTTTTATACCATCAAATATTTGCATAAAAGCTAAACCTATATCATCTCGAGATGCTGATGCTCCTATACGCATTGCTTTTTGCACCATCTCTTTTGACATACCATCTGTAGTATTTTCTTTATCATCCAATAAAGTTTGGACCTTCTGCTTCAAATTACGCATAGCCTTTTTAAAAATTTTTACCTCTTCCATAAAAATCCCCCTCCAAACAAATTTTCTTATATTATAAACCAAAACATTCCAAAAAGTCTACCCAATTTAGAACATTTGTGCTAAAATAACACCAGGTGAAGAATTATGAAGTTACCACAAATAAAAATATTAGATGAAAAAGAACGCATTTTACATACCCAAAGTAAAGATGCAACTTTTCCTATATCTAAAGAAGAACAAAAGCTTACTTATGATATGATTAAATATTTAGAAATGAGCCAAGATGAAAAGATAGCAGAAAAATACAATTTACGTCCAGGTATGGGACTGGCTTTTATTCAATTGGGAATACCTAAAAGAATATTTGTTATAGCCAACGAAGAAGATGATGGAAGCTTTGATGAACACATCATCATTAATCCTAAAATATTAAGCCGAAGCGAAGAATTAATTTATGTTGGAGAAGGCGAAGGATGCTTAAGTGTCAACCGAGAAGTTGAAGGGATAGTTCCTAGACATGCTAGAATAACTGTTGAATACTATGACTTCTTAGGAAATAAAAAACAAGTAAGAGTACGAGAAGATTTAGCCATAGCTTTCCAACATGAAATGGATCACTTAGATGGTATATTATTTACAGATAAAATAGATAAAAAGAATCCATACAAAGATGCTAGAAAAATGCGTGAAATATAAAAAAAGCCTATATTAGTTATGTGAATTATTCAAAATTCGCATCACTATCAGGCTTTTTTTCATCTGTTATTCTCTCACGCATTAGTACATCTTCTTTTGGACTATTACATACTCTTTGCACCAGCATTTCGGCATCTTTGTCTAAAAAAGCTTCTAAAACGGCTATATAATCTACTATATCCTCAGATGGCCCAAAACTTACACAACCTTTTCCCTTTTGAAACACATCTAATAAAAAAGCTTCTATATCTTCTTTTGTATAATGACATACATCATTTAAAGCTGTTATGGCAGAAAAAGCTATCAAAGTATTAGACTGTGCAAATTTACGTCTTCTAAGATTACCACTATATAAATCAGAAAAGAAACTAACAACATCACTTGCAACCTCTAAAAAATATACTTTTTCACAACAATAAAAGATAGTTTGCAATTGACTATAATCATCACAACTAAAAGCTCTATAAATCCCTTCTCCAGCGTTTTCTAAATCAAATTCATCAATAAATACGTCAACCGCACTCAAAAGAATATCAACAGCCATACCATAATCATTAGTATATAATGCATATCTTAAATTTTCACCAGGAAAAAGCTTGCATATTAATTTTTTCATGTCCTTATTCATAGACTTTGCCTCACAAACAAGGTTTATTCTATCACAATAACATAAGAAAGTCTAACAATTATTTCACAAAAAAACTTAGAAAATCAAATTCCCAAGTTCTTTCTACAAATTGCTATAATTCAATACGATATGGGTCAGACTGCGTCCCTGAGCCTCCTGATGTCTTCACACTTGATACCAGATTAAAGGTAGGTCGCACGCGACTTACATTATACACGTTAGTGCTGACTACATATCCACCGATACTCACACCAAACAAACTAATAGAGAAAGAAGTACAAGGGCTTATAATCCAAAAATAGTCATTATTTAGATACATCCAATTATTTTCTATTGATTTTCTGTAGTCATCTTCATTATTATCACTCGCTCCTGGGGATGTCCAATATGTTGGTGTTGCCGCATAATAATACTCATTTAAATATGGTAAGCCTATTTTGGCATTATATGTTGTACTACTTTTATTTGCTCCTACTTCATAATCATATGCTGTTTTAGCATTGGATCGTTGTAAAATAGAGCTTCCTCCTCCTATATTCCATGTTGTGGTGACTATTTTATTTGTCCATGTTGTTCCTAGATTTATTAGGAAGGTTCCATTTAATGAACTTGTATTTAGTGTACTACTACTCCATATATTTGATTCATTACTTGATGATCCACTCCAATAGAAATAATTATTTACATCATGTGCTGCTGTTCCTAGTTCTGCGGTTGTTGCATATGTTGCATGTATTAATTTCACTTGATCTCCAAACACACCTATTATTCGATATAAGTTAGCACTCGGACATGTGCTTGCTGTTGATCCAAAGCATACATAATTGTTTGGATTTGCTCCTGTATATCGATA
>CAOOMX010000059.1 GCA_948497845.1 uncultured Bacilli bacterium | reverse complement strand
TGTAAATTTCAAGTATACTCTAATTTTACATATAAAAAAAGATTGCTAATCATCAATAGCAACCTTTAATTATATAATCAATTTATGCGATTTCTTCATAATTTGGGTATTTACTTTTAAACCAAAACATGATTTTCATAAAATTATCTTTTTGTTTTATCATAGTTTGTAATTCTTTCAATCCCTCTTTGTCATGCTCTTGTAAGTATTTTTCCATTTTAGCCTTTGTCAATCCTTTTCCAGCTTTCTTTGGTGCTTTCTTTGGAAATACTTGATACTCGCCACTTCTAATATACATATCAACAATTTTTTGCTCTGCTTGTGTGATTTTCTCTGTATCAACAATGATACATTTCTTTTCGCCGATTTTATTTCCGTCTTTGTCTTTGATTGCTCTTGTAGTTAGTTTATAATTTGTCATGTCTATTACTTCCTTTCATCAATAAATTTTAATACACTATATCAAATAATTAAAATTTTTGCAAGTTCTTTAATTTTTTATATCAATTTTAATATTTACGATTAAAACGATAAACACGATATAAGACGGCTTTAATAATTGCCTTTTAAAAGATTTTTAATATTAAGGTAATATCTTTTATTATCTAATCAATTAAAATTAAATATAATCAATCCTCGTAAGTTTTAGATATATATATAATTATTTTCTCTTAAAAATATTAAATATATTCCATTTACTTTCTTTTTGCTCGTTCCTCTCTTGTAATTGTAAAATTGTTTGTTTATCTGCAAGAGATAATTGTTGTTGATAATTCAATGACTTTGTTAAATCCTCGATGATTTTATCTTTTTTCTCAATTTCTCTCTCTAATATCTCAATAACTTTCTTGTCATTTTCTCTTTCTTCTTCTTCTTGTTCTCGTGTATAGTCTAGTTGTTTAATTTCATCAACTTTTGGCTCTACTTTCTCAACTCTATCTATTAAACCAAAAATCTGTTCGTCAGTTAAATCTCTTGCGTATACTTCCCTTACTGCGTTTTTATGTAGTTTAATTCCATGACTAAACTTTTTACTAAAATTATTCAACTCATCATCTTTATTCTTTAATCTTTTATAGATACTTTGTTCAGTTCTATCTACTACCTTTATAAACTCTTTTATGCTTAAATACTCTCTTTCATCTATCATCATTTACACCTACTTACTCAATTTACTAAAATTACTAAACCTATTCTAAACTATAATATCAAAAAAATCAAGACTTTATATTTTTACTAATAATTTATATCTAATCACTTATAAAAACTCTTTACAATCTAATCTCGCAACAATTAAAGCTATTATATAGGTCAATACCTTTGAGGGAGCATGAGGAAGTGAGGACATAGTAATCCCATTGACACAAAATCAATGAATTACTTTTGCCTTTTCTTTTGTTTCAATACCTCGTCGGTCGCTTTCGTTCGTTCGGCTATCTATAAAGTTCTAACTATTTCAAGCTAGATATAACTACGCTTTTAATTCTTTTGTGCTTATATTATCTCTTTCGTTTTAAAAGTTTGTATCATTCCAATCCAATACTTTCGTTATAAATCCTCTTTGGAAGTTCCACCCCACCCGTCTTTGTTTATTGAGAGTTTTAACGGTGTCTAGTTCTCTCCTACACATATTACAAGTAATAGATATATACTCATAACTGCAAGTGATTTTCTGCGTCTGCTCACTACACATTACGCCCTTTGTTTTTCGTGTCGGCTTTCTGCACTCTTACACTAGGTCAATGATAACCTTAAACTAATTGACACAAAATAAGAGAGTGTCCTTATCTCTTGACACTCTCTTGACAAAATTTATTTTTAATTTTTAATACTAACACTTGACTTTTGATTCAAAATGTTTTATTATAAATTTATCGAAGGTATCTTTGAAGTTATGCAATACCTTCAAATTTTGCCTTTGAAAGTGCCAGTTTCAAAGGTCTTTTTTTTATTCTCTTAAATTGATAAAGTCATAATATTACAAAAAATTTTAAAAGTCAACAAAATTTGTAAAATTTATAAAATTATATTTTTAATCATACAATAGATTTTATTTTGCCTTTTATTCTTCCATAATTACCTCATATTTTGATTTTAAATAATTTAACAATAGTTAATATACCTAAAACAAAAAAATTGCTCTATGAGGATTTTAAGAGCAAAATGGATCTAATTTTCATTATTTATCAATTAAGGTGTTTAACATGACTATTGTTAAACACCTCACAACATTATAATTATATCATCATATTGTCAATTACATAAATAGCATAAAGAGGAGAGGCGTTGTAGCTTAATCATTTTATATATTTATTCCATTGACAATATATAACTTACTACTTTTTATTGTTTAGCTGCGGCGTTCGTTATAAAATCCTTATATCATAGCAAGGTTTGAAAATCTTTGAGCTAGAAGCGGCTGCTTCAATCCTCTATGGTCTAGGTCATAGTAGCTTATAACCTAGCTTTTCGCTTACTTCTTATAATAAGTATGTTCCCCGTCGACACTTGTCAATATTCCACCTTTTACAATATAACCCGTAGTATCATCTCTTATTGCACCTTTTATTGTTATATTTAAAATATCGTCTTTTATTTCCCACGAAATAGTATAATGACTATCACTCTTTGTATTGAAACCTTTACCTGTTCCACCTTTATATAATTCCATTGTTTGAATATAATAATTATCATTTTGTGCTATACTATAAGTTCCTACAATGTCTTGTTCTTTTGTTCCTTTACTCTTGCTTGTAATTATTACTATTCCCTCTACTATTGCAATTATAACTACAATGGCAATTATGATTATTTTAATATCTAATTTCTTTGTTTTTTGTTCCATTTCAATATTTCCCCTTTCATGCTTAATACTATATCATATATTATAACATTTTTCTACTTTTTTCGACATTTATTTTAAATATATTAAGCAAAACATATATATTTTGCTTAATATAGATTATTACTTCTTCTTGTTTAGGAATATTTTATCATCTTCAATCTCAATATTTAATTCTTCTTTTTCTTTTATTCTTAATACTTCTCTAATATTTATTGGTATTTCAATTCTTCCTAATTTATCTACTTCGTATCCTTTTTCTAATATTATTCTATTGCTATCAACTAACATTGACAATGTGCTATGTTCTTTTATTCCTAACTCTTTTCTATATTCACTAGGTATTGTAATTCTTCCTAGTTTATCAAGTTTTCTATTTATGCCTTTCATACAATCCACCTCCTAACATTGTTACTATTTGTCATATTATATTATACTTGATTATATTTTACAATATAATTTGAATATATTTTGAATATACTTTGCTTATAACTTGCTTATTTAATATAAGATGAATAGCTTATATAATGTTAAAGGGTGAATATACAATGGCTTTAAACATTGATAGAGAAGAAAAAAGAATATTCCATAACAAAACTATAAGACTTCCAGAAGATGTCATCTCAAAACTTGAAAAGATAGCAAGTGAAAAGAATATCAGTTTTAATAAATTAGTGTTAAAAATAATTGAATATGGAATAGATGAAGTGCAATAAAACAAGCTAATCATAGCTTGTTTTATTATTTCAATAGATTTTGTAATTCATTGATTACTATATCATCAACTTGCTTTTTAATTTCTTTCATCTGCTCTTGATTATCTAATCTTTCCCTTATCTTTAAATGATTATATTGTGATAATATCATGTATTTTTGGTCTAGTGTTAAGTTTTTACTCATGTCATAATAAAGATTATTGAATAATTGCTCTATATTCTCTACATGAGCATATTTACATTGTCCTAATATCATATATTTACAACTCCTTTTTCTCTTGATTATGAATTTTATAATGTTCATCTTTTGTCAATAGTAATAAATTACTTAAATTGTTATTATGTTTATTTTTATCTATATGATGAACTTCATAATCAATATTTTTAGCTTTTTCTTCATCAAGAAAAGCAATAGCAACAAGTCTATGTATTCTTGGCTTTATAGAAATATTATTTTGGACTATTGTTACTCTACGATAACCTTTTTCAGTAATAATTGGCTTTAATATTTTAGCTTGATAACCTTGTAAACTCTTTACTCTACCACAATTACTTATGTAATAAATACTATTTGTGTTCTCTATTTCTTTCCATACTTCGCCTTTTCTATCTTGTATATTATCAATACAAAAATTCTTTCCATACACTAACTTATACAATGATTTCAATGATATTTTCTTATACTTTCCGTCAATAGTAGCAAGTTTATAATTATGTTCATCTAGTTTGATTTTACATTTTTTCTTTACATTGTATAAAGTGCCATCATCTCTTAAATAATAATAGTCTTTAAATCCATTATTTACTCGACTATATATTGTCAATCTCTCCTTTCATTATCTATATTTTCAATAGATAATGAAAATTAAAATTGATAACTTTTCCCTTTTTGCCCCATTTTGTAAAAATTAAGGTAATAATACTAGGGTATATTATGGGATTTTATATAATTTAATTCTATATTGTCATATCTTCCACGCCCTCACGCTGTCAAAATATTTATTTTGATTTTAGATAACGGCATCCGTCCTCGTCAATAGTAGCTTTTGACTTGACTTTCAAAAAATTTTTGTCCATAATATATTATAAGAACTTTAAAAAGCAAAAAAGTTTTCAGTAGTTATTTATATATATGTTTATTTATATATATTCTAACTAATTATATATAAGAGGGCGACGGCGTTTAGCCGTTCGCCCTCGTCCTTTTATTCTTTTACTTTATCTTTTATTAGTTTATCAAGTGTTGGTCTGCTAATTTCTAGTGATTTTGCAAATTCTATCTTTGTAATTTCTCTTTGTTTATATTGATTATATAAATCATTGAACTTGTTATCATCAATCTTTTTTACTTGCCCACCTTTGAACTTGCCTTGTTCCTTTGCTATTGCAATGCCCTCTCTTTGCCTTTCAAGTAAATTTTGTCTTTCAAATTCATTGATTGCCCCTATCATTGTTACAAGTAGCTTTCCGTGTTGGTGTGCTAGTGTCTAGGTTTTCCTTATTAGATACTAGATGAACGCCTTTACTATTTAATAACTCAATCAATTCTAGTAAATCCTTTGTACTTCTTGCAAGTCTGCTAAAATCATGAATATAAACTGTGTCGCCCTCTCTTACATACTCTATCATCTCTTGTAATTTTGGTCTATTTGTATCTTTTCCACTTACTTTCTCAATAAACCACTTGTCAATCCCTTTACTTTCTAATGCTTTTACTTGTCTTCCGTTCATTTTGCTCGATTGTTGATACTCTTACATAAGCAACTTTCATATTTTTATTACCTCTCTTTCCTTAACTCTAATAAGATTATAACACAATGTAAAATCAAAGTCAAGGACTTTCTTTAATTTTTGTAAAATAAATAATAAAAGAGGTCTATTTTTACATTTTTTACTTGTAAATTTGTGTAAATTTCAAGTATACTCTAATTTTACATATAAAAAAAGATTGCTAATCATCA
>CAOOMX010000058.1 GCA_948497845.1 uncultured Bacilli bacterium | reverse complement strand
AGAATGGTGGAATGAAGAGATAGTTTTTGCTATCCTCTTTTTTATGTGATAAAATTGTAATGGAGATGACTTTTATGAAAATTGTTGATGGAAATAATGCTTGTAGTAGAATTGCGTATCTTTTTAGTGAAGTATGTAGTATTTATCCTATTACGCCATCTAGTCCTATGGCATCGAATATAGATTTTTTAACGAATAGTGATTTGCTTAATCTATTTTCTGATAAACCTCGTGTTTTAGAAATGCAATCTGAAGCTGGTGCTGCTGGTGCTATGCATGGGGCTTTATTATCTGGAAGTTTAGCAAGTACTTTTACTGCTAGTCAGGGATTGCTTTTAATGATTCCTAATATGTATAAGATGGCTGGAGAAATGCTTCCTGGTGTTATCCATGTTGCAAGTCGTAGTTTGGCAACACATGCCCTATCTATTTTTGGCGACCATCAAGATATATATGCAGTTCGTTCTACTGGTTTTTGTATGCTTGCTTCCTCTAATGTAGAAGATGCTCAGAATATGGCAGCTGTTGCTCATTTGTCTTCTATAAAAGGAAGTTTGCCTTTTATTCATTTTTTTGATGGCTTTAGAACTAGTCATGAACTTAATACAATCGATGAATTAAAAGATGAAGATTTACTTCAACTAGTAGATCAAGATGCTTTAGAAAGATTTAGAAATCGTTCTTTGAATGTTGGTCATGATCTACAATATGGTATGGCTCAAAATGAAGATATTTATTTTCAATGTACTGAAGCAAGAAATTCTTTTTATAATGCGATGCCTGATATTGTAAATGAATATATGAATAAAATAAATGAACTTACTGGACTTAATTATAAACCTTTTAATTATTATGGAGCTAAGGATGCGAAAGAAGTTATTGTAGCAATGGGAAGTGTAACTGATACAATAAAAGGAGTTGTTGATACTTTAGGGAATGTTGGTTTAATAGAAGTACATTTATATAGACCTTTTAGTGAAAAGTATTTTTTAGATGCTTTACCTAAGTCTGTAGAAAGAATTGCTGTTTTAGATAGAACAAAAGAAGCTGGAAGTGTAGGAGAACCTCTTTATTTAGATGTATGTTCTATTCTAAAAGATACCTCTATAAATGTAGTAGGAGGTAGATTTGGCTTATCTAGTAAGAATACTACCCCTAAGGATATTGCTAGTGTTTATTCTATGTTGAAAAATGATTTAAAAAATAATTTTACTATTGGTATTATAGATGATGTTACAAATACTAATCTTGATAGTGTTGTATTTGATGAAGTTATTGATGATCAGGAAATTAAAATTTATGGCTTTGGGTCAGATGGAATGGTTAGTGCTAGTAAGGATTTATTAAAAATTGTTCATAAAAATAAAGAGAAATTTGTTCAAGGATACTTTGAATATGATTCTAAAAAAAGTGGAGGGGTAACTGTTTCTAATTTAAGAATTGGAGATAATAAAATAAGAAAGCCTTATTATGTTACTAAACCAGATGTTTTAGTTGTGACTAAAGATATTTATTTTAGAATGTTTGATATGGTTGATGAATTGAAAGAAAATGGGATTCTTCTTATTAATACTTCTAGAAATGAAGAAGATTTATTGAAATTATTACCTAATAAAGTTAAAGGTACTTTATGTAAGAAGAATATTCAAGTGTTTTATTTAGATGCTTTAGATATTGCTCTTAAAGCTGGTATTAATGGTAAAATTAGTAAAATAATGGAAGTTTTAATTTTAGACTTTTTACATGTTGCTAATGCCAGTGAGATAGTTAAAGAAAGTGTTAGAACAGCATTTGCTACGAAAGGAGAAAATGTAGTTCAAAGTAATATTTTGGCTATTGATAATGCTTTTTCTTCTTTAAAGACATTAAAAATTAATCACGTAACATATGATGAAGTTGCCTCCCAATCAAAGGATGTTATAGCTCTTATTCAAGAAAGGAAAGGAAATACTATTCCAGTAAGTAGTTTGTTAAATTTAGCGGATGGAAAATTTCCTTGTGGAACGGCTTTGCATGAAAAACGGGGGGTTTCTACTCTTGTTCCTAAATGGATTAAAGAAAATTGTATTCAATGTGGGATGTGTAGTTTTGTTTGTCCTCATGCTGTTATAAGAAGTGTAGTAAGTGAAGATGAAACTGTTGGGTTACCATTTATAGGACAAGATGGTCTTCGTTACGTTATTTCTGTTAGTGAAGAGGACTGTACTGGATGCGGTTTATGTGTTAATGTCTGTCCAGGTAAAAAGCAAAAGGCTTTGGAAATGGTAGCTAAAGTAGTAGGGGCTAATAGTTTGTCTTTACCTCAAGTTTATAAAAATCCTTTAAATAAATACTCTGTTAAAGGTAGTCAGTTGGAAGAACCTAAGTTCTTATATAGTGGAGCTTGTGCTGGGTGTGGAGAAACTCCGTATATCAAACTTTTAACACAGCTTTTTGGAGATGCCTTAGTAATAGCTAATGCTACTGGTTGTTCAAGTATTTATGGCGGTAGTACTCCATCCTCTCCTTATTTAATTCCTTGGGCTAATTCTTTGTTTGAAGATAATGCTGAATTTGCTTTAGGTATTTATACTTCTTATCAACAAAAAAGAGATCGTATTGAACAAGTTTTGTTAGCCTCAATAGATTCTGTTGATGAAGATACGAAAGAATTGTTTCAGTTGTGGCTTCAAAATAAAGAAGATTATCATAAAACATTAGAAGTAAAAAATAAATTGAATAAGCAAAATATTCCTAATGAATTAAATGATTTAATGGATTATATTCCTTCTCGATTTGTTTGGGCAGTAGGAGGAGATGGCTGGGCTTATGATATTGGCTATGGAGGTCTTGATCATGTTCTTCATTCAAATCAAAATGTTAAAATATTAGTTCTCGATACAGAAGTCTATTCAAATACTGGAGGACAAGCCAGCAAGTCTACTAAATTGGGTGCTGTAGCAGAATTTGCTAATTTTGGTAAAAAAACAGTTAAAAAAGATTTGTTTAAAATAGCCAGTTCTATACCTAATTGTTATGTAGCATCTATTTCTATGGGAGCTAATTTTAATCAAACAATTAAAGTTTTTAAAGAAGCTAGTGAACATAATGGACCTGCTATAATTATTGCTTATTCACCTTGTGTAGAACATGGAATAAAAACAGGTATGAGTACAAGTATGGAAGAAGAAAAATTAGCAGTAGAATGTGGTTATACATTACTTATGCGTTATGATGGAAATCATTATTATATGGATTCTAAAGAACCTAATTTTTCTAAATATGAAACTTTTTTAGATAATGAAGTTCGTTTTAATGCATTAAAAATAAAAGATAAAGATTTGGCTCTTTTATTATTAAATGAACAAAAAGAATATGCTAAAAAAAGATATGAATATTATAAAAGTTTATGTCAATAAATTTAGTTTGTTTAAGATGAAAATTATTTATAAAAAACACAGATAAAAAGTTTGAATTATCTGTGTTTTTTACAAAAAAATACGGAGATCCGATTATGGATCTCCAAAAGAATAAAAAGGGGTTGACTAGTGTGATACTAGCACCAATTCGCCTTCTTTTAGTGAATTGGTGATTACTACTTTAACCGATTTTGATATGTTTGTCAACAATTTTTGCATAATTTTTTTAAAAAGTTTTTATATCCTTCTTTTTATATATTATGAGGAAGAATTTGAGATATTTTTCTTTTCTTTTTTTTAGTTTTTGCTATAATATTTTTAGGAGTAAAATATGCAATTAGAGTCGTTAAAAAAAATAGGACCTAAGACTGTAGGCGTGTTAAATAAACTGAATATTTTTTGCGTTGAAGATTTATTAACATATTATCCATATCGTTATAATTTTATTCAGGTAAAGAATATAAATGATGCTACTGATGAAGTCTGTTATATACATGCTACTGTTTTAAGTGATGTAAAAGTACAATATATTAAGAGAAATTTTAATCGTCTTAATTTTATTGCTGCTAGTAATGATATTAATTTTAAAGTTACTATTTTTAATAGAGCTTTTTTAAAACCTCATTTAACTGTTAATAAAGAAGTATTATTAGTAGGTAAATATAATCGTTTAAAAAATACTTTTGTAGCTAATGATATAAAATTTAATTCTTTTATCGATCGAATTGAAGCTATTTATCATTTAACAGATGGTATAAAAATGGCTAGTCTTACGTCTTATATAAAAGATGCTTTATCTAAAAAAATAATTGTTTTTGATTATATACCAAATGATATAAATGAAAAGTATCATTTTATTTCTAAAACTGATGCTATTAAATATATTCATGAGCCTAATTCTATTCAAGAAATTAAACAAGCAAAGCTTAAACTTATTTATGAAGAATTATTTGTGTATATGTTTAAAATTAATTATTTAAAATTAATTAACAAAAGATGTACTGGATTAAAAAAGAATTTTGATTATGCTCGTATTCAAGAATTTTTAAGTCAGCTTCCTTTTCTTTTAACTAATGATCAAATATCTACTATAAAGGATATTTTAAAAGATATGGAAGAGATAAAGAGAATGAATCGTCTTGTTTTAGGAGATGTTGGTAGTGGAAAAACGATTGTAGCAGTAGCAGCTATTTTAGCAAACTTCTTAAGTGGTTATCAATCAACTTTTATGGCTCCGACGGAAATTTTGGCTAAGCAACATTATGAGTCTATTACAAACTATTTTAAAGATTTTGATATGAAAATAACTTTGCTTACTGGTAGTACAACTAAAAAACAAAAAGAAAAGATCTATGGGCAAATTCTAGCTGGAGAAATAGATTTAGTTATTGGTACACATGCTCTTTTAAATGAAAAATTAGAATTTGCAAACTTAGGTTTAGTTATTACTGATGAACAACATCGATTTGGTGTTAATCAAAGAAGTCTTTTGCAAAACAAGGGTAATGATGGTGAGGCAGATGTTTTATACTTGTCTGCTACTCCTATTCCTAGAACTTATGCTTTGACGATTTATGGTGATTTAGATATTTCTCAAATTAAAACTAAACCTAATATGCGTAAAGAAATTATTACTAAAATAAAAACAGAAAATGAAATAACCGATGTTTTAAATCATATGTTGACAGAATTAAAAAATGGACATCAAATTTTTGTAGTTTCTCCTTTAATTGAAAATAATGAAGAATTAGATTTAAATAGTGTTAATGATTTGAAAATGAAATTTGATACAGCTTTTGGAGGAAAAGTAAGCATAGAGATTATGCATGGTAAGTTAAAACAAAAAGAAAAAGATGCTTTAATGCTTTCTTTTTTGCAAAAGGAAATTCAAATTCTTATTTCTACTACTGTTATTGAAGTTGGTATTGATATTCCAAATGCAACGATGATGATTATTTTTAATGCGGAGCGCTTTGGTTTAGCAACGCTTCATCAGTTACGTGGTCGTGTTGGGAGAAATGATTTACAGTCTTATTGCTATCTTATAAGTAATACTAATGATAATGCAAGATTAAAAGTAATGGAAGAAAGTACAGATGGCTTTTATATTAGTGAGAAGGATTTTGAACAACGTGGTCAAGGTGATTTATTTGGGGTAAAGCAAAGTGGTGATATGACCTTTAAATTAGCGGATATGAAGCAGGATATGAAGATATTAATGCAAGCAAATAAAGATGCTAGTTATTTTGTAGAATCTGGCTTATATAAAAGTAATTCTTTGTATGAAAAGATTGTCGAAGAAATTAATTTCTTGGATTAAAATTTTACAGAAGTTTGTAAATACTCATTGACAAATTAACTAATTTTTAGTAATCTTAGATTAGCATGATACATGTCATGCTAAATAACCTGATCTCTCTTACGAATTTCAATGTGAAGAGATCAACCAAAACCCCCTGAAGAGTCAGCGAAAGCTGGCTCACTTTTTGTTTTTGATTGAATTTACAGGGGTTTCTAAAATCATTATTTTATAAATTATTGCTTTCAACTACCAACCAACTACCAAAATCCTATATTGAAGGTGCAGGATAAGTTAGTTTATTTATGGTATTTACAGCATCATAAAGTTTATCTTTGAACATATGCGTATAAGTATCTAGTGTTTCTTCTATGGATGCATGACCTAAAAATTGTGATACAACAGCAATGTTTGCATTATTGTTTATGAGTAAGGATGCACAACTATGTCTAAAGTCGTGTAACCTTATTCTTTTTATTTTTGCCTCTTTTGCTATTTCAATATTTTTGTGTCTCAT
>CAOOMX010000057.1 GCA_948497845.1 uncultured Bacilli bacterium | reverse complement strand
AAAGTTTTCTAAACTTGCATGAATACGGATTGGGTCCCCGGCATCAAAAGTTAAGGAATCTGTTGTTCCTGTTGATGCGTTGATATTCGCATTTGTTCCTCCACCTAAATCTGCTGCAAAATATGCGTATGTTGCTCCGATGATTGTTAGTAATAATATTAATATTCCTACTCCTGATAAAATAATTGTTTTTTTATTATTCTTATTATTTTTCATACTCCACATCCTATCTTAAATATCCATATCACTATAGCACAACTTGATTTAAGTTATATTTTAATAACGTAAAATAAGTTATGCTAGTATTCTTTTAGTGATAGTTATGAACAGATTAAAAGAACTACGAGAAGACAAAGATTTATATCAAAAAGATGTAGCTAAAATATTAAATATGAGCCAAACAGGATATTCACAATATGAAACTGAAACCAATGATATACCAATAGAAATATTAAAAAAATTAGCTGACTATTATAATACTAGTATTGATTATCTTTTATATCGAACAGATGAAAGAAAACCATATAAAAAATCTATTATAAACAAATAAAAAACAAGCATTATAGCTTGCTTAATTTTCTAAATTTTCTAATTTAGCACTAACAATCTTACTTACTCCAGACTCTTGCATAGTAATACCATATAAACAATCTGCATATTCCATCATTCTTTTTTTATGCGTAATAACTATAAATTGACTCTTATCCTTTTCATGATTCAAATATTTACCAAACATATCCACATTTACCTCATCTAAAGCTGCTTCAGCTTCATCCAAAATAACAAAAGGACTAGGTCTAACTTGTAACATAGCAAACAACAATACAATAGCTGTTAAAGCTTTTTCACCACCACTTAAACTCATCGGAGAATTAATTTTTTTACCTGGCGGAGTAGCAACAATATCAACTCCTGTATTCAATAAATCATCTGGATCAGTTAATTTTAACTCCCCTGTTCCACCTTTAAACATAAGCTTAAACATACGAGCAAATTCAACTTTAATCTTTTCAAAAGTAGTTTTAAACTTTTCAATCATAATATCATCCATTTGATCTATAATTTCCATAAGTTCACTACTTGAATTCTCTAAATCTTCTTTTTGATTCGTTAAAAATTCATAACGTTTATTTAATCGTTCATATTCATCAATAGAACCAATATTAACATTCCCTAAAGCATTTAATTCTTTTTTCAAAGAACTAACTTTATTTCTTGCCAATTCTGCGTCCATATCTAAAGAATAATTTAAAGAAGCATATTCATAAGTCTTATTATATTCATTATTTAAAGTAACCAAAAGATTATCTAAAGAAACTTCTATTTTACCAACACGTACTTCATTTTCTTTTAATTGATTAGCTACTTTTTGATAACTACTATTAGCTTCTTTTTGTTTTTTCTCTAATTCTGTTATTTCATCTACTAAGTCTTTTTTAGTTTGCATTAAATTCTTAATATCTTTTTCAACCATTTCTTTTTGTTTACTAGTAGCATTAATATTTTCTAATAACTCTACTAACTTATCATCTAATTTATTTTCTTTTAAGTCATCCATTCCTTCTAATTCACTAGATTTTGTCTTATATTCTTCCATCAAACGACTTAAATTCGTTTTTTTATTAAAAAGTTCATCATTTAATAAAATAACATATTTATTAACAACAATCTCTTTTTCTTCTAATTCTTCAATTTGTTTTGTTAAATCCTCTAAATCATGAGCCATACTTTTTCCTTCAATCATTAAAGCATTTAAATCATCTTTTAATTTAATAAGCTCATTTTTTTCATTTAACATACTATTCTTTTTACTTGTTCCTCCAGTAATAGAACCTCCAGCATGTAAAATTTCTCCATCTAAACTAACAATTCTATATTTATAATTAATAAGTTTACCAATAACATTTAAAGTAGTAGCATTATTTACAACTAAAACATTGCCTAGTTGATTTTCCACAATATTACGATATCTCTCTTCAAAAGAGATTAAATCAGATAATATACCAATAAATCCACGAATATTTTTAATATCTTGAATAACATCTTCCTCTATTTTTCTAGACTTTATAACATTAAGAGGAAAAAATGTTGCTCTTCCTAATCTTTTTTCCTTTAAAAAGTCAATTGCATCAATGGCATCTTCACTAGAATCCACAACAATAAAATTAGCACTTGCCCCTAAAGCAACATCAACAGCTATTAAATAATCATCTGGAATATCTAACAGTTTACCTATGGTATTATGTATTCCTCTAAGCCTTGGATTATTAAGAACATTACGTACAGTAGCTGGAGCTAAATCAGCATTCATAATATTATTTTCTAATATTTCAATCTTATTTTGCATCATATAAACATTCTTTTGTTTATCTAATAAGTTATTATTAAGAGTACTTTTCTTTATTTTTAAAACTAATAATTTATCTTTTACAGATTCTAATTTTTCTCTTTCATCTTTAACATTATTTTCAATTTCACTAACTTCTCTAGTAGCAATATCTATACTCTTTTTTAAATTTAATTCTTCTTCTTTAAGGGCTAATAAATTAGCATTTATTTGTTCTTTATTTACTTCATATTTCTGACGTTCCAAAGTAATTTGCTTTTCACTAGAATAATTAGACAATCTTTCTGTAATTTCTTGTGCATATTCTCTTTTAGCATTTATCTGATCTTCTAATTCTAAATTATGTAATTTTAATCTCTCTATTTCCCCATCTAACTCTGAAGCCTTCGTACTAGCTATTTCATTTTTCAAACGATCAATTTCTTTATTTAATACACTATATTCACTATTTAAAGAAGCAATATCATTTACCATTAACGCAATATCCAAATCTTCTAACTCTTCTTTTAAAGCTACATACTTTTTAGCCACTACACTTTGTTCTTTTAAAGGAAGCACCGTTTTTTCTAATTCCCCTACAACTAATTTAATACGTGTCAAATTTTCTTCTGTCTTCTCTAATTTTTTTAAACTCTCTTCTTTTCTTTTCTTATATTTTAAAACTCCTGCAGCACTTTCAAAAATAACTCTTCTATCTCCTGATTTACTATTTACTATATCTGTTACATTTCCTTGTGAAATGATATTAAAAGCACTAGACCCAGCTCCACAATCAATAAATAAATCTGTAATATCTTTAAGTCTCACTCGACTATTATTAATAAAGTATTCATTTTCTCCACTTGCATATACCATTCTTTTAATTTCTACTTCATTATAATCACTATGTAACACTTTATCACTATTATCAAAAGTTAATGCAACCATAGCTCTTTTATGAGCATCTCTTGATGCACTCCCACTAAAGATAACATCACTCATACTATTTTGACCACGTAAAGACTTGACAGATTGTTCTCCTAAAACCCAACGAACAGCATCTACTATATTACTTTTTCCACTCCCATTAGGTCCAACAACCCCAGTAATTCCAGGATTTATTTCTAAATCTATTTTATCAGCAAAGGATTTAAACCCCTGCGCTCTTATACTTTTTAAATACATATATAAAATCACCTACTGAGCACTTTTATTGTAAGCATCCCGAGCAGCCATTTGTTCTGCTTCTTTCTTACTTTTGCCAACTCCCTTTCCATAAATAATGTTATCAATTTTAACAATTGCTTCAAATCTTTTATTATGTGCTTCCCCATATTCTTTTATAACTTCATATTCCAATGATTTTCTATCCGTTTGAACATATTCTTGTAAAATGGTTTTAAAATCCATATTAAAATAAGTCTCTTTTTCAATATAAGGCACCATAATATCTAAAATATACTTTCTTGCTACTAAAAATCCTTGATCTAAATAAATAGCCCCTACCATTGCTTCAAATACATCTGCAACAATAGTATCATTCAAATGATGAATTTGTCCTACCCCCAGACGAATTTCGCTATCAAGCCCCATTTCTTTAGCATAAGTTGCCAATGCTTTTTCGCAAACATAATTAGCTCGATGCTTCGTCATTTCTCCTTCTTTAAAATCACTATGCAAATAAAAATATTCACTAGTAACAAGTTCTAAAACAGCATCTCCCAAAAATTCTAATCTTTCATAATTATCTAGATTTTTATGTTCATTTGTATAACTACTATGCGTCAATGCAGTTTCATATAAAGATTTATTATTTACCTGTATACCATATTTTTCTAAAAAACTCATTTTCATCAAATCCATTCTTAAACAATTATACCAAACTTTCTTTATTTTGAAAACAATTTACAAACTTTAAAAATTATAGTAAAATCTTACTTGGGTGAGCATATGAAAAAAGGAATTATTTTTTTAATACGCACCTATCAAATAATGCCATTTTTTAGTCATAAAATGTGTAGATACACACCTACTTGTAGTGAATACATGATAAATGCGATTGAATATTATGGCATCATAAAAGGAATAAAATTAGGGTTAAAAAGGATCGCCAGATGTAATCCTAAAGGTGGCATGGGCTATGATCCAGTTCCCAAAGAAAGGAAATAATTATGAAAAAACTATTACTTCTTCTAGCTATTTTATTAACCACTGGCTGTAGTTTAGTAAAAGATAACTTAGAAGATGCTAAAATTAATACTACTGTATACCCCATACAATATTTAACAGAAAAGCTTTATGGAAATTATTCAACAAGCCAAAGTATCTATCCTATCGGAGCAGATATAACAAACTATGAGTTAACAGAAAAACAAATCAAAAATTATGCTAAAAGTGATTTATTTATCTATAATGGATTAAGTAATGAAAAAAATATTGCTAAAAATCTTATTAATCAAAATAAGAACCTATTAATTATTGATGTCTCATACGGATTAAATTATACACATGGAATGGAAGAATTATGGATGAGCCCTAATAATTACTTAATGCTTGCGAAAAATATAAAAGACAATTTAATTGAATATTTAAAAAGTAAATATATAATCCAAGAAGTAGAAAAAAATTATGAACAACTAGCAGAAAGCTTATCCTTAATGGACGCAGATCTAAGAGCTATTGGTAAAGATGCTAAAACAAAAGGAAAGAACACTCTTATCGTAAATGATAACTTATTTAAATATTTAGAAAACTATGGATTTAATATCATTTCATTGGATCCAGAAACTGTTACAGATACAACTCTAGAAAATACCAAAAATGCCTTTAAAAAGAAAACATACGATACACTTATTATTTTAGATGATAATATATCTGATGAAATAGATAGTATAATTACAGAATATAAAGCCAAAACTATAGAAGTAAGTAGCATGTTATATAAAGCCGAAGAAGACGATGACTATGTTGCACAAATGCAAGCTTTCATCGATAGCATAAGAAATTTAAGTTTAAAATGATTGACACAAGCTTTCTTTTATATTAAAATATAAAAGTAGCTTGGTTATGGAGTAGTACTCAAGAGGCTGAAGAGGCGCCCCTGCTAAGGGTGTAGACCGGGAAACTGGTGCGAGAGTTCAAATCTCTCCTGCTCCGCCATATAAAATTAAAAAAGTCTTGTAAAATTTGCAAGGCTTTTTCTATGGTATTAAAAAGCACTAAATAATCTTAAATATTCAAGCAATTATACATATTGTTATAGTGTAATAAAGAAATTTTCTCAACAGGTACTACAACATCACTAAAAGTATGCATATTCCAATAATCCATTTTTTTACTATCCATCTTATGTTGTTTAGCATATACTGTCTTTAAAAGCTTCCGATTAAATTTTCTTGCTTTAACTTCGTCAATATCTTCATAAGAAAAATCAACCCCATCTTTTAAATCTAGTACTAAAAAGCAACTATTCTCTAATATCTCCTTCATTATTTTAAAAGCCTTTATCTTCACTGATTTACATTTAAATTCCATATGCACTATACCATTTACAATTCCTGCTGTAAGATATCGAATAACAGGCAAACGCATTACCAAAGTACAAAAACGGTAAATCGGTATATCCATTTTTTCTCCAGGTAAATCAATTAGCCTTTTAGCAATTAACCATCTAATCCAACTATCAAAAATAGAAAAAATCCCTCTTTCTCCTATGGTAAAAAAAATCTTCCTTGTCTTTTCTATACCTATAGCATTATCGCCAATCCTAGGAAGCAATCCACTTTCTTCAATACTAGGTATATTTTCTAATGATGTATAATGAAAAAAAGAAAAATGCAAGTCTTAAAATGTAACCTATAAAGAGGACTTTCAAAAAAAGAGAGACCTACTTTATAGG
>CAOOMX010000056.1:512-6323 GCA_948497845.1 uncultured Bacilli bacterium | reverse complement strand
AATATATTGATTTAGTAAACTTCTTTGACTAACAATACTATCAGATTCGATATTTCCATCATCTCTTGATAATCTTATATATATTCCTACTTTAAAACTACTATTCCCTATCATTAATTACTACTCCCTTCACTTTGGGAATAATGAGTATGTTTGAATGGTAGCTCCTTTTTTAAAATATTGCAAGTCGTATTAATCTTTTTTTCTAGTTCTATTTTTAATACTTCAGTTATTAATTCATTTAAAGATTTTCCATTGTCTTTAAACTTTAAATTAACTTTGTATTTAACCATAGAGTTTAATACCTCCAATAAATTCTATGGCATTAATTTTTGTTTTAGTAATATTATTTGGTATATCTATAATATACCTAACAATATTACTTACTATCATAAACCTCCATTATAATCTTCATAAACATCATCTCCTTTTTGTATGATGCATGATACCTCCACTCAAAAGATGAGTCAAATCTTAAACTATAGAAAGTTTTGTCTATCATCCTAAAAAAATTCATAATTTAACAAAATATTAAATAGCAGGATAAGAAATTTGTGTATCAATTGCAATTAACCCCTTATTACATAAGGAACTGCATATACACAAAACTGATTTTGCACTTGTAAAATTCATCCTACTTTGTAGGATGATATATAGGGCAAGACTAATAATGTTAATAATTTTAAACACAAAAAATCATCCTAATTTTTAAATTTTTCTAAATCTTATAGGATGATTAAATTTTAATTTATTTTTTTACAATTGTGTTTTCTAACTTTTCATCATAATAACTAAACATTTTTTGAATAACATCATAACCAAATTGAGTAATCTTTGAAAAATCGGACATTAAATCTTTAAATTGATCTGTACTTAACACTTCTGATAAATATTTTATACATAAATAACTTAAATCATAACCATTATAGTCTTCATTAACAAAAGAATCTCCATGCTCTAAACTATTTATCTGTGGGATTACTTTCGTTTTTTCCCTTACATTTAAATAAAAGTCTTTAAAATTTTCATCAGTTAACGAATCTTTTTCTCCTGACATAAATTGTGCCATACCTTCATCATACCAAACTATTCTTTTTGAATAATCATTGTTTAATACATATTTCATATATAATATGTGAAATAACTCATGACTAGCAGTATATAATCTTTTTAATTGAAATTTAGGATTTACACATGCATTAACCATTCCATTATCATAAGTTCCTCTAGCATATTCAGGCAATGAATCCCTTTCACCTCTAATTTCATATATAAATTTTCTAAATTCTTCTACTGTATCAAAATAATTAACAATTATCTGCTCATTAGTAGATATATCAAAAAACAATTTATATTCAATTATCTTTCCTTCAAGTAATTGAATAGTTGCCTCTGCCAATTCTTTTAAACTTTCTGAATAATTTATTTTGCATAAATTAGTTTCTAAAACTTTACTCACTTTCATCACCATTCCATTATTTATCAATTTCTTCAACTTCTTTGTTTAATATTTCTAAATAGTCTTGTTCTGCTTGTGTTAAGTGTTTTTCCATATATTTATTATATTCTTTATGTGCTTTCTTCAAAGCTTCTTCATGTGATATTTTTCCACTATCTTTTAAAATATCTTTCCTTGTCATCTTTAAGAATGTATCTAATTCATTTATCCAATCTTGCATAGTCATTACATGTCTATCTAAAGCATTAATTTCAGCAACATCTAAATAAGCAGATACCATTCTATTTAAGATATTAAGCTCTTCTTCAGTTAAATAATTTTTAGCAATTTCAGTTTCAGACTTTGTAGGTATATTTCCTTTAAAATTAGTAAGGCCTAAATTTTCTTTTTCTGAATCAACTCTAGTAAAAATTATCTCTGCAGCAGTGTTGCCATGTGTAGCGTAATGCATTTTATTTTGCACAGTTTTAAAAAATTTGCTTGATAATTTATCCTTAGGATCATAATCAATTGAAGTTGCATAAATATCCAATACTTTTCTCCAAAATATTTTTTCAGATGACCTAATATCACGAATTCTAGCAAGCAATTCCTCAAAATACGGGCTTTCACCATTATTTTTTAATCTTTCGTCATTTAAAGCAAATCCTTTAATCATATATTCTTTTAAAACTTTAGTTGCCCATATTCTAAATTCAGTTGCTTTTTTAGAGTTAATTCTATAACCAACTGCAATAATGGCATCTAAATTATAGTGTAAGACATTATAGTTTTTACCATCATTAGCAGTTGTTAAGAATTTCTTAACAACTGAATCCTTTTGTAGCTCACCTTCATCAAAAATATTTTTTAAGTGCATTGAAATATTATTTTTAGTAGTATCATAAAGATTAGCCATAACATCTTGACTCATCCAAATATCATCTTGCAGTATATTAACATCGACTTTTACATTGCCGTCTTTTGATACATATATAATTATATTGTTTTTCAATATTTCACCAGCTTTCTATTTTTCTATTAATTCATAAAATCTTTGTTTATTTTTATGACTTAAAACATTCATTATTTCTTCCTTAAATGCTCGTTTACTCCTATAATTAGGATACATTTCCTTTAACATATCAAAGATAAAATCATCAGAATTATCAAGTTCTTTCATTTTTCTGATATAATGACATAATTCTTGATACCATTTTCTATCTGATACTCTTTTTGATTCTTCAAGTATTTGTGGTTTATAAAAATTTAATAATTCTTTACTATATTTATCTTTTACTGCATCTTGATATTTTGCTAATCTATATATATTAGGATTTTCCTTCAATAATTCAAATAATTTATTAGTTTCATTTTCTTCCATATAAATATCTTCTAAAATATTCCTATTATTATGTTTAATTTTAGATATTATTTTTTCTTTTACAGAATCCCATTCAGAATCACTATACATATCTTTTAGTTCTTTATACCTTGCAAAACTATTTGTTTCTATGATAACCTCAGGTAATATTTTTTTCTTTTCTTCTTGTATACCATATTCATCATAAATATCTAGTAATTTGTCATAAGCCATATCTTTTCTTATATGATTTTTAATATCATCTTTTAATATTCGTATTATTTCATCTATTTTATTATCATTTTTTAAATATTTAATTAATAATTCTTTTACTCCGTAATGTTCAATATTTTCATAACACATTTTTATAGCATCATCTTTATTAATAAAATCATAAGTTAATGAAATTTTATCTAGAGTTTGACTAACAAATATTCCATAAGTACTTAATTCAATTTCATCCAATATTTTAACAACTTTTTTAGCTGATTCTTTATCATGAACATATAAAATAAAAGCATGTAGTGGGGAATCTGAAAAATCATCTAAAGAATTACTTGATGCTATATCTTGAGTATAATATAAGAAGATATCAAAATATTCATCATTATATAAAAGTTTACTAGCACTTTCATTAATTAAATATAATGAATTTTGAAATTCACCATAGATCCATCCATAAAAGTATCTTTTATAAATCTATAGGTGTATTTAATTAGTTCAAAAGCATTGTTATACTCTTCATTATCTATAAAACCATCTACGTAATTAGATACATTAGAAACTAAATCCACAAAATATCTTCCATTATAATAATTAACAAATCCACTTCTATCACTTATTTTTCTTAGTTCATAATTCATTTCATCATATATTTTAGAAAGTTCAGATTTGTTTTTTTCTCTTTTTACTTTCTTTTTATTTGAAATTTCTAATTCTGGAATATCATTCTCTTCTAAATAATAAAGAACAGCAGCAATATGTTTACACATATATTCACCATCTTCTGAATATGGACAGGAACAATAAAAATTATTTAATTCTTTATCATTTGCTCTTATTTCAATTCTATATATTTCGGAGCCATCAATATAAGCAGTTACTAAATCTTGCTGACACCAAATATCTAATATTCTATTTCCTTTATAGTAACTTTTTCCACGAGATAGTATAAGTGAATCAAAATAATCTTCAAAATTATAATTTCTTAAAAACTTCTTCATGATTCATCTCCTATTCAAATTTGATGTTATTCTCTTTGCACCAATTTATAGCAATTTCTTTATATTTTGCATCTCTAAATTTATACCAATCGTCAATAATATCAAAATTGATACAAGTATCTTTAAACCTTCTAAATGCACCACTACCATTTAGAGAAATGTATAATTGATTTTGAAGTCTAGTATCTTCAATAGTTTCTGCAAAATCTTCCATCATTTCATATTCATTAATATCATATCTAGTGGGTAATACAATAGATTTTTCAAATAGTTCATCTAACTCATCTTCATTTAAATTTTCATAATCTCCAATATTTGACATAAATATTTCTCCATTAGTTGGATTATAATAGTATTCAATTTCATCGTTTGTAAAGTCTAAAGCATCAATTACTTCACTTAATTTTACTTTCATAAAAATCGTACTCCTTTCAAAAGTTCTTGACAATTAAATTATACCAAAAAAAGTTGAGTTTTTCTCAACTTAAGCAATATTTTATATATAAAATTTAATTTAAAACTCATTATTCCCCATAAAAATTGTATCCCCGGATTTAACTGTATAATAATTCGATCCGCTTGGAGCTTGATAAGTACCTCCAGCATATTCTACTATTGCTTTAGTTACTGCTTCTGCTAGTTTTTCCCAATTGTTTTTAATTTGATTTACATCATCACCTTTAGAATCTGCAAAACCATATTCAACTATAACAGTTTCATTATTGGGGGTGTCTCTCATTATGTAATAATAATCTTTTGCAGGATTACTAGGTAGCCTTCGCTGATAATATTTTCTAACATTTTGACCAGCTTGTTCAATTTCTCGTGCTATTTTAGATGAAAATGTGTCATTGTTACGTAATGAATAAATTATTTCTGCACCATCGCCACCACAAGGTTAGCTCTCCCATTGATTACTGCAACTTATTTTATTTCCACTTTATTAAATTTTGTTAATTTACTTTTAACATTATTATTTTCTATTTTTTCTTGACTACCTTTATAAATTATAAGCTCATTATTATTAATATTACAATCTAATGTTATGTAATAATCATTTGTAGAATATACAATAACTCTATTATCATCAATTATCCTATGTTGTTTTTGATAATTTAAATTTATATAAATTCTAGTAGAATTCAAAATTATTAAGAAAATAATTATAAATGGTAATACTTTAATATAGTTAATTAAGTCTCTCTTTAATTGTTCTTGTGTACTTTCTTTTTCTTTCTTAAAAAACATTAATGACATTATAAACTCCAAGATTATTAGGATTGCTACCAAGATAATAATTGACATTATATTTAATTGCCCTGGAGTATTAATGACTATATAAAAGTTAGATATAAGAATTAACAAAATATTTATTAGATTCTCCCATTTAAACAACTCTTTTTTCTTAATATTTTCTTTAAGTTGCTTAAAGCAATAAAAAACCGAAAAGAATGCCAGTATAAAAATTATTGATAAACACAACTCATAAATAAAATTTTTATCAGAATAATTATATAAATTATGATCTATTCCAAAATACGAAAAATATGTTTGACTCGTTATAAATTCAATAAATCTTAATACATTCGAAACAATTACACCAAAGAAAGTTAAACCTGCTATTATCCAAGCATAGTTATCTTTAATAACTCTCGTAACAGATATTTTTTCTTTTTCTTGTTCAATTTTTTGCTTTTCTGATTTTTTTGATGTTTTTTGCATACTATCACCTTCTTGGCTTACTATTATATACTTTTGTAGAAAAAAGATAAAGACCTCACTAGATG
>CAOOMX010000056.1:0-496 GCA_948497845.1 uncultured Bacilli bacterium | reverse complement strand
TTATTTACTATATTGATTCTTTCCTTTTCTACCATAAGGATTACGAGCAATATTTAAATTTTGATATTCAAAAGTACAATCTGGTATAACTCTATATTTATATTGTATTGTTATTACTCTATTTTCATCAATTACTATTCTATCTATTAATGAATGAACTAATTCTTTTTTAGGTTTATTTAAATCTAATAATTTTTTTATTTTCTTTGTATAATCTGGTAATTCATTTAATTTAGATTTTACTTCATACTTTCTTATTTGATCTATACTTTGATTAATAAGTTTTAATTTTTCTTCAAATGGTTTAGCTAACTCCTTATAAGTATCTGCTGTTATTACCTCATTATATCTATCTTCATATAAAGCAGTAAGTCTTTTAGTTATTTTTTCTTTTTCTATTAGTAAATTATTAATATTATTATCTAAATTTTTAGTTTGTTTTTGAACTTCAATTTGAACTTTTTTATTTAATTCTTCAAAATCCAATTCTTCTAGT
>CAOOMX010000055.1 GCA_948497845.1 uncultured Bacilli bacterium | reverse complement strand
ACCTATAAAGTAGGTCTCTCTTTTTTTGAAAGTCCTCTTTATAGGTTACATTTTATTTTTTCTTATATTCTTTTAATTTTTCCTCTATCCATATAGGTAAGGCATTTTTTAGTGGCAAAAAACCTAGTCTTGTTTCAGGAATAGTATTTGGTTCTGGATCAAGTTTATAATTAATATTTTTAATAGATAATTTTAAATGCAAGGTATTTTCATCTACTTCAAGGACTTCACAATAAATAGTTTCACCCATTTTTACAAAGTCTTCTATATTATTTACATACCCATTAGATACTTCTGATATATGAATTAATCCATTATATGCTAAATCTACATGGATAAATATACCATATTTTGTTATACCTGAAACTCTGCCTTGGATAATGTCTCCTGTTTTGTATTCTGTCAAAAGAATCACCTCAATAAGGTAATTATACCAAAATATTCTTTACTTCACAATTAATTGTTCTTATAATAATAATTGGTGATATACATGGAAGAAAAAATAAAGGATTTAATTGAACAAATTCGTCCCTTTATTAACATAGATGGCGGAGATATAGAGTTTGTAAAATATGAAGATGGTTATGTCTATATAAAAATGTTTGGTGCTTGTGCTGCTTGTGGAATGCAGGATTCTACTTTAAATGATGGCCTTTTAGGATTTTTTAAAAATGAAATTCCTGAAATAGAAGGCGTTATTAATGTTCAGATATAAGCCAATCAATTTTTTCTATGGAAGCATACTGTATAATATTATAGTAGGCTTTTTTTAAAAATAATTCATATGCACTAGCTTTTTTAACAATATTAACTAATTCTTCTTCACTAGCATCTTTATTCATAATGCGCTCATATACATCAAAATAATATGAGGGATATAAAAGTCTTGCATAAAACATTTGATACCCATAAGCAGATAATCTAGTTGTTTTTAAAAAACTGTCTAATTCTAATTCAACAAATTCATTATCTTCACTAAAAAATAAGGCCTTTATATATTCTGCTGGATCCCTTACTTCTAAGTCAAAAACAAAGGATAAGGGATTTAGATAATTTAATTTTAGATTAGGATAAAATACTCTTCGATGTGATAAAACAATTCTATCTAAGGTCGTTCTTTGTAGTCTTTTATTGGTATTTGTTACATAACTTATTGCATTTTCTGCTAAACCTATATAATAACTAAAAGTATCCGTTAAGGAAGTCTTTTTTAACCCTAGCTCTCTTATTTGATATTCAAAATAATCTACTTTATCACTCCATAATTTACTCCAGTTGTTTCGATAAAGGTTACCTGATGTATCATTTAAAACTAATCTTTTACTCATATCTGTCATTTCTATGATGCCATATTCTTCCTTTAAATTTGTAACAGCTAACAATATATAATGGTATTCTCCTACTTTCGTTAGAACTTGCCCATCTTTGTTTAATAAAATATCATGGCAATCAATATTCTTTTCTTTCATGTTTCTACTTACATTAATAATATCTTCTAATTCTTCTGGTAAACGATTATAATATACAAAAAAGTAATCTTTTTGGAGAAATGTAAAATGATATCTTCCATCTAACTCTTCTATTTCTTCAACTTCAATATTATAGTAATATTTAATCATTTCTTTCATACTAAAGTATATAAAAAAAGTTACGTTTTTATAACCTAACTTTTTGTTTTTATTTATTTAGTTTTGCTACTAATGCATCAAACATATTTTCACAAGCTTTTAAGAACGCTTCTTTTTCTACTCTAAAATCAATAGCCGCTGGTTCATTTGGCACTTGTGGTGGTATTGGTTCTACTACTGGCGGCTCTGCTACTGGAGGTGTTGGCATCACTGGTGTTTCTGGCATTACTGGAGCTACTGGTGTATTTTCAACAGTTGGTGCTTGTGGTGCTATATTAGGAACACTAGTTGGAATTGGCCCAGGAATAGGACTTGGTGTTGGTACTACTTGCGGCTCACTCATTGGTGCAGCTGGAGCCACTGGGGTAGGACTTACCGTTTCAGCCATATTCATTGGTGGTACTTCAGGCATCGGAGGCATTTCTGGCATAGCTGGAGCTACTGGTGATACAGGAGCACTTTCTATGGTACTATTTCCTTCTGTTGGCTTATAGTTAGCCTTTAAAGAATCAAATGATGCTATTGGTAACGTAAGTTGCGAAAAGAATCCATCGTCAGCACTTAATTCCAATGGCACAGTTATATAATCCACTTGATTTCCAGAAATTATATTTCTTAAAACTTCCTTTACTCCATTCCATTCGTTTTGATCACTTATTTTAATTAATCTATTTTCACTATATTTTGCTACTAAAATTATTGGTAACCCCATCGTTCCATTAACTTCATTGTCTAATACAACATATGAACCTGTACTGGCTTTGAATGCTGATACAAGCGGTTTTTCAATTGTACTACCAGATGTTAATGCTACTTTTATCTTATCCATACTAATCTTTCCCTTCTATTCTTTTTATATTATAACAAACTTACTCACTTTTTTCAAATTCTTTTTCAAGTCTTTTTAATATGAAATATTTACACTCATAAGCACAACAATTTTTTATATAATCATCTATTTTTAAATAATCATTTATTGGCTTATAATTTTTATTCTTTTTTTCATTAAAACCTTTTAATCTTACTTTGCCATAAGCATAATCTCCTAAAATATAGTCAAAAGCATCAAAATAATCTGTTAATTTTCCTTCTAAATCTCTTATGTCTATGGCATCTTTATAATCTTTTATTACTTCATATTCTTTGTTATTAATTGTTATTTTTTTCATAAAACCCTCTTAAAATACTAACAATGTCACAACCGTTATCAACATAACAGCTGTACATATCACTCCCATAATTAATAAGATATCAACATACCCATTTCCAGTTGTTACCTTATTTTTACTTCTTTCATATTCTTCAATTGATTTTTCTAATAAGTATTCCTTATTAATAGCATTTTCTCTTATTTTGAAAAAGTCATATACACTATGATTAATCTTATCAATAGCTTCACTACTCATTTGTTCTATATCACTTATTTTATAATTTAATAATTCATATGCTCGATAAGGTAATAATCTTTTTTCCCTTACTTCTATACTTTTTACATTATCTTGCATTTCTCTTTTAAAATAGTTCTCTACTTCATATACATCCTTGGCTGTTAAATAATTATAGGATACTTGTAATGGGTTAGAAGAACTTGGTTTATATAATAATTGAAAAAATTCTTTAACTTCTTTTTCTGTTAAATGAAAATTTAGCTTTTTGGCAATCAACATATCTATTAATTCTTTTTGAACAACAACAAAATATGGATTATCTTCTTTTATACTTTGTTCTTCATTTTTTCTATCAATTACATAAAAAGCTTCTAAATCATTAAAGAAAGCTTCTAAACTTTCTTTTTTATACCCAAATTTTGTTAAATTACTCTTTAATGCTTCTTCATTATCTGTCATTAATGGGTTAATTATATCTAATTCACTATATAGGCATACTAAAAGGCGTATTACTACAGTTAAAAAAGAATTGTATAGTATTCCATCTGGTTGTTCTTTGCTAGATTGATAGTCATTTATAGCTTTTGTTAAAGCAGCATTGATAAAGAACTCTTTCACACCCTACCCACTCCTATTATAGATTATAGCACACCAGATTTTGATTGTGAATGGAAAATTGCAAGAAAATTGCAAGAAATTATGCCTTGCGAACAGTTGTTTTTGCATTGGCATATATTTTTGATATTGAAAAATTTTTGAAAGACATTATTTTCACATATGATAAAACTTGACAAAATAAGAGAATTAACAACATTTTTTTCTTTGATTTATCCTTAGAAATCTTTTATTATGCCTAATGAAGGGAGGTAAATTTGGCAAAGTGATTAATGAAAAAACTAAGCAAAGTAAACTTATTACGAGTAAATATGATCGGATGTTTAAAGCTATTATGTGTGAAAATAAAGATATTTTGGAATCTGTTTTATCTACTGTTTTAGATAGACCTGTGAAAATTATTTCTTTTCTTAATCCTGAACTTAATATAAAAAATTTAAAAGAAAGAAACAAAACTTTAGATTTAACTATTAAGTTAGATGATGAATTTATCAATTGTGAAGTAAATACATCTCATTCTTTATCAACACGAGTAAGAAACTTAAATTTCTTTTATAGCTTCGTTTCTCAACTAGTAAAAAGAGGGAATGAATATGATACAAAAACCAAGTATATTCAAATCAATCTTACTTATGGTTTAAGCGACAAACATAAAATCATTGAAGAATATACTTTTAAATCAAGTGATACTGTTTACTATGACAATCACAAAATCATTGAAGTTAACATGGACAAGATTAATGAGTTATGGTATGCTAAAAGTGAACTAGACATCAGCAAGTATAAGTATTTAATGATGCTAAATATAGATACAATTGAGAGTCTACAAGTTTTAGGTAAAGGTGATTATATTGTGGAAAAGTATAGTAAGAATCTAGAGACTTTAAATGAAGATAGAGATTTCATTTGGGGACTTACTTGGGAAGAAGATAAAGAAAAGATTCATCGTAGTGAATTAACAGAAGCCAAAGAAGAAGGCTTTAAACAAGGAACTAAGCAAAAGGCATCGGAAATGGCAAATGAAATGTTAAAGGCAAATATACCGATTGAAACAATTCAAGAAATCTCTAAACTATCCATTAAAGAAATTAAAGCTTTAAAAAACTATAAAGAAAATTGATTTTTATAGTTTTTTTAATTATTGATTGTGGTTTCTAAAATATTACTATCATTCGATAATAATCCACCATAATAAAGAGGGACCCTACCATTAATAACTTTCGAAGCTACTAAAACATCATAATCTACTATAATTTGTTCCTTTGTTACTGGAGTTATTAGTTCTTCTGTTATTTTAATAGTTACATATAATTCTACTAAAACGTTATTCATTCCATAATTCGTTATTTTACTATTTATATTTGTTAAAATAGATCCTACAAAATCTACTCGAATATATATTTTAGGTCCTAAACTTGCTAGTAAAGGATTATTACTACTTATAAAAAAAGGCAATTCTAATAATAAACCATTCTTAGTAGAACTTATTTCTGTATCATCTATACCACTAAAGTTTCCTTTTTCTAAACTATTTATATTTTCATATAAAACATTCGTAATTATCTCTAATGCTTCATAGGCTTTATCTAAATTATAATCTACATATAATATTTCTCCATCTTTATTTTTATTTATTTGTAATATATTCTCTAAATTTTTATCATTTAATATTCCATATCCTATATTTCTACTTAAAAAACTCTGTGTAAATTTTTCTAGCTTTATCTTTGCTACTTCCATTACTTTAGGACTAACCTTTTGACTATACCAAGAAAATAATATAAACGTCAAAAAAAATATCAAACTTATTATAATCATTAAAAGCTTTGATATTTTTATTTGTTTTTTTGTCTTAAATGTCTTCATACTTAAGTGTATGTATTATATTTCAATTCTATACGGGTCAGACTGCGTTCCTGACCCTCCCGATGTCTTCACGCTTGATACCAGATTGAAGGACGGACACACATGACCGTAGGCGTACACGTTGGCGGTGTCTATGTACCCTATAGGAGAACGCACGATCTGAATAGTCCGATATGCGGCTTATGATCCAGGAATCATTCCCATTTCCCATCCAATTTGTTGATAGGGATGGCTCATAATTATATAGTTCTGTTGTCCAGTAACTTGGATCTGCTGCATATCCATATTCATTTGCATATGGTAATCCTATTTTTGCATTGTATGTGGTACTACTTTTATTTGCTCCTACTTCATAGTTATATGTTGTTCTTACTGTACTTGGTGATTCTACTCTTGCTAAATCCATTCCTCCAACATTCCATGTTGTTGTAGCTATCTTGTTTGTCCATGTTGTTCCTAGATTAGTCAAGAATGTGCCATTTAATGAGCTTGTATTTAATGTACTACTACTCCATATATTAGATTCATTACTTCTTGCTCCACTCCAATAAAAATTGTTATCTGATTTATGTGCTGCTGTTCCTATTTCTGCTGTTGTTGCGTATGTTGCTTTGATGAGTTTTGCTTGGTCTCCATATACTCCTATTATTCGATATAGGTTAGCACTTGGACAACTACTTGCTGTTGATCCAAAACATACATAATTATTTGGATTTGCTCCTGCATATCGGTAAGAGTTATCTCCTGCACTATTTGCTAGTGATGTTGTATGATAGTAGATTCCATTTGATCCTTGACTTGTATATTTTGATTTTACTTTCGCTGCTAATGTTGTAGTACTTGCACTAGTTG
>CAOOMX010000054.1 GCA_948497845.1 uncultured Bacilli bacterium | reverse complement strand
ATCGTAGCTAATCAAGAAAACTTTGGTAAAGATAAAGGAAATCTAAGTGATGCAACAACAGGACAAGTAGAATTAATGGCTAATAATACAACGAATGATGCTACTTATAACTACCAAGTATATTTAAAAATACTAAAAAATGAGTTTACATATACATCAGAAAATAATACAGCAGAACTTTTATTAAGGGTAACTTCTCCAGATGGAACAGAATTAACAAGCATAAGTGGACTTAACTACGTAACAGTAGGGGACGTATCAGGCTTTGATATAACAACAGCAAAAGAATTAATAACGATAGCAAAAGATAAAGAAATACATGCAACCACAGAAAAAGTAACAGAAGAATGGAACATATCCATAATACTAGTAAATTTAGAAACGAATCAAAAAGAAAATACAGGAAAAGCATTCAATGCACAGTTATCCATTCAACAAGAACCAATAGAAGTAACGCTAGCAGATAAATGCGTAGGACAAAATATGTCTCAATGCTTAAAAGACAATGCAACATTAGAACCAGCTTTATTACATCATGATGTGAATTTAGCAAATGGGGCAGAAGATGATTCGTACAGATATACAGGAGCAAACCCAAATAATTATGTATGTTTTGGATCAGATGCAGAAACTTGTCCAAGTGCAAACCTATACAGAATTATCGGAGTGTATGGAGATCAAACGAAGCTAGTACATGCGACATACGCCACCACAGTAGAAATAGGAACAGCAGCTCATTTTGCAAATAACATTTTCTCTTGGAGTGGTCAATCAGACAATGGAACCAATATATGGGCTAACAGTACATTAAATACAGAATCACTAAATGGAACATTCCTAACAAACCTAGGTCCAACATGGGCGGATAAAATAGCCACAACAACATGGAATGTGGGAGGAATAGGATATGAAAATCTAAATGAAGATACTACAGTAAAAGATACATATGATTATGAAGTAGGAGCAAATAAGAGAAGCACAACATATGAAGCAAAAATAGGAATGCCATATGCAAATGAATACGGATATGCAGCAGAATCAAATTATTGGACAACAGAATTATTAAATTACATGTCGCCGTTAAACTTGAACTGGATGGGAAATGGAGAAAACTATTGGACCATAAGTTTCTGTAACAACTGTGCGGATACTTCAGATCGCGTGTTCATGGTTTATACTGCAGGTCCTGTATTAAATACTCCTGTGTCTGGCGGAGGCCTTCGCGTGCGGCCTACCTTCAATCTGGTATCAAGCGTGAAGATATCGGGAGGTCTTGGAACAGAATCTGACCCATTTAGAATAGAAATATAAGGAGACCAAACAAATTAATAAATTTTAATAGGTATTAGTTTAGAAAGATATTCTAGGATATCTTCTTTTTTATATTTATGAGGACTTTTTATATAATCTAGGCAGACATTAATAACAGCACTTACATAAAATTTAGAAATAATTTCCGCCGGAATTTCAGCTGTAATATTTTCATGCTCATCAATATAATTTTCAACATCTTTATAAACGGTATCATAAACCATATCCATTACGATACTATTATTGTTATGTTTAAGGATAGAAGAATAAATCATAATATTATCTTTGGTATGATCCATCAGCAATTTTATCATTTCAATATAGTATTCACGTGCATTATCTATTTGTCTATTTTCTTTTAGTTTTTGTATTAAATCTTCTTTTAAATCTTTTATCAATGACTCTAGTAATTCATACTTATCATCAAAATGATCATAAAAAGTAGACCGATTAACTAAAGCAATTGAACAAATATCTGAAACTTTTATTTCTTCAAAAGTATTTTCTTTCATAAGCATTAAAAGACCATTATAAAGGTTCTTTTTTGTTTTAGTAATTCGCAAATCTTCCTTTTTCATAATATTTCACCTAAAACCATCATAAAGAAAAAAACGACAATTGTAAAGATAAACAACAAAAGTCGGATAATTAACAATACACTAAACAATACTTTGTTGGATAACATACAACCACAGAGATATGTTAATGAAATTTTATTTAATTTTGAATAAGATGTTTAGCGAGGAGGAAAAAAATTATGAAAAAATTTGCAGATTTTATAGCTAGTCATAGTAAATTAATATTGGTAATAAGTCTACTTTTATTAATACCAGCGATGATTGGTTATAAAAATACAAGAATTAATTATGACATCTTAGTTTATTTACCAGAAAATATAGATACTATCAAAGGAGAAGAGATATTAACAAATGACTTTCATATGGGTTCTTATGCCTTTGTTATGGTAGATACAAAATCAAATAAATATATTAATGTTTTAGAAGAAAGTATTAAGGAAATTGAAGGAGTAAATGAAGTTTTTAGTATCATAGATATATTAGATACAACAATCCCTATAGAAATGTTACCTAAGAACATAGAAGAAAAAATAAATAAAAATAATGAAACCATTATTTTAGTAACCTTTAATGGGGGAACAAGTGAAGATATTACTATTCAAGCAATAAGAGAATTAAGGACAGTTGTAAGTGATGCTTCTAAGATAAGTAGCATGACATCCATGGTAATTGATACAATGGATTTATCAAGCAAAGAAATATTTGCATATGTTTTAATAGCAGTTATATTTTGTTTAGTTATTTTAGTCCTTGCTACAGATTCTTACTTAATACCATTCCTTTTATTAGCTAATATAGGAATTGCTATTCTTTATAATATGGGAACGAATATATTTTTAGGACAAATCAGTTATATAACAAAAGCCATTACAGCTATCTTGCAGTTAGGAGTAACAACCGATTTTTCAATATTCTTATACCATAAATATGAACAAGCTAAAAAAGAGAATAAAGATAAACAAAAAGCTATGTCCAGAGCGATAAAAGAAACTTTTCAATCAGTAATAGGGTCATCTTTAACAACCTTTGCTGGCTTTCTAGCTTTATGTACAATGTCGTTAACGCTAGGAACTGATATTGGAATAGTAATGGCCAAAGGAGTATTATGTGGTCTGATATGTGTATTAACGCTTTTCCCAGCTTTATTAATATGTTGTGATAAATGGATTAGTAGAACTCATCATAAAGTTATCTTTCCCCAATTTCATAAATTACAAGAATTTGCAATCAAGCATTCAAAAGAAATATTAATAGGCTTTTTATTACTTATGATTCCAGCATGTATCGGTAATGCTAAATACGATGTGTACTATAAGTTAGATGAATCTTTACCAGAAGATTTGCCGTTTGCAAAAGCGAACCAAACATTACAAGAAAACTTTGGCTTAGTATCCGCCCAAATCATATTATTAGATAAGGATATAAAACCAGATAAAATAGAAAAATTAAAAGAAAATTTACTGGCTTTAGATGGCATAGATTTTGTTCTAGCACCTTCTGCTATTTTAAACGATAGTATAGTAATGATGTTACCCGAAAATATTAGTAAGATGCTAAAAAATGATACTTACCAATTAATTCTTTTAAACTCTATCTATGAGAATGCTAGCCCTGAATTAAATGCCCAAATAAAGGATATTAATGATTTAGTAAAAAGATATGATGAAACAGCTATAGTAGCAGGGGAAGGGGCATTAATGAAGGATTTAGTAGATATTGCTGATCATGATTTTAAAGCTGTAAATTATACGTCTTTAATAGTAATATTTATCATAATGATTTTTGTTTTAAAAAGAATTAGTTTACCTATTATCCTTATATTAACTATTGAATTTGCTATTTTTCTAAATATGAGTATGGCCTATTTTACAAACGAATCTTTACCATTTATTGCCTCAATAGTTGTTGGAACCATACAATTAGGAGCCACCATTGATTATGCCATATTAATGTCTACCAAGTATTTAGAAGAAAGAGGAAAAGAAGAAGATAAATATATAGCTATGAAGAAGACCTTAAGTGTAACAACTTCATCAGTTATTACATCAGCCTTATGCTTTTTTGCAGCTACATTTGGAGTAGCTATCTATACAAAAATAGATATGATTGGAGCTATATGTAAATTATTAGCAAGAGGATCTATTATAAGTATGTTAGTAGTAATTATCATACTACCAGCCTTACTGTTATTATTTGACAAAAGAATTATAAAAAGAAAGAAGGAAATTTAATGAGAAAAAAAATAATATTTGTTTTAGCTTTAATGATTTTAATACCTATGAATGTAAGTGCTAAAACAAAAACACAAACCATTTATTCATACATAGATTATGAAGGAAAATTATCTAAATCAATCGTCAATAACCATTTATATAGAAATGAAAGTAACCAAATTAAAGATGAAACTCTTCTAGAAGACATTATAAACTTAAATGGAGAAGAAGGATATAAAAAAGAAGAAAATAGACTAGTTTGGGATAATGGGCACAATGATATATACTATCAAGGTACAACAAAAGAAGATTTACCATTAAGTATAAGACCTATATATTTCTTTAATGGGGAAGAAATAAATAATCCTAAAGATGTAATAGGAAAAAGTGGAGATATAAAAATAGAATTAAGATTTTTTAATAATTCCTTATTACGAAAAGATGGCCTATATACGCCCTTAGCAGTAATTGTAGCCACTAATTTAAAAAATACAAATGATAAAAATATAAGTATTAAAAATGGAAAAACTATAGATACAGGAAATACTACATATCTTATCGGAGCATGTTCTCCAGGTCTAACGAAATATATGGATATATCTCAAAGTAATTATGATACCATTACAATAGAATATGAAACCAAAAGTTTTTCATTAAATGAATTTTACATTATAGCATCTCCTAATTTTCTAGAAGATCTAGACCTTTCGTTTTTTGATAAACTAGCAAAGTTAACAGATGCGTTAGAAAATTTGAAAATAAATATGGATATTTTAGAAAATGGTGCTAAAACTTTAGAGGAAGGAACAAACTCTTTATATAGTGGAATAGAAGGTTTAACAAGTAGCATAAATGCATTAAAAATTGCAATGGAAGGTTTGAAAAGTGGATCTATCCAATTAAATAATGGTGTAAACGAAATACTTAATTCACTTGCTAATACCTCTAATTTATTAGACAATCCTAAATTAAATGAGAGTATAAAACAAATAATAGAAATAAAAAATAAGAATACAGATATGATAAATAAATTGGACCCTGTAGCTGATCAAGAAATAATAACTTTATTAGCAATGAACAATAATGCTTATGATGAAATATTAAATCTATTTACAGAATTAAAAGCATTAGTAGAACAAGAATATAATAAGCTTAAAAGTGCATTAATAAATGTAGAGAAAGCAACGGATTCTTTAAAAGAAGGGTTAATTAAAACAACAGATGGAACAAATGCTCTTTTTAAAGGAGTAAACGTTCTAGAAAAAGGAAGCTTTAGTATGAAAGAAGGAAGTAAGAATCTAAGTGAGGGTATAACGAAAATAAATAAAGAAGGTATAAAAGTATTACATCAAGAAATTATAAGATATAATGATTATGGTAAAAAAATGAAATCATTAATTAATTTAAGTAAAGGATACAATGGTTTTGGATGCACAAATGCTGATGCTACAACATTTATTTATAAAATAGGCTAATACCTATTTTTCTTGTTATTTATCCTAAAATATGCTATTCTTAATTTAAGAATAGGGAGTAAAAATGAAGAAAAAAGTTTTATTAAGCATAATCACAACGCTATTTATCATCGGAGGAACTATACTAGGATACAGACTTGCTGTAATAAATAAGTATAGTATTAAAAGTATACAGAAAAGTGAATGGATGGCAAATTTAAAAAAAATGTATGAAAGTAATCAAAAAAAGAAAATTACTAAAATGGCAGAGTCAATGGATAAAAAACTAAGTATAAAGAATTTTAGTATTCGTAATGATTTTGAAGATTTTGAATACAGTAGCGAAACAGATCCTTTTGGCAGCGCAATATCTTATACTTTATATGGAGAAAATAAAGGAATACAAGCAAAGATATCTTTAGCTATCTTAAAACAAAGTGCAGATTGGTTAAAAGAAGACTTTTCATTACTTGGTGTTGATGAAAAAACGATGAGTACCAAAGAAGATAGAAAAGAATTATTAGAAAAAGAAAATATAACAACAGATTTAGATTTATTAAAATACTTGTATAGTAATAAAGACTATAAAACGAATCTTTTTACAAAAACGAGTGAACTACGTTTAATGCATGATATCATGAACTTTTCACAAGCAGGTATAGCATTAGCAGAAGAAAGTTATTTTTTAGAAGGAGATTATGAAGGATATTATATAAAAAGAAAAAATGTTACGGTATGTAATATCATTAAGGACAATCAAATATATGCCGTTACTTTTATGGGAGACTTTTTTACAGAAGATTATATTAACGAACTATTAAATACAATAAATATAGAGAAACCAGCATAAGTTGGTTTTTTTAATACATTCTTTCTCAGGCCTTTATCCATACTATAAATATATATTTAATTCGATATATCGGAAAAGTATATTGAACA
>CAOOMX010000053.1 GCA_948497845.1 uncultured Bacilli bacterium | reverse complement strand
TTCCTGTTGATGCATTAATATTCGCATTTGTTCCTCCACCTAGGTCTGCTGCAAAGTAGGCATATGTTGCTCCGATAATGGTTAGCAATAATGTTAGTACTCCTATTATGGCTAGCCTAATTCTTTTTTTATCATCATTTATTCTCATTTACTTCCAACTACCCTTCTTTTACAATGCGTATTTGTAATACGTCTACTATCAAATGATACCACCAGCTAACACGTATTGTCAATACGCAAAATGGTATAAAATATTTTTTCTATGATAGATTAATACTAGGTGTTTAAAATGAGACTTAATGCGAATGAATATCAAGCGAATGAAATCATAAAATTTATTCGCCAAAATACAAATTTAACGCAAAAAGAATTTGCAGAACAAATAGAAAAATCAGCCGCATGGCAACAATCAAATGAACTTGGAAGAGCAAATTACTACTTTAAAGATTTACAAAAAATTGCCAAAACCTTTGATTTAGAAATCATTATAAAAGAAAAAGACAAATAAAAAAGCATTCAGATATATATTTTGAATGCTTTTTGCTTAATTAATTTTCTATTTCCACTGGTGTTAATTCATTATCATTGAAAAAGTCATATTTATCATCTAAAAAGCGCCATACAACTTTAAAAATAGACATAATAGGTGTAGCCAAAATCATACCTACAATTCCAAAGAAATGACCAAAAATTAATAAACCACAAATAATCGTTACAGGATGTAAGTTTGTTGCCTTACTCATTACAACTGGTTGTAAAATATAATTTTCGACAAGTTGAACAATAAGAGCAATCACTAAAACAGCAATACCCACAAATGGACTTTGAGTAAGTCCCACAATAATAGCCGCTGCTGCTCCAATATAAGGACCAATAAATGGAATCAAATCTGTAATACCGCAGAACAGACCAAATAACAAAGCGCCATTTAATCCTACCAATGAAAATCCTACTGTATCACAAACAAATACCATACAAGCCACTAATAATGTTCCATTAACACACTTTCTTACTTCAATGCCTATTTTTTCAAGTAAGCCAGCCATTTCCATTTGGTGATGTCTAGGAATTACTTTTAAAAAATGGGTAGAAACATTATCAAAATCAAATAACATATATAAACCAATAATTAAACTAAATAAAAATGTTCCTATACCAGCTACAAAACCACTAACGGTATTCATGATAGTTTCAGGCAAATTACTTGCTAGATTATTTCCAAATTCATTAACTACCCCTAAAGCATTAACACGTAATCCTTCAATATCTAAACCTTCAAACTCAATTCGAGCAAATAAATTATTAATGACATCCGTAATTTTAGTTAAAACATTAGGTAAAATCTTTAATAATTCATTTAACTGTTCATAAACAATCGGAATAAATATTTGAAAGAAACCTAGCAAAAACAATATAAGTACCACATAAATCAATATAGAGGCAAGTATACGAGACATACCCTTTTTAGTTAATTTATTTACTAAAGGAGAAAAAAGCCAAGCAATAATGAATCCTATAAAAAATGGTGTCAAAATTTTTAAAACAGTTCCCACTAAAACAAAGATGCCTAACTTTTGACATACAATGATACTAGCCAAAATAATTCCTATAACTAAAACGATAAATAATAATTTTAATATATTTTTACTTAAACTAATAACTTCATTAACTCCATCATTATCTATTTTATTTTTTCGTAACATAAAAATCCTTCTTCCTTAACTTATATTATATATGAATTTTCTATAAATTACTAATTTTACTACAAAAGTTGGCATAATTTGACAAAAAATCAAGGTTTTACCCTTGATTATTCTTCATCACTAGTAACTTTTACTACTTCTTGACCTTTATAGTTACCACATTTAGTACATGCTCTATGAGGTCTAAGTGTAGCACCACATTTTGGACAAGCTGTTAAAGCACCAACTTCTTTTTTTAAATGAGTACGACGCATTCTTTTTTTGGTTTTACTTGTTCTTCTAAAAGGAACTGCCATAAGTTATTCACCACCTTTAAATAATTCGTTTAATTTTGCCATTCTAGGATCTATTTCTTCCCTTTTGGCTTCACCATTTAGTTGCCAACCTTCACCACTTTGCTGAGCATTGGAAGCATTAGTAACAGAAATAGGAACTTCCAATACAATATTTTCCCATAAAATCTCAATTATATCAAGTATATTTTTAGAGTTTTTTAAATATTCTTGAAATTCATCATCTTTTTCGTTCAAAATTTCATTAATTTGAAAAGAAAATGGATACTTTACTTCTTCCAAAGTAATAGCATCTTCTAAATACATAATACCTTCTACATCCAAAAGAACCTCTACTTCATCACTAATATTTATATAAACTTTTCCTTTTACATAAACATCCTCTATTCCTTTAATTGGCATATCAAGATAAAATTCTTTTGGGATAGTAAATTTTTGATCTATACATACTGGTTTATACAATGTATTTAAATTAATTTGCAAAAAAATCACCTCACCTTTATAATTTTTTGATAAGCTTCCTCCAATGTTTGAACAATTGCATTACTACTTACATCATAAATATAATACTTATGTTCACCATTTTCATCCACTGCATCTAAATAACAACTTGTTCCACTTATATAATACATTTCATGTACTTTATACCCACTTGCAAGTATATAAGGGCTTCCTTCTTCTCGTTTAAAAAAGGCATTATAAGCCGTTATAGCATAGGGAAACTCTCTTTCATATAAGAAACCTTTATCAAATAAAGAAAAAATACGTATATTTTCCACCCCAAAACGTTCATTAATATAGGTTACTTCGCCATCTACCCAATCATAAAGAGCATATCTTTTATCAGAACGAAGCAAAATATATCTATCATTAACATCTTCAATATAAGGATAAAATGTAGTAGAAGAACTAACTACAACTTGTTTATCTAAACTATTCATATTAAAACCTATTATGCCTTCAATATCCCTATAAAAAACAGTATTATTTATAACAATAAAATTAGCTTTATCAAGTCCCTCAGCTATAATGTAATTCTTCTCTTTTTCACTCTGTTGATATTTTCTAAAGCCCAAAGTTCCATCATCACTCATAAAAACAATATAAGCCCCTGCTAATCGAACATCTACTTTATTGCTATAAAAGGTATCAACTTCATTAAATAAGAACTTACCATCATCTTCTTTATACGCCACTTCATTTACAGCATCTGAATACACTAATAACTTTTGATCTATAACCTTTGTATCTAATATTTTATAAAATGTACTCAACGTATACTCTGTTTTTTCAAATGAACTATTAAGTCCAATTAAAATATCTTGATCTTTTTTTTCATCATGTTGTAAACCAAAATAAACAACATCTGAAGGATATGCATCACTTACAAATAAAGTCTCTTGATTTCCTTTAATTTTTTTAGTAATAAAAAATATTCCTAAAACAACCACTACTAAAAAAAGGATACTAATACAAATAACAATTAATTTCTTTCTTCTTTCTGGCAACATGAATATCAACCTCATATATATTATACCACAATCTAGAATCATTTAAAAAAGGAAGTTAAGAAAAAAGACATTCATTCTAAAAATAAATGTCAATCTACTCTATATTTTGGCTTTTAATGAGCTTAGCATGCAACACTACTCGATTTACAGAATTATAGCAAGTAGAAAGAGTTAAGATCTTATCATTTGTATCAACACTCGTATTAAAATTAAACAACGATCTAGAAAGGATTGTATCAATAAATTCTTGATGTGTTTCTAAAGATCCAAACTGACTAGTTAAATAGTAAGTTTCTTCTGGTACAACATAAGTAGAAAACACTTGCCACAAGGTCTTTTTAGTTGGAGTAGTTAAGTACAAAACATGATTTTCTGTAGATTGATACCAATCATCTTCTATAACTTGTTTTAAAGTTCCAAACATTGTTTTATTTTGTCTACCATGTGCATAAATAATGGTATTATCTTGCCAATCTTCTGTACTATTTCGATAATCCATAAATACCCATCCTGCATTATTCTTTGATTTATCATAAGAATGATTTAAGTAAAAAGTATTATCTACAGTTTGCACAATTGGGTAATTAATATTCGTTCCACTCACCTTCAAAAAGGCTACTGTATCATCATTTTTTTCTAAAAGCTCATTAAAATTCACTTTCATCAAAGGAAGTTTAATATATTCCCAATAATCATCAGTTACATTAATAACGTTTTCTGGAGGATTTACTAACTCTTCAGAGTTAACTATCTCATCTGCCAAAGGAATATCTTCTTCTACAACCACATTATCTAAAACTTTTTCTATCTCAGCAATTTCTCTATCAATATTTCGATTATCATCTTGCCATAAATACATTTTAAATACCCCAAAAGAAGTTATAAAGATACCTATAAGTAATATGAAACACCAAGAAGCATATCTAATTTTTTTCTTTCTTTCTATTAAACGATACTCTTTTTTCAAAATAGGCATATCTTTTTTTCGAATCTTATTCTTTGCCAACATATAAATCCTCCTTTCTAAAAGAAAAAGTGATATAATCACTAACTATCTTTTTAATAAAACTTTTCTAAAAGCCACTAAAATTGAACCTAATCCAAGAAGTGTAATCATAATTGGTAGAACAATACCATCATTTGTCTTTGGATTCTCATCAATTGTTTCATCTGGATTAGTATTATCTGGTTTATTATCTTCATCAGGTTCAGTTGGATCTTCTGGTTCATTATTATCATCAGGATCTGTAACTGGTGGTAAAACTTCATCTTTTTTAATTTCCATAGTAGTATTACTTGGAATAGTTACTTCTTTATTTTCATTATCAACAACAATTACTTTTACTTCATCATTTGTTTGATTAATAATAGTTGCCCCTAAAAAGGTTTTTATAACAGCACTAGATAAATCTGTACCATCTTTAAAAGTTACTGTCATACTTTTTGGTATTTCCACTTCTCCATCTACTTTTAAAGAGTTAACAATTAATTTTGTACCATCTTTAGCATAATTTAATGCTTCAATTGGAGCAGTTATTTCCCCTTCAATTTCTAAAGCTGAATTATCTTCTATTTCAAATTTAGCATTACTAGCTACAGTACCATCTTCTATAAAAACTTCTTGTTTAGCAGCAGTACCTTTACTTTCAGCAGATTGTTTTGCTAAAACAGCAGCATAAGCACTCAAAGAACTTCCTTTAACAGTAATAGTAGAATTATAAACATTTGTACCTTCTGCATAACTAAGAGCATATATAGCAGCTCCACGATAAGCATTATTTCCAATAACTTCACTATCTTCTACTAAAGCTGTACCATAATTCATAATAACCCCAGCTGTATTCTTATCAGAAAATAATTTAGACTTTGTAATCGTTATTGTTGAGGCTTCTTCATTTTTCAAAGCAGTCCATGATGCATTTACATCAACTTCATTCATACTTAATTCTTTATAATTACGAATACATGAAGAATCATAAGACAAGGTTGATGCTGGACAAACGATTTTCCCATTTTTAATTTCTAATTTTCCACGATTATCAATTGCATAATTGGTAGTAGGCCCAGTTAAAGTAAATCCATTTAAATCAATAACCATTGTTTTATCAGCAGCTACTAAGTACTTAGCACTTAATGTAACATCCTCTGTTAATTTAACAACCCCATTTGCATCTGCTGCTGGCATACTAGTAGCAGCACTTACATTTTTAACCCCCATTGACAACACACAAGCCGTTAAAAGTAACAACTTTTTATTTTTCATCTTCTCTCCCTCTTTCATTAATCACATGTTAACATAAACGTAAAATACAAGTCAATATCTTTTAGGCAAATTTACATCATTTGTCAAAAATTGACATTTTATACAAAAAAAAGAACAACCCATATCGCATTGTTCTACATAACTCTTTTAAACATTTTCTCCAGGTCATAACTACTATATTTCATAATAGAAGGTCTACCATGACAACAATTATAAGGATTATCACACTTCACCAAATCATCTAAAAGATTCATTTCTTCCATAGATAATTTTTCATTGGCTTTAACACTCATTTTACAACTAACCATTTTAGCCATACTATCTAAGAACTTTTCCTTATCAAATCGTTTAACATTTTGAATAAAAAAATCAATAATAGCTCTGGTATTTTCTTCTTCGTAGCCATTTTTCAACCATGTAGGATGTGCTTTAACTAAAATAGTATGAATACCAAATTCTTCAATTTTAAAGCCCAAATCACGCATCACATCAACATGTTCCATAAAACTGCCATAATCACTTGCTGATAGCTCCACCGTAATAGGAACAAGCAAATCCGTAATCATAGGGACTTCATCAGCAAATCTTTTCTTCATCATTTCATAATTAACTCTTTCATGAGCAGCATGTTGATCTAATATAAACATCCCATCTTCATTTTCAGCAATAATATAAGTTCCATGCACTTGTGCAAGCGGAGTAAGAGACAAGCTTTTAAACTCCTCATTTTTAATTACGAATTTATCTTTATTCGTAGCATAAAAATCCATTCTTGTCTGTACAATCTCTTCTTTTGGTACATCTTCTTTAACTGGTACATTTTCTTCTATTGCCTCACGAATCTGTTCTATCGTCTTAGGTTTAAACTCTCTCATATCAACGAAATCATCTTTAATATCATTATATTTTTCTTCATATATAGCATTAGGTAC
>CAOOMX010000052.1 GCA_948497845.1 uncultured Bacilli bacterium | reverse complement strand
AAAAATGTTAAAAAATTTGAAAAATATAATATGAGAATAACAAAAAACGAAATTCTACTATTGTGTAATGAAAATAATTCCCTAGAAAAAATAAAAGAATATAACGACCATGAGCTTGTTAAAGATGCTTATAATATAGGGGAAAATATAAACAAGGAAATTAACCAATATTGTGTTAAGGAAGCAGAGAAAATAAACGACAGTGTTATGAAATTTGATACTCTAGATCGTGATAAAAAGAACACAAGAATAATAGAACTACTAAAAAATGCGTGTGCTAATGATTTTAAAAATGAAATCATAGTTAATACTGGCTTATTAGATGAAGAAAATAAAAATAATGTTTCAAATGATTTTTACGACGATACAGATATCGATAAATATGTTGCTTTTTATAACATATTTAAGAATTGCTATAAACTATTTAAAGAGCATAAAGTTAATACAAAAGAATTAAATACTCCTGAAGAAATACAAGAAATGATTAGGCTCGTAAAATATGGAATATCAGATACAGATTTAAAATTTGGAGAAGCTCAAACTAAATTATCCATAAATTATAAAACACTGCTAAAAATACTAAAGAATAATATAGATTATGTCGATTATTCTCCACTATTAAATAGTGTCAGCTATATTCCGCTAAACATAAAGAATTTACTTGGAGGAGTGATTGAAAACAGATCCACAAGTAAGTCATCAGAAAATATATTTACCCAAGTTAAAAATTTTTGTGAAGTGTACGGTGTTCCTTATTGGAAAACTGAGATATATAGTAGGAGAGAGGTTGAAATTCCTATAAATAATTTCATTCTAATATGCTTGGCTATTTATATTTACAAGGAACTATGGAACAAAGTATTGTGTTATGATGATGCTTCTTTCGAATGGGACGATTATATTTGTTCTTTTTATGTCCTTGGAATAGATTTTGAATACGACGAGAAAGTGGAATCTATAATTAAAAAGACAATTAGGAGCATAGAAGATATTGATTTCTACATTTCTAATAATTGTAACGAATTACTTAATCATAAATTAAACTCATACAGGAAAAAAGTACTAGATAAATCATCTAATACTCTTACAAATGAAACTATCTACGATAGCACCATTGTCGCAGCATGGAATATCTTTTATTTATATTATTTTGGAAGTGATAAAAAACTTAAACCTATCAAATATAAAATATGTGATGAATGTCACAAAGAAATAAGAGGAAAATCACATACATTAAGAGATGGAAGTAAAAAAAGAATCTGTGATTGTTGCAATAAAAAAAGAAGAAATCTTCTTAATAGCGATAGAGTCAATAAATACAGGTCTCGAGTGAGTTAGTCGCCTTTTTTCACAATAGTAACTTTTTCGGCAAGTAAAACATTGTCACTTTGTATTCGTCCTTTAATACCAACAACATCGTCAATATTTAAAAATGCATCTATACTATCTGGCATCTTAAAAGGTCTAACTTCTAACAGGTCGTCTTCATATTCTCCAGAACAATTTTTATAAGGTCTTTTAATAGCTATAACTAGAGTAGTGCTATCCTTATCAATTTTTATATTATTTATTCTACCTACAATTACAAAACTATTTATCATAATTTCTCCTTGTCAGTTAACTTATCATTTTCACTTTTTATCTGTTCTTCAAATTCATTAATAGGATATATTTCTTCTTCAATTGGTCTAGCAAGTATTCGTTTTAAAATAATTAACTCATTCATTGGTCTTAGCCTATAACAGATTATTTTTTTCATAGCATTACGAGTTCTATTATAGTTTCTATAATAGTAGCGGAACATAGTATCGATGTCGTCAATTCTTAAAATCTTACCCTTATAATGCTTGTAGTCTTTTAGTTCCTTGTTAGTATATCTTGTATCATAACGCCAAAGAAATATATTTAATTTTAAAAACACTATATAAAAATCTAAATGATCCTCTAGCAATTTGATTAAAAGATCCTTGTCTATAATGTTTTCGTTCTTATAAATTTCATCGTACTTGATATAATTGATATCATTGATTAAACTATTTTTCAGATCTGTTACTAAACTTCTCATTTAATTCACGCCCCTAGAAATACTTTCTTATAAAAATTTGGATATTGCAACTATTAAATGGAATTTCATATAAAAAAGATAATCGTTATTGATTACCTTTTAAAAAAACTATTTAGTAAGTAAGTTCCATAATGCTGTAAAATCATTAAATGACTTTTTAAAACCGTCTCTATCTTTCTTAGCATTACTTAACCATGATTTGTATTCATTATATTTTCTATCCCATGCCTCTGCAGTATAGCCATTATCAATTTCACAGCCCTCACCAGGACGCAAATCTTCATATTGATTATAACCACTAGGCACTTGATATGGACTATTCCATACTCCTGTTCTAATATAATCAGAGCAAGACTTTGCAAGTTTAACATGCTTTTCTTCCTTTAAAATAGCACCTTCGAAACCATTATTACCTTCAAAATAATCTACTTCATACCGATAATTATTTCCTCTTTGAATGGCATCAGGAACATTTTTATCGCGTACAACGTCGTATATACAATTTCTATACATTATCTTGCATAAATAGTTATCAACTATATCATTTTTTTCTGTCTTTGACAAATTACTTATAGCGTTACTATTGTAACTGACAGTCTCGATATAACTATCCTGATAATAAGCAGTAGCAACTTTACCTACAGCTATTAACGATGTACCATTATAATATACGTTATGTCCTTTAATCGTTAGCCCTTGTTCTTTTGGTTGCTCTGGTTCAGGCTTGTTTTCAGTTGGTTTATTATCTGGCTTAGTCGTATTACTATTTGTATTTGGTTTATTATTATTATTATTTGAATTATTATTGCTTGGTTTTTCAGTATTAACAGGATTTTCTTGTTCCTGTGGTTTATTATTTACATCAGGTTCTTTTTCTTCGTTTTCAATCTTAACACATTCATTATCAACTAACTCGTAACCGTCTTCACAAGTAACAGGTTTTTCTTGTTCCGCATTACCATTATTAGTATTTACTTCTTGTTGTTTTTCAGTTTCTTTTGGCTTGTTTTGTTCTTCAATATTATTAATTATAATAGGAGTAGCAACAGCACCACCAACTACAACAGTACTAATAACAACCGTAGCTACTGCATGCCCTTTGATCCATGCTCCTATTCCTACAAATAAACTATTCATAAATTAATCACTCACTTTTCTTTTATATTATAAATTTTTTGGATGACTTGTACTGTCTAGTTGTTTAGATTGCCATTTATATGTATAACCATTATCAAGTTTAATTGCATTTTCATTAATTATAGTATAATTAAATGTTTCACTATAACTAACCCAGCCCTGCATATCTAGCATTTTATTTACATTTAAAATTAATTTATTACCGTCAATTCTATACGTTCCTCGATAAAAAGCTCCTGTACCATAATCGGTTGCACCAAGACAAGTAACCCAATCAAATTGATTTCCACTATAAAATTTAATACTTCCATATCTATAATCAAAATCTTTTTTGCCATTTGTTGCAACATAATAACCATTTGTTTTTAAAGCTACGTTTTTAATAATTAAAGTAAATTCTTCTTCTGTTTTATTATTGCTACTATCCACAGCAACATATTTTAAATTATATGATCCTACCTTATTAAAATCATATTCTCCCTCAACCGTTGCTTTTATTTCTTCGTTTGAATTATCTGTTACTTTTACATCTTTTAATAAATCAATTTTATTTCCTGATGTAGTAGACAACTCCTTATTAAATTCAATCACTGGCTTAGTTGTATCTACTATATCAATATTAAATTTATGTTCTGCTTCTTCTTGCTTCTCATTAAAGTACTTGATTATTACTTCTTGTGATCCTAATTTTGATGTATCAACCTTGTAATTTTCAGTAATCAATTCTCCGTTACTGATTTTTTTAATTAATGACATCAAGTATAATTCACTATTTATCTCAAAACTTAAATTATCGCTTAATTCAATGTTAGTTTTATATTCTATTTTAGCTTCTGTTCCTGTGTTACTTATTATGATATGTACTGCTACTACACCACCAACTACAACTATGCCAACTATAATTGATACAAGTACATGAGATTTAACCCAAGTTACTATTCGCGTTAACCAACTCATTTAAAATCACTCCTAACTATCAAATTGTGAAGTTAATAGATTTAATTTACTTTTTGGATATTGTATTATATTTTCAGGGTTTCCATATACCATAGCACAAGTAATATAACCTGTTGGCATACCAGATTTTTCACTCTCACAATCAGGTATATCTCCGTAATATTCTAAACTATCGTTAACCATATAATAAAGTTTACCATTTATATATAAACCATATGGATGATCTCCAAAATCTACTCCCCAGTTCCAACTTTCGTACTTAATTCCAAACTTATCTAAAACTCTTGATAAATCCCTAGGATTTAAACCATTACCGTTATTTTCGTTTGACATAGTTAAAAACTTCTCTGCGAAATAACATTTAAGTTCTTTATCCACCATTTTACAAGTATAAAAATTATCATAATCTTTGTCTTTCTTTAATTCTTCCCATAAATTAGTGTAATAATTATCATTACTTACATTTTTAATATCTTCATTGTTCTTTACTTCTTTTAATAATTCTTGTTCTTTAATACTATCAATGTGTTCGATAATAATATGGTCCTTAACTTCAATATTTACATTATTAGAAGTTTTAATCTTAACTCCATTTGAAACATCAAAACCTTTTTCTTTTGACTTATTATAAATTGTATCAATACTTTCATTAATATTTTTTCCTTTGACATTTAATTCATTATAGATAGTCATACAGTCATCATTTAAACAACTTATATCTTCTACTTTATTATCTTTAACAGTTAATACAAGTGATGGGTTAATCTCGATAAATACATAATCAATTCGTTCCTTAGCGAGTTCATTCAAAGTATTATTAAATTTTTCTGAATTAGATTTACTAATTTTAGTACTAATGAACCTATAACCAAAGAACACAATAATAGGAACTACAATTATTAATAAAATAATCAATAGAATTTTCTTTAATTTTCCTTTCTTTTTTTCGGTTGAATTTGTTTCTTTCTTACTCATACAAACACTCTCTCTTTCTACATAGTATTCCTTAAACAACAAAAAAGGAACACTCTAAAACTACTTGTGTTCCGAAAAACTTCATCTGTTGACTTCTATTACTTCAAACCAACAGTACTACGTTTTGTCGGAATTAAGTACTTCTTACCGACATCATAATATTATCACAATTCGACAATATTTGTCAACAATAATGTTAGAAGTTACCTAACATATTTTTGTGAGGTATTACTCTACAATTATATTTAGGAGATATGAAGTTATTATGAAGAAGAAAGAAACGTTAAAATTTGATACCGACATCTATAATACAATTCGTAAAAACATCAAGAAATATAGACGTATGAGAAAGATGACATCTGCTGAACTTGCTGAAATGGTAGACTTATCACACGACTTTATAAGACAAATAGAAAGTGAAAAAACAGCATATAATTTTAGTGTTGATACATTTTATAAAATATCAGTTGCTCTAGGAGTTAAACTTGATGATTTAATCAAAAAACAAAAATGACTAAATTCAGTTCATGAACTAGTCATTTTTAATTGTTTCAATTTGTAAAGGTTCATCATTTACGATAACTAAATGATATTCCTCTCTTAATAGTTGTTCTACCTCGTTTCTCAATTCAGAAAATAAATAGGTTACATTAAATAAATCTCCTATTGAATTCACATATTGATTTAAACTAGTATCTTGATTAATCAATAACCCATAATCATAGTATTTAGAAAGTTGTCTAGCATAAGTTTTAACCATTATATCTCTTATATACAAGTCATATTCTTTATAATAATCATCATACTTTTTTCTTAAATCTTTTCTCATATATAAAACACCACCTAGTGTAATTATCTACCAGAAACAAGAGAATAACAACACACAAAGACTATTCTTTTTTACTTTCAAACAAGAATAGATAAATATCATCTTGTATATTTTGAATTCCATAAATCCATACTGTTTTATATTGTTCTCCAGTCATATCTTCAAACATTACATCAACTAAACCACTTTTTTGATACTCTTTTAGGAATTCTAAAGTAAAACTACCTAATGTAACATTCTTCATATCAAAACAAACATATCCAATAAAGTGATTTTGATTATCACTATCTATATAGACATTAAAACTCTTTAAGGAATTCTCTAATATACGAAATTTTTCTTCACAAAAATCAAATTTAATATCTATTCCAATTATTTTAGGTACTTCAATTTTCTTTGTAATAGTATCTTCATTTAATAGTTTCAATTTATTTACTTGACCCTCTGTTAAACCAACTCTAACACCATTTTCCATAGTAAATAACTTACCATTTTTAGTATTTTTATAAAATGTGAATTTATTACCTCTAGGATCCTCAAACACATTTCCTTTTACAAATTTACTTCCGTTATACAATAACATAATCAATTCCTTTTATCATCTATAATTTTTTCCCCCATAAATAATAGGATACTATTTCCACTATCTAACTCATAAAATAACGAATTCCAATTAACCCGTACATCTATGAAATCTCCATTTTCATATTGTACGGATATTTTGTTAATCTTATTCTTTCTATTATCATTTCCAAATTCTTCATCACGATAACTCCAAACACAATTTTTATCTTTATCAAAATATAAATAACCAACAACAATATCAGGAACTGAAAATAACTTAAATGAATTGTTTGGAACTGAAAATATATCAATTTGTAGTTCATTTTTACCATTATAAACTTCTATAAAATCTATACCAATTTCTTCAGTTGTAACAAAACTATCTAATTTGTCTAACATCTCAAATAACTTATTATTCATAACATTTCCTTTTACCTTTACCATTAGGTGTCCCATATCGTAGTAAATTAGTTTTCCTTATCTTCATTTTAATAATAGGACTCTTTTGTGGGTGTGATACACGATACTTCA
>CAOOMX010000051.1 GCA_948497845.1 uncultured Bacilli bacterium | reverse complement strand
AATAGCAAAGTATATGTTTAGTAGTAATGGAGGTAGTACATGGACAACAAAGACAACTAGTGCAACGACATCAAGTCATACATTTACAGGATTGAGTGGTGGTACAACATATAGTATAAGAGTCAAAGTAGTAGATAGTGGAGGAAAAGAATCAACAGTAGTAAGCAAGAGCATAACAACAGATGTTGCAACATTAGCAGCAACATGTGCAGGACAAACTATGTCTACATGCTTTAAAAATAACTATACATTAGATGACTCCTTATATTATCATAGTGACTCCTTAGCATACGGAGCAGGAGACTATTCATACAGATATGCAGGAGCAAACCCAAATAATTATGTATGTTTTGGTTCAACAGCAACAACTTGTCCAAGTAATAATTTGTATAGAATAATAGGAATATTTGGAAATCAAGTAAAATTAATTAAAAATACATCAATAGGTGATTATTATTGGGCTTCGTACGTAACAGCTGTATGGTCAGAAAGTTCGTTGAATACAAATATATTGAATGGCACTTATTTAAGCGGGCTCGGAACAACATGGAGTAATAAGATAGCTACAACTAGTTGGATAGTTGGTTCACTGAATATAGAAGATGCAACTTGTCTACTTCCTCAAGAGGTGTATAACATGGAAAGCAGAATAACTACAACATATAATGCAAAAGTAGGATTAATGTATTTAAATGATTATTTATTTTCGGCTTACCCAGATGCTTGGTCTTCTGCTGACATGAGGGATTTTAATTGTAGTGATGGACGATTGGCGTATAATGATTCTACAATAACAGCAAATAACTGGTTACATTATGCAGGAAGATATGAATGGACAATAAGACCGGATTCTTCATGGAGTAATGCAGTATGTTTATTCTATCCAGATGGTCGCGTTGATAGTGGAAAAACGTATGCTGTAGATGACGAGATGTATATTTCTAGACCTACTTTTTATTTAAATTCAACTGTAACACTTTTGTCAGGAACTGGTACCCAATCTAATCCATACCAAATTTCCTAAATGACTGAAGGTTTTTGAGAAGCAAGAGCTACTTTGGAAAGAATAATAGATTCAGCAATAATTAAAGAACAAAATTGGCGCATTTTTCAATTAAGGAAGACAAAAGGATGAGATACAAAAAATCATCCTTTTTATTTTTTAAAAAAGTATCCTGTAATAATAAGTTTAGAATAGAACTTTAAATATAGAGTTTATGCTTTTTTTCTTATAAAGAAGAATATTATAATGATATGTGTATAAAAAAAGGAATGAAATAACAATATAAACATAGAATGAAAAAGGAGGATACTAATGTTTGATAAATATAGTTTAGAAATTAGTAAAGTTTTTAAAGAAGCAGAAAAAGAAATGATAAATTTGAATCATTTATATGTAGGCACAGAGCATTTAATGCTAGCTTTATTAAAGTGTGATAAAGATCTGGCGAAATTATGTTCAAAATTTGATTTAGAATATGATGAATTTAAAGAAGAATTAAAAGAAATAGTAGGGCCTAGTGATAAGAATTTGACTCAAATATTATATACCCCGTTATTAAAAAGGGTTATAATTTCAGCAAATGAAGATGCGATCCATGACAAAAACCAACTAACCTCTCGACATTTATTAAAAGCTATTTTTGATGAAGGCGAAGGAATAGCAATAAGAATACTTTTAGGGATGGGCATAGACATTGATAAATTATATGACCAAATCAAACTTCCACAGGTGAAAAAGCAAAATAAAAACTTAGAAATTCTTTCGATAGGAAAAGTAATTGCTGATGAAATTGATTTAAATGAGCAAGTCATAGGAAGAGAAAAAGAATTAGATTTACTGATAGAAACATTGCTTAGAAAAAATAAAAATAATCCTCTTTTAGTAGGAGATGCTGGAGTGGGCAAAACAGCAATAGTTGAGGAACTAGTAAGAAGAATAAAAAGAGGAGAAGTACCAAGACAATTAAAAGATAAAAGAATTATATCATTAGAACTAGGAGCATTAGTAGCAGGAACAAAATATCGAGGAGAATTTGAAGAAAAATTAACAAAAATCATTAAAGAATTAGAAAATAATCCAGATATTATCATTTTTATAGATGAAATCCATGCTATAGTAAATGCAGGAGGAGCAGAAGGAGCCATAAATGCTAGTGATATATTTAAACCGTATTTAGCACGTGGAAAAATCAAAGTAATTGGAGCTACAACGACATTAGAATATAACAAATACATTTTAAAAGATAAAGCTCTAACTCGACGTTTTGAAATGATAAAAGTATTAGAAGCGAGTGAAGAAGAAACAAAAGATATTTTAAATAAAGTGAAAGTATCTTATGAGCAGCATTATGGATTAAAAATTACCAAAGAGAATATAGCTGACATAGTAACGTTAACGAATAAATACATACCTGAAAGAAAAAATCCAGATAAAGCATTAGATACATTAGATTCAGTATGTGCAATGGTAAGTTTACGTTTAGATAAAGGCAAAGCTTATATAGACTTAGATAAAGATATTAAAAATTTAGAAAAAAGAAAGGAAGTATATGTTAAAAAAAATCAATTTTTAAAAGCTTCAGAAATGCAAGAAAAGATATTACATTTAAAAAGTAAAAAAACAAGTTGTGAAAACCGCGAAGAAAAAATAACAAAAGAGGACATATTAACCTTATTAAGTAAAAAAGTGAGTATTCCCCTAGTAGAAGATAAAAAAGAAGTAATAGCAAAAATCAAAAAAGACTTATATGAAAATATCATAGGGCAAGATACAGCTTTAGAAAAAATTATGCTGAATATTCAAAACTTTTTCAAAAATGAAAATAAGCCATTATCCCTGCTTTTAACTGGATCAACAGGAGTTGGAAAAACAGAAACAGTAAAACAAATTGCCAAGGCAACAAACATGCATCTTATCCGATTAGACATGAGCGAATACAATTTAGATATATCAATGAATCGTCTGATAGGAGCTTCAGCTGGATACATTGGTTACGATGATGGGTCTATCTTAAATCAAATAAAGATGCATCCTTATTCCATAATATTAGTTGATGAAGTAGAAAAAGCAAGCTCAGCAGTACTAAATTTATTTTTACAAATCATGGATGAAGGTTTTATAACTAATGCTCAAGGAGAAAAATTAGATTTTAAAAATACTATGATTTTTATGACTAGCAATGTAAAAGGAAGCAATAGAATTGGATTTAGCAAAAGTAATATAGATTTTAGTGAAAATTTTAGCAAAGAATTTATTGCTAGATACGACGACATAATTTCGTATAAGAATATTGACAAAGAAGCAGCTATAACTTATTTAGCAAAACTTAATATTAAAGATGAAAGAATTTTAGATGATATCAATTATGAAAAATATGGTTTAAGAGAAGTAAAAAGAGCGATAAGAAATTATCAAAAAGGAGAAAAGAACTATACTGCTTAAAAATAAGTTCTTTTTTTTTCGTCTTTTCATATATATTAAATGGGAGGACAAGCTAAGAATGGGATTAACAGAAGAAGCGGTTATTGAATCAAGGAAGAAAAATGGCACCAATGAAATTACAAAGCAAAAAAGCAACTCATTTTTAAGATTACTAATAGAATCTTTAGGAGACCCTATTATCAAAATTTTATTAATTGCACTAGCTATTAAAGTAGTTGTACTATTTAAAAATTTTGATTGGTATGAAACAATAGGAATATTAATTGCAATCTTTCTAGCCTCGTTTATATCTTCGATATCTGAATATGGATCAGAACAGGCCTTCAATCGTTTACAAGAAGAATCTGTAAAAACGTTAGTAAAAGTTAGAAGAAATAATATTATAAAAGAGATCCCTTTAAATGAAGTAGTTGTTGGAGATATTGTATTATTAAATGCAGGAGATAAGATACCAGCTGATGGATATCTTGTAAAAGGAAATATTAGTGTAGATGAATCAGCTCTAAATGGAGAAACAAAAGAAGCCAAAAAAGAAAGTACATATACAGCTGAGGTATCAAATAAAAATAAAGTATATCGAGGATCTGTAGTATATTCTGGAATTGCTGAAATGAAAGTTACATTAGTAGGAGATAATACAATCTATGGTAAAATATCACAAGAATTGCAAGAAAAAGTTCCAGAGAGTCCTTTAAAAACAAAGTTACGAGGATTAGCTAATACAATAAGCAAAATAGGTTATATTGGAGCAATATTAGCCAGTCTGTCTTATTTATTTTCAGTAATAGTTATAGAAAATGATTTTAGCTTAGATTTAATTATAGCTACCATAACAGACGGTCCAGTAATGTTTAATCATTTTTTATACGCCCTGACTTTATCCGTAACAATTATTGTAGTAGCTGTTCCTGAAGGCTTACCTATGATGATAACATTAGTATTATCAAGCAATATGAAAAAAATGTTAAAAGATAATGTTTTAGTTCGCAAATTGGTTGGTATTGAAACTGCTGGTAGCTTAAATGTATTATTAACGGACAAAACGGGGACCTTAACAAAAGGTGTACTAAAAGTAAGTGACTTTATTACTGCTGACTTACAAGTATACAAATCAATTGACAGAATTAAAGCAAATAAAAAGTATTATGAACATATATATACATCCATATATTATAATACTTCGAGTTATTATAGCGAGGGAAAAGCTATCGGCGGTAATTCAACAGAAAGGGCGCTACTTGGTTTTATAGAAAAAGATAAGTTAATTAATAAAAAAGTTTTAATGAAAGAACCCTTTGATAGTGCAAAGAAATTTAGTAGTATTACAACTGCGGATGGTTATATTTTTATAAAAGGAGCAGCGGAAGTAGTTTTACCAAAATGTCAAAAGTATATGAATTATCTTGGAGAAGAAAAGGTATTTCTTAATATGAAAAGTGTTGAGGCAAAGATAAAACAATACACTGCTAATGCTGGAAGAGTTTTGGTATTTGCCTATGGAAAAACTAAAGATAATCTGACATTTTTGGGATTTGTGAATATAAAAGATGAATTGCGCGAGGAGTCAAAAGAAGGAATATCTTTAATAAAAAGCGCTGGGATTCATCCGATTATGATTACAGGGGATGCAAAAGATACAGCTGTATCGATTGCAAAAGAGGTTGGTCTATATAAAAATAGTAGTGATATTGTTTTAACAAGTACTGAATTAGAGAAGTTAACAGATGAAGAGGTAAAAACAATAGTATTGAATATATCTGTAATAGCTAGGGCTTTGCCACAAGACAAAAGTCGGTTGGTTAGTATAATTGAATCAATGGATTTAGTTGTTGGTATGACTGGCGATGGTGTAAATGACGCTCCAGCATTGAAAAAAGCAAATGTAGGCTTTGCTATGGGAAGTGGTACTGACGTAGCTAAAGAAGCTGCAGACATAGTCATTTTAGATAATAATATTTTATCAATTAGTAAAGCAGTTTTGTATGGAAGAACAATTTTCAAGAGTATAAGAAAATTTATTATATACCAGTTATCTGTAAATATGTGTGCTCTTGTTTTATCTATTTTAGGTTCTTTCATAGGAGTAACAACGCCAATTACAATTGTGCAAATGCTATGGTTGAATATGATAATGGATACCTTTGCAGGAATGGCCTTTTCTTTCGAATCGCCGCTTCCTGAATATATGAAGGAAAAGCCTAAAGGAAAAGATACGCCAATTATGAATAAGTATATGTATAGTCAAATAATATGGACTGGAACTTATTCTGCCATATTGTGTATGCTGTTTTTAAAACTGCCAATCATAAAAGAGATTATACGAGCAGGAGCAAATTACAAATATTTAATGACAGCTTATTTTGCTTTGTTCATCTATTTAGGAATTTTTAATGCTTTTAATGCAAGGACCGAAAGAATAAATATTTTTGCTAACTTGAACAAAAATAAAGTATTTATTGGCATATTTGCCTTCATCTTTTTCGCTCAATTATATATAATATATTATGGAGGAGAAATATTTAGGACATATGGATTAACGAGTATAGAATTAAGCTTCGTTCTTATTCTAGCACTGACAGTATTTCCGATTGATTGGTTAAGAAAATATATATTAAAGAAAAGGCATATTAAAATAGGAGTTTAAAGTTTAAAAAAGATTAAAGAATTTTTCATTTGATTATTTATTTTTAGTTGCATTTTCAAACAAAGTGATTTATAATGAATATGCAACTTGAAATTTTGCGCCCATAGCTCAACTGGATAGAGCGCTAGACTACGGATCTAGAGGTTGGGGGTTCGAATCCCTTTGGGCGTACCAATCAAATGAAAAAAGGATTAAATATTACTATCTGTATTCCGGGAAGTAGCACAGTTTGGTAGTGCACTAGGTTTGGGACCTAGGGGTCGCAGGTTCGAATCCTGTCTTCCCGACCATGAAGCGAATTAGTCTTGAAAAAGACTTTTTTTCATGTATTAAGCAAATCCCTGCGTCCCCTAGTTCGCAAGCCAAGTGCCTACCAAGAACGTTTTTATAATAAGGCTAATAAGAGTTATCATAAATTTTTGATAAATCTTTTTTATCAATTGCAAAAGCTGTGCCATGATTTTTAATTTTATCTGTAACCGTATTGATATTTATGGTAAATTTTATAGAAATAACACCATCCTTTATAGCTTGTATAAATTTATCAAAATTTATATTTTTATAATATTGCAGTCGATTATAAAGATAGTAGTCCTCGTTATCAATAATTTTTTTATAGTAAGTAATAAAAGCAAGAGTATGTAACTTAATATAAACTCTTCCTATCATATCTTGAAATGACCAAGAAACATTATTGTTGACTAGTTTGCCTCCGCTATTAAAAATCAACAGGTTAATTTTTTCATTTTTATCATCCACTTGCAATTGAAAATAATGTTTAATATACCTATTTTTTTTAGTCGTGCAAACTTCTAAATAAAAAAACTTTTTATCCTTATCTTTAGGTTTGTATCCATAATCTTTGGCAAGATTATAGGTAGAAAAAAGAAAATCAGGCTCAATACAAATCAAATTGATTTTTTGTTTTGAAAATTGACCTTTAACCTTAATTTCGATACCTTTAAAATCAGGAAATGGACAGTTATCCAACTTTTTAGAGATACATTCCTCAAA
>CAOOMX010000050.1 GCA_948497845.1 uncultured Bacilli bacterium | reverse complement strand
AGCTTGTATACACTATTCAACTCCAAAGCTTCATTCAAATAATTCAAATGTTAATTTACACCAACCATTAACTCTCTATGCATTGAAATTATTTTACTCTTCTCCTTCATTGCTTTCAAAATACGAATATAGTATAGCACTTTTTTTAATAAAATACAATATCTACACCCGTACATTGATGATGTCAATGTACAAGTTTGTTTACTAAATTGTCAAAATTCAGTAAAATTCATTGTACTACACCAAATAGTTTAGTATAATCTTCATAGGGAATATCAGTTGTTGAGTGTCTACCGAATCTCACAAAAGAGAGGAGGTTTGATAAAAATGAAAACTAAGACTTTTATTTTGAAAGTCCTTAAGCTCATTGCTATCATTTTATTTCTCCTTATCATTATGATAGTAGTTATAAAAAAATGACACTTAATTCTATGAATTAAATGTCCATCTAATTTTTGGGTAGACATTCAACTTGCGAAATTGAATATTCCCTTTTTTATTTTATGCAAGTTTCCTTGACATATTCATAATAACATAAAAACGCACTTTTATCAAGTGCGTTTTACTTAATACTCGAAAAGTTCGAGTTTCCTATCAATCTGGTGCCTATGGTCGGACTCGAACCGACACGGTATTTCTACCAATGGATTTTGAGTCCATCACGTCTACCAATTCCATCACACAGGCATGTGATAAGTATAGCATTAATTTTTCTTTTTTTGAATAGTTTTTTCTAAAATATTTACTTTTTCGTTAGAATTTTTTATAATAGTCGTATCTTTGGGGGATTTCATATGGGCAGAGAAGCTGTTAATCATTATTTTAAGTTGATAGTACAAAAAGGGCTGACTATAGGGTTAGATAATGAAGATTATCAGGCTTTAGTTGGTTTATTAAGTTTTTTAAAGCCATCAGATGAGCTTTATCAAAAAATAAATGCCGTGATTGGGAAAATTTTAAGTGATGTTAACTTCTTTGGTTATGGTAAAGAATGTATTGATTATATTTCTTCTCATACCTATCTTTTGCCTTTAGTTTTAGCTAATAATGATAAAAAGGTTTGTTTAAGTGGAGATAATAGTTATCTTTTTTGGTGTCAATTTCATACGGAAGAAAAACCACAGATGAGTGTAAGTGATGCTAAGAATCTTTTGCATTGTTTTGGTTGCAATTGTAGTTTTAATGTTATTACTTACTTAAAAGAGGTAGAGCACATGAACTTTTATGGGGCATTGGATGCTTTAACACGTATTTTTTGTTTAGAAGATACTGTAGAAAGTCACACAGATTTGGTTTTAAAATATCAAAATATGATATTGCATCCTGATTATGCTAGGTTGTTGACTCAAGGTTTTGACCGCTTGATTAAAAGAGGGATATCTAGTATAGACGGAGTTGATATTAATCAAATATATATGCAAAGATTTGGCACAATTATGAGAGTTAGAAGAAAAGAAGTGGATGAAGGCTTTATGCTGTTGAAGAAAAAACAAAAAGTAATATTAAAAATGGAAGAAGAATAGTAATGATTTTAATGATTAGTGGTAGAACAGATATATGCGCTTTTTATAGTAATTGGTTTTTAAAAAGATTAGAGGCTGGTTTTGTTGATGTGAGAAATCCTTTTTGTAAAACTTTAGTTAGTCGTGTTTATTTTAAAGACGTAGATGCCTTTTTCTTTTGTACTAAAAATCCTTCTTTTATTCTTCCTTATATAGAAAAAATAACTAAACCTATTTTATTTCATATTACTATTACACCTTATAAAAAAGATATAGAGCCCTATGTTTGTTATAAAGATAGAATTGTGGAAAGTGTAAAAAGTTTAAGTAAAATTATTGGGAAAGAAAATGTTTTTGTAAGATATGATCCTATTTTTATGAATGAAGTGTATACTCTTGATTATCATATTAAAGCTTTTCATAAATTGTCAACTATATTAAAGGGATATATTCAGGGTTTTATTGTTTCTTTTTTAGATGATTATAAAAATGTGCAAAAAAATTATCATGTTTTAAGACCTAAAATATGGGAGCAAAAGGATTATCAAAAACTAGGGGAGGCCTTTAGTAAAATTGCTAGGTTAAATGAACAAACGGTACAAACTTGTGCTGAAAATGAAGATTTAGTCAATTATGGTTTTATTAAAAATGATTGCTTGTCTAAGAAATTAGCTTGTAGGTTAACTGGGAAAAGTCATTTTAGAAAGTGGAAGGCAAGGCATAAAAAAAGTTGTAATTGTGTAGAGGTTGTTGATATAGGGGCTTATAATACTTGTAGTCATTTTTGTAAATATTGTTATGCTAATTTTGATGAAGATAAAATTATTGCTAATAAAAAAGACCATGATGAAAATTCTACGATGTTGATAGGGCGAGTTTCAGCAAATGATAAAATTGTGGTGCGATATAAGTAAAGTTTACAATAAATTGACAGCTCTTTTTGGCGAATTTTAAAGGCATTTATTTGTTTTTTTGTGGTGTTTATAAAAAAGTGTTATAATGTTGATGAATCAAGGTGAAGTTATGCAAAAGAAGAAAATGATTTTAATTGGATGTATATTTCTATTCATAGTAGGAATAGGAGTAGGATTATGGATTTTATTTGAAAATAAAAGTCAAGTGGAAGTAGATAAAGATTATGATGCTCTTAACTTAGATGATGTTACAAGTCTTATGTTTGTAGCTCATCCTGATGATGATGCCTTATGGGGTGGTGCACATTTAGTTCAAAACAAAGGTAAATTCTTAGTTGTATGTATTACTTGTGGGGTTAGAAAAGATAGAGCTTTAGAATTTGAGACAGCTATGAAAAAATTAAATAATCCATATCTTATGTTAGGATGGCCAGATAAAACAAATGGAGAAAAAGATAATTGGGATACGTCGCGGGAAGGAATATCTAAGGATATTAAAGATATTTTAGCGTTAAAAGATTGGGATTTGGTTGTAACACATAATCCTGATGGAGAGTATGGTCATATTCATCATATAATGACAAATAATATGGTTACTGCTGCAGCAGATAAAGAAAAATTAATGTATTTTGGACATTATTATAAAGCAGATGTTTTACCAGAATATGAAAATACTTTAAGTGTTTTAAGTGATTTGGTTTTAGAAGAAAAAATAGATTTAATAAAGGTTTATAAAACACAAGATTTTGTTTTTGATATGTTTGGTCACATGAATAAATATGAAAGTTGGGTAAGCTATGAAGACTGGTATCAAGAATAAAAAATTTACAAAGTGGGATTATTTAAATCTAGGTATATTAACGATTGCATTTATTGTTTTAGTTTGTCTTATATGGCCAAAGGGAAAGCTGTATGGCTCTACAACTGATTGGTCTAGTCAACATATTTTTTTCCCAGAATACTTTAGGACTTTGTTTTATGAAACGAAGAACTTTTTTCCGGATTTTGCTTTTCATATAGGAGCTGGTCAAAATATTTATAATTTTGCATACTATGGTTTATTAAATCCAGTTGTTATATTAAGTTATCTTTTACCAATGGTACCTATGTCTATTTATATTATTATTTCTTCTTGTGGTTTAGTATTAATAAGTGTTCTTTTATTTTATAGGTTTTTACGTAATCATAGATATTCTAGTTTTGTATCTTTGGTTAGTAGTATGATATTTATGTGTGCAACACCACTTTTGTTTCATTCACATCGTCATATTATGTTTATTAATTATATGCCTTTTTTAATACTTGGCTTAATGGGAATAGATTTATATTTTGATAAAAAAAAGTCATGGCTTTTAATCCTTAGTGCTTTTTTGATGATTTTAATGAGTTATTATTATTCTGTTGTAGGTATTATTGTTTTTGTTATATATGGTGTTTATCAATATATTAAAAGAAATGATCATATTACTTTTAAATCATTTATGATTGATGGTATAAAGTTTGTTTTTCCTATCCTTATAGGTGTTTTGTTATCTGCTGTGTTAATTGTTCCAACCTTTTTGGTTATCTTAAGTGGTAGGGGAGCTACAACTGTATCTATTACTTTAAAAGATATTTTTATGCCTAATGTTTATCTAGAATATATTCTTTATAAAACTTATGGAATAGGTTTATCTGCTATTGCCCTTTTTTCTTTAGTTCATTTATCTTTTCAAAAAAGAGAATATAAGTATTTAGCTATTTTTTTATTCTTACCGCTTGTTTTACCATTATTTAATTATATTTTTAATGCTACTATGTATATTGATGCTAAAGCTTTAATTCCTTTTTTACCTCTTTATTGTTTGGTTATTGCTTATTTTATTAATGATATAATTGATAATAAAGTAAAGGTATTACCTGTTATTTTGATAACAGTGGTATTACTCTTTATTGGAGAAAGTACATTGGGGGGATTAAAGTATATTTTATATATAGATACTATTATATTTATTCTTGTCTTCTTTTTATATAAAAAGACAAATTATAAAATATTAATGGGAGTTAGTTTATGCTTATATGCGTTTTTAACTACTTTATTTTCAAGTAAACAAGATCATTTTGTGGATAAGAAATTATTGTTTGGACATCAATATAGTGCTCAACAAGAACTTATTAATAATATAACTAAAGAAGATCAAGATATATATAGGATAAGTAATCAAATTATGCCTTATGAAAATACAAATCGTTTATATGAAAATAGTAGGTATTTGCAAACTACGCTTTATTCTTCTACTTATAATATGGGATATAATAAATTTTATTATGATGTTATGAATAATCCTATTCAAAGTAGAAATAGAGTTATTACTAGTTCTGCTAAAAATTATCCTTTTTTACTGCTTACATCTAATAAGTATATGCTTATGAATAAGAAACCTTTTTTAGGATATGAAAAGATGGATGAATTAAATGGTGTAGAAGTATATAAAAATGATAACGTTTTGCCTTTAGGATATGCTAGTTCTAAAGTTTATGCTTTAAAAGACTTTTTAGATTTAGAGTATCCATATAATCAAGATATTATTCTTAAAAATATTATTGTTGATAAAGATGTTTCTAGTGATGAAAAAAGTTTAGTAAAAGAATATGATTTGGTATTAGATACAAAAGAATTAGAGGATTTAGATATTAAAAAAGAAGGAAGTACAACCATTATTGATATACATAAAGATACAAGAATAAAGCTACCATTAGAAACGGTTTTAGAAGATAAATTATTGTATATTCATTTTGATTTATTAGAAGCTAATTCTTGTCGTGTTGGAGATTCTGTTATTAATATTAATGATATTTCTAATAAGCTTACTTGTAATCCATGGAAATATCATAATCAAAATTATACATTTGATTATGTGTTATCTACTAAAACAATTGAGGCTTTAGATGTTTATTTTTCTAAAGGGGTTTATAAGATAGAAAATTTAAGTTTTTATCTATTGGATTATGAGACAATTAAAAATATAAATGATGATGTAGATGCCTTTATATTTGATAAAGAACATACGAAAGGCGATGTTATTGAAGGGGATATAAAGGTAAGTAAGGATGGTTATTTTACTTTATCTGTTCCTTTTGATAAAGGATTTAAAGCTTTTGTTGATGGGAAAGAAGTAAATGTTGAAAAGACAAATGTTGCCTTTATTGGATTTCCTATAGAAAAGGGAGATCATCATATAAAGATAGAGTATAAGGCTCCAGGAAAAAGTATAGGGGTTTTATTATCTCTTGCGGGGGGAATATTAATGTTTGGTTTGGTTATTTATGAAAGGAAGAGGACTGAACATGAAAGAAGAAATATTGAAAAATAAGAATGGTTTTATTGCTGCTTTAGATCAAAGTGGTGGAAGTAGTGCTAAGACATTAGAGCTTTATGGTGTTACTAGTGCGTATTATCATAATGAAGAAGAAATGTTTGATGAAATACATAAGATGAGAAGTAGAGTTATTATGAATCAAGCATTTACTAATGAAAAGATTTTAGGAGTTATTCTATTTAAAAGAACAATGGAAAGTAAAGTAGAAGGCTTATATACGGCAGAGTATTTGTGGGAGAAAAAACAAATACCTTCCTTTTTAAAGATTGATTTAGGATTAGAAAGTGCATCTGATGGAGTACAACTTTTAAAAGAAATTCCTTCTTTAGAAAGTGATTTAGAACATGCTAAGACTTTTGGGATTGTTGGTACTAAGATGAGAAGTGTTATTCATGAGTATAATGAATATGGTATTAAAAAAGTTATAGAACAACAATTTAAGTTAGCAAAAACGATTATTGCTCATGGATTAATTCCTATTATAGAACCAGAAGTTAGTATTGATGCAGAAAATAAAGGCTTAATTGAATCTTTTATGAAAAAAATAATTATAAATGAACTTCATAAAATGAAAGAAACAGACTTAGTTATATTTAAATTTACCCTTCCAGATAAAGAAAATTTTTATGATGAATTAGCAAGAATAAAAAATGTTATTCGAATTGTTGCTTTATCTGGTGGATATACTAGAGAAGTTGCTTGTGATAAATTAAAGAAAAATAAAAAAATGATTGCATCATTTTCAAGAGCTTTGTTAGAAGGCTTAAATATAGAGCAAAATGAAGAAGAATTTACTTCTACTTTAGCAAATACTATTGATATGATTTATGACGCTTCTGTAAAAAAATAGTTTCACTACTCGTGAAATTATTTTTTGTTTTCTGTCTCAATTATAACACTTAGATGGCATTTGTCTGCTATTTTAAGTAAAGTTTCAAAAGTATAGTTACATGTTCCATATTCATATTTTTCAATAGAACTTTTACTTACTCCTATCTTCTTTGCTAATTCTTCTTGTGTTAAATTAAGTCCTTGTCTTATAAATTTTAAGGTTTCATTTGCTTTGTAATTCTTTGCATTTAATTTCATGTTTTTCACCTGTTGACATCGTATCATTTTACGACTATAATTATATTGAGACTCGTAACATAGTACGATATGGATTGCAATGTGTTTTTTTCTTGTTGTATACATTTTAACTACTTAAACTGTTTTTATCAAACCTTCTGTATTTTACATATATTAAAAAACATTATGTTTATAAATGAAAATAATATAACATAAAATGATATTCCTATTGTACTTTAGAAAGGTAGAATATATATGATTAATAAAGATAAAAAAAGTATATTTTTAATGGGAATAGGAATTTTAACATTGTTATTAGCTGTTGTTGGAGCAACATATGCATACTTTGCAGCAGACCTAGGAGGAGGAACAAATGCTAATATTAATGCATCAACAGGAACAACGGATTCCCTAACCTTTGATGCAGGAGATCCAATACGTATTCATGCTACATTAGAAAACTTTGCTGAAGGAATGGAAAGTCTAAAGGGGAGTACCACAGCAACTGCCACATTAAAAGCGAATAATACAACCAATCAAGCAAGTGGTAAATATAATATCTTCTTTGTAATAGATGATAATGATTTTGTATACTCTACTGAAGATGGCCAAGCAGAATTAGTATTAAAAGTAACAGATCCAAAGTCGAAGACATTACAGGATTAAAAAGAGTAGAAAACGGTTTTGACATAACAACTAGAACAGGAGGATTTCTAGTAAGAGCTGATTATGAAATAGAAACAACCTCAAGCTTATCACAAACCTGGCAAGTCGAAGTTACATTAGTTAATTTAGATAGTAATCAAAATATGAATTTTGGAAAAAGTTTACATGGAAGGTTTTATATAACA
>CAOOMX010000049.1 GCA_948497845.1 uncultured Bacilli bacterium | reverse complement strand
AAGCAGAAGAATTAGCAAGAGTAGCAGTAGAGAATGCAAAGTTAGCTCAAGAGAAAGCAAAATTAGTTCAAGAGGAAGCGAAAGCAGTCAAAGAAGAAGCCAAAACAATCCAAGAGGAAGCAAAAGCTGCTTTAAAAAGAGTTGAAGAAGTTGAAATAGATGTTACAAAAAAGGTAGCAAAAAATCTTTTGCTTCAAGGAGCTGACTTAAGTCTTATTGAAACTACAACTGGTTTGTCAAAAGAGGTTTTGAAACAAATTGCATTAGAAGCAGGAAAAATATAAAAAGAGTTGACTTTTATTTAAAAAGTGGTAAGATTATTTTAATTAAGGGAAGGAAGTGGTTGGTATGGAAAAGTATGGTAGATATTTTTGTGCTGGCCTTTCTTGTCATAGTAGGGATTAATTGCGTGTTAATCTCTGCTTTTTTTATTGGTAGGTGGAGTTTATGAATTTAGAAACAATAGATAATTTGATGCATCTAGTTCGGTTTTATCCAATTGAAGATCAAATGCTTATTAAAAAGGCTTATGATTTGGCAAATCGTTCACATGAAGGTCAATTTAGACAGAGTGGAGCTGCTTATATTACTCATCCTGTTGCAGTTGCTTGTATTGTGGCTGGGATTCAAGCCGATAAAGAAAGTATTTGTGCAGCATTGTTACATGATACTGTTGAAGATACAACTTTGACTTTAGAAGATATTGCTGCTGAGTTTGGGAAAGAAGTTGCTAATCTAGTGGATGGAGTAACGAAGATGTCAAAGGCTAATTTTTCATCAAAAGAAGCTCGAGTATTTGCTAATACTAGAAAGATTATTACTAGTATTTCAAAAGATGTTCGCATTATGATTATTAGATTAGCAGATCGCTTGCATAATATGAGAACTCTTGAATTTAAAAGTGATTTTAAGCAAAAAGAAATTTCGCTTGAAACGATGGAGATATTTGTTCCGGTTGCATATTGTCTAGGTGTTTATCGTATTAAAAGTGAGTTAGAAGATTTATCATTGAAATATTTAAAGCCAGATAGCTATCAGCTGATAAAAGAGCAAAAGATGCAGATTGTGCAGGATAGTAATCGTTGTTTGGAACAAATGCTACGAATGATTAGTAATATTTTACATGATAATGCTATCCCTTTTGATATTAAGCTTAGGACTAAAAATATTTATGGTATTTACAAACGATTAGAAGAAGGGTTAAAACTAACTGATATTCATGATGTATTATGTTTAAAAATTAGTTTGCAGGAGGTTTATCAATGTTATCTTGCTTTAGGTCTTATTCATGGAGAATTTCATCCTGTTAATGAAGATTTTAAAGATTATATTTGTAGTCCTAAGCCAAATATGTATCAGGGGTTACATACAACACTTTTTGGTTTAGATGAAAAACTTGTTCAAGCTCAAATTCGAACTTTCAAAATGGATAAAATAGCTTCTTTTGGTTTAACTGCATATTGGCAATTAGAGCGAGCAGAAGCTGGCGTAAAAATGCAGGAAGATTTACAAAATAAATATCCGTTTTTTGGCTCTTTAATGGAAATAAATTCTGTTTTTGGGGATAATCAACAGTTTGTAGATCATGTAAAAAGTGAGTTGTTTGCTGACAGGGTTTATGTTTATACAACTCGTGGCGATGTGATTGAGCTTCCTAAAGGTGCAACGGCGATTGATTTTGCGTACTATGTTCATACTGATGTTGGAAACTCTATGGTAGGGGCTTTTGTAAATGATCAACCTGTACCATGTCATTATGTTTTACAAAATAAGGATCGCGTTCGAATTGTTACTGATACCTTAGCTTCTGGTCCAAGACAAGATTGGTTAAATGTAGCTATTACAACAAGAGCACGTAGGCGTATTAAGGAATTCCAAAGAAGTGCTTAGTGTTTTTTTACTTTTTCTATTTTTATTGTATAGCCAAGAGGTCCTAAAATTTTTAGAAGACTTACTATACTAGGAGATGTCAAACCCGCTTCAATGCGAGCTATTTTTGTTCGTGAAACATTTGAGTATTTTGAAAATAGTTCTTGTGTTAAATTGTTTTCTTTACGAAATTGAATGAAATCTTTAATGAAAACTTCGTTTAATTCACTGGCTGTAAAAGAGCATTCTATATAGTTTTTATCATAGTCCATAAGTATCACCTACGTTAATTGTATCATATTTGATACAAAAGTGCAAAAAAAAGTTGCCTAATTGGTAAAATTAGGTTATAGTTATGGTGTTAGAAAAGAGGAGAAAAATGACTAGAAAAGAAAAAGTGCAAAGAGCAATTAGAGATATACAACAAAACCATAATTGGTCTTGGGCACATGAAATTGATGAAAGAAATAAAAATCATTTAGACGAAAGTATAATGTTTTATCGTGGAAAGAAAATTACTTATAGAGAATTTAAAGAAGTATCTGATCAAATGGCGAAAAGTCTTTTAGCTAGCGGATTTACTAAAGGTTCTGAAATTCCTATATGTATGGCAAATTGTCCTGAGTTTGTAATGCTTTTGCGTGCTGCTAGTTTAATTGGGGCAAAAGTTAATGTTTTTGGGGCAGAATTTGACGAAGACTATATTGCGCAAATAATAAAGAAGACAAAGGCTCCTCGTGTTTTTATTACAGATGATGTTTATCCCCATTTAAAGGGAGCGCTTGATAAATCTCAAATTGAGAATATAACAGCATTTTCATTAGCAGATTCATTACCTATGGGTATTGATCCATATATTGAATATGATGCAGAATATTATGATTTTAAGAATCGTGTTCCTAAATATAAGGAAGAGGATGCAAGAATTCAAAATAAATCTGATTTCTTACATTTAGGGAATTCTATTGAAGAGGAAGTTACTTATGCAGATGTTGGATTAGATGATGAATTCTTAATTACTTATACTAGTGGTTCAACAAATGCTACGGTTCCAAAAGGAATTGTTCATAATAACAGTAGCTTGATTTACATGGGAAGATTTCATGATCCAGATTTATCTGGACTTCCAGCTACACGCGGTATTCGAAATTTGGCTCATATTCCAACACATTCTAATACGGATATTATTACAAGTATTTCAGATTCTTTAATGCAAAACTGCGAAGTTGCATTGGAACCTATTTATCATCAAGATTTTTTCATTTATTCTTTAATGATTAATCAACCACATTTTGCTCCTGCTACTAGATCGATGTATATAAGAATGTGTAAAAGATATAATACAGAGCCTCAGTTTAAGAATGTGACTTTTAAAAATTTGTATATTCCTACTATTGTTGGTGAACCTCATAGTCCAGGGGAAGAAAAATATATAAATGCTACTTTGCGAAAAGCAAAAGCTGGTATAAATAAGTTAAAAGGAATTATTTCTCCAACTATTTCAGTTGGTGGGGGAGATTGTGAACATGGAGGTTTATTTTTTACACTTTATAAAACTTATTTAGAGAAATTAAATAAGGTTCGTTTACGAAAAGGACATCTGGGATTAATTCCATTTAATCCTTCTATAGAAGTGGTTTGTTTAGATAAAAATGGTAATCATCTTGGGCCTAATCAATATGGAGTTTTGGCAGCTAATTCTCTTTGTACAATGAAAGAATATAAAGATAATCCAGATGCAACAAAAGAATTTTTTGTTTATGATAATTGCGGAAATAAATACGCTAATTTAAATGTATATGGTTATATAGATTCTCATGGAACAGTTCATATGAAGGGGAGAGTTGGAAATGCGATTAGTTTGTCAAATGGCGAAGAATTTCCATTATTCCAAATAAATGACTTAATTGCTAAAGATACAAAAAGGATTTTGTCTAGTGAAGTCGTTTTCGTTAATGGTGCTGTGGTTTGTAATGTAGAAGCTATGCCTGGAATTAAGATATCTGAAGAAGCACTAATCTCTAGTATACTTCAAAGGTTAGCAAAAGAATTACCATTTGAAGTTATGCAAAAATTATTATTTAAAGTTAGAAGCTTTGAAGAAGGGTATCCAACTACAGGATGCGAAAAAAGAAATAATAATGCTTTAATTCAAGAAGGCTTAACAGAAGACCTGATAAAAGGAGAAGTTTATGAACATGTAGTTATATTAACTTATCCATTTAATGATCATAAAGGTTTGAAGAGAGTTAGATTTTAATAATAAAACAATAAAGGAATATGTTTCACTTTATTGTTTTTTATGTTACAATTAAATAGAAATAAGGTAGGAGATAAGTATGAGTGGAACTTCTTTATTGATTTTGGGAAGTATGGTTTATAGCATTGGATTAATTATTGTTTATTTTACAAAACCTCATATTAATACAACAGAAAATAGAATATTTTCAATATTAATTGTAACTAATTTAATTGGTTTATTACTAGAGTTTATTAATTATTTTACTGTTTTAAATATTACTACTATTCCTTTTGCTAATTATGTGGTTTCAAAGTTTTATTTGATTTATTTGCTTTCATTTATAGTTATTTTTACATATTATGTAATTTATATTTCTTATAAAGAGCAAATGGATGAAGTTAGAAAGAAATTGATTAAATTAATGATTATTTTTTATTGGGTTTCTTTATTGATGGTAATATTATTACCGATAGAATTCGCTAATGAAAATGGAGTATATTCTTATGGATATAGTGTAAATATTGTATATATAGCTTCTGCTGTTTGTATTTTATTATGTTTAGGTAGTATGATGTATAATTTTAGAAATATTCGAGATAAAAAATATTTTCCTTTATTTATATTTTTAGGTCTAGGAGTTATTGTTATGTTGATTCAAAGTAGATATCCTAAATATACATTGTTAACATCTTTAGAAACTTTTGTTGTTTATTTAATGTATTTTACTATTGAAAATCCAGATGTTAAATTGATTGAACAATTAAATATAGCAAAAGATTCTGCTGAAAAGGCAAATGCTGCTAAAACAGATTTTTTATCTAATATGTCTCATGAAATACGTACTCCATTGAATGCTATTGTAGGGTTTAGTAATTTGCTCCTTGAAAATAAAGATGTTCCTTTAGATGCTAAAGATGAAGTTAAAGATATTATAATGGCTAGTGATAATTTATTAGAAATTGTAAATGGTATATTAGATATTTCTAAAATTGAAGCAGATCGATTAGAAATAATAAATAGTGAATATTTAACAGATAAAGTATTTAAAGAGCTTATTGCTTTAACTAAAGGAAGATTAGGAGATAAACCTATTGAGTTTAAAGTTAATATAGATCCTTCTATTCCTAAAGTTCTTTATGGAGATAATCAAAGATTAAAACAAATTTGTGTAAATATCTTAACGAATGCTGTTAAGTATACTAAAGAAGGTTCAATTGAATTAAAGGTTAGTTCTGTTTTAAAAAAAGATATTTGTCGATTGATTATTTCAGTTGAAGATACAGGTATTGGAATAAAAAAAGAAAATATTGAAAAGTTATTTAATCGTTTTGAACGTTTGGATTTGGAAAATAATATTACAATTGAAGGAACTGGCCTTGGACTAGCTATTACTAAAAAATTAGTTGATTTAATGGGAGGAACCATTGTAGTTCAAAGTGTATTTGGACAAGGCTCTAAATTTAGCGTTAGTATTGATCAAAGAATCGTTTTAAATCCAACTATAAAAGTAGAAGAAGAGGTTGTTACTGAAGTAAAAACGAAGATACATAAAAAGGTTTTATTAGTTGATGATAATAAGATTAATTTGAAAGTAGCAGAAAGATTGCTATCTGCTTATGGAATAGAAGTTGTGAGTGTAGAAAGTGGTTTTCTTTGCTTAGAGAAATTACATAATAAAGAAAATTTTGATTTAATCTTACTTGATGATATGATGCCTAAAATGAGTGGGGTAGAAACATTACAGAAAATGAAAGAAGAATTGTCTGATTTTGATATTCCAGTAATTGCCTTAACTGCTAATGCTATTACAGGGATGAGGGAAAAATATTTAAAAGATGGCTTTGATGATTATTTGGCTAAGCCTATTAATAAAGAGGAATTAAATCGAATTATAAATACATTTTTAAATAAGGAAGGATGAGAGTATGAAAGATGTAAGTATTTTGACGGATAATGGGGTTGATGTTAAGAAGAGTTTAGAGCTTTTTGGGGATATGGAAACCTATGATTCTACATTAGAAGTTTTTTTGGCAGAGGTAGATAATAAAATAAAGTCAATTCAAAATTATAAAGAAGTTGGAGATATGGCAAATTATGCTATTCAAGTTCATTCTTTAAAAAGTGATGCTAAATATTTTGGATTTATGGCATTAGCAGAAATATCATATAAGCATGAGCTTGAAAGCAAGGCTAATAATATGTATTTTGTAACGGAACATTTTGATGAATTAATGATGGAAGCTAATCGAATTATTAATTTGGTAAAAAGATATATGGGGGTAAATAACGGTTTTGAGGAACCTGTTAAGCAAGTGGAAAATATAAATCAAAAAAGTGTCTTAGTCGTTGATGATTCAGATATTATTCGTAATTTTATTCATAAAATTTTTAAGGAAGATTTTAATGTATTAGTGGCAACAGATGGTAAAGAGGCTTTAGATATTGTAAAAGAACATGAGAATAAAAATGATATAGTTGCTGTTCTATTAGATCTTAATATGCCTAATGTTGATGGTTTTGAAGTATTAGATTATTTTAAATCAAATGATTTATTTAAGAGAATGCCTGTTTCTATTATTACAGGAGCAGATGATAAAGAATCTATTGATAAAGCATATAAATATGGGATTGCTGATATTTTATTAAAACCATTTAATGAAAGAGATTTAAAGAAAATCCTTGAAAAAACAATTAATTATAATATTTAAATTGTCTAAATAGGCAATTTTTTCTTTTTTATGGCCAAAATTTTATTAAAATGCTATACTATAATGAATGGAAGTGAAATTAATGAAAAAGAATAAATTGGTAGTTATATTGGCCGTTGTTGTTTGTTTAATATCTGGATCTTTAGGGGTTCATTTTGCTTTAAAGGGAAATGAAGAAAATAAAGTAAATGAGATAGAAAAGATAGATCAAGATAGCAAAAAGGAAACTGAAGAATTAGAAGATATTACGCAAGATATTATTACAGAAGTAAAAGATGGTATTTTTTCAGTAGAGGATAATAAAAATAATATTTCCAATGAGGAAAATATAAGAAATGATAAAAATGAACCTGTTGTAGATGATCATCCTCCAGTTAAAGAGTTAAGTGAAAAAGATCAAAAAGCTATAGATAGTTTTTCTTTATTAAATAATGAAGTAGATACAATGTTAAAAGGTGATAAAAATGCATCTTTAGAAGATAAGGCAAAGGGTATGTTTATTACAATTGTAGATTTTATTTTTTATGATGGTAAAATAAATGGGGTTACTTTTAATGAATTGACAGATGTAGGAAAACAAAAGGTTTTAAAGTTAGCTTCAGTGATTGATGAAAAATTAGAAGGCGTTTTTCCAGGTTATAAAGAATCAATTACAACAACTACTAAAAATGCTTTTAATAAAGCTAGTGAAATTATTCGAAATGGAGCTAAAAATATAGATTCATTTGCTCATGAAAAATTAGGGGATGAATATTATCAAGAGATTATAAATGCTAAAGATGAATTTATAAAATATACTAAAGATGCTTTTTCTTTTCTAGGAAGTGTGGGAAGCAATTTGTTTAATAAAGGAAAAGATTATTTAAATAGTTGGTATCAAGAATTTAAAAAAAATAATTAAGAGTGCAATGCATTCTTTTTTTGTTCCAGTTAATACTATAAATAATCATTTGTTTGTATATTGAATAATAGTCTGTTTTGGCTTATAATGTGTATATAATATGCTATCGTTTGTATGCTAGACGATATTAAAAGGAGTATGAGAG
>CAOOMX010000048.1 GCA_948497845.1 uncultured Bacilli bacterium | reverse complement strand
AACATAAATATGGCATAATTATCATGAGAGAACATATGATCAAAAGTGATATGAACATTTTTATCTTTATGTTTCTTTTTGTAATTGCTAAGGATGGAAATAATAACTTCATTAAATAAAAGTCTTCCATTAAAATGTTTATTAGCCCAAAGTCTATTAATTCTTTTAACAATAGAGTCAAATTGTGCCCATTTAGCCTCATCTTTTAAAGCCTTAGCAATATCAGAGGAAGCACAAGATTCAGATTCAATCATGCCAAACATAACTGAAGGAATAAAGTTTAATTGAGTTTTTCTTATATTGGGAATGACTTTTTTCAAAAATTTACTAAATCTCATTGTTATTTGTTTTTGATTATTATATACTTTATACATGCAACACACTTCTTTCTATTGTTTTTTGATTTATATATTGTAGCATGAAGTGTGCTGCTTTTTTTGTTTTAAGGGACCATTTTATATTAGTTGATGTAAAGTATTGAGTTGTAGTTTTTGAAAAAACTGTCCGTATCTAAGTACAATTAAAGGGATTGAAATAAAGAGTTCTGTAGTTTACTCTTTTTTTCTTGAGAAGAATGTTTTATAATAAGTATGGAGAGTGAATAGGGTGCATACTACAACAATTGATGTGAAGTTGCGTAAGAAGGATGAATTTTACAGTCAGTATAATGATGGTAAGTTGTCTAAAGATTTAGCAAAATATTTAAAGCAAGAATGTTATGGTGAAGATGTTAATAATAAGATTGTTATTAACATATATCATAAGTTTTCTTTAACAAAGAAAGAAAAAGATAGTATGATTGATATAATTAGACATAATTATGGTATGTTGATTCAAGATGAAGAATATTATCTTTTTAGAAATCAAGCAATGGAAATCATTTTGTTTGGTGGAGGAATTTTGTTTTTGTTCATTTATTATTTGTTTAAACGAATAGAAGTATTTTCTGAAATTATGCTTATTTTAGGGTGGCTTGCTATTTGGGAGTCAACCTATAGCTTTATTTTTAATGGATTATCATTAAAGATAAAAATAAAAAGATTAAAGGAAATAACAAAGGCTAAAATTAATTTTATACAGGAAAAGTGAGGCAACATGAAAGAAATTTTAAAATTTAGAATTCAAGATATAGAATATTGTGTATTTAAACATCAATCTTCTTTTTTGTGTGGAAAAAGAATTAAGAATAAACTGTTTGGTGTAGATTTGAAGGAAAGAAATTTGATACAGCAAGTAGTTAGGAAAATATTTTCCACACAGAAGATTACTTTTTTAGAATGTTTGTATAGAAAAGAGAAAACTTTTGTACACTTTGTAAATGCTTCTGGTTTTTCTTTCTTTTATCAATTAAAAAATAATAGTTATAAAATACCTAGTCTTGAAGATCAAGAAGAATTAAATTACCTTTTTAATCATCAAAGTTGTTATTTGGCATCTACTAGTGTTGGGAAAGAAAAAATAGCTAATTGTTTTGAAAGAATTGTACGTGTTGGAAAATTGGTGTTAGTTGTTTCTATTGCTTGTTGTTGTACTTTTCTTTTAAAAGGCGATCAAATTGTTTTGGATGATACAATAAATGATGAAGTTATTGATGTTGAAAATTTAGAGAATGCTTTGAAAGAAACAGATGTAGAAAATGCTTTTCCTCAAGTAAATGAAGCTTTACCAGATGCTAGTGTGCAAGCCCCTAGTTTTGAAACCGAAGTCTTGGAACAATTATCTTTAGAAGATATTCAGTTACTTCTTAATAGCAATAATAAATTGTCTTTTGAGGAGAAGGCCTTGTTTTTGATGAGCCCTGATTTATTTTTTGATAATTTATCTTTTTATGATACGAAAACATTAGTAGACAGATTAACAAATTTATATGTTATTTATGAACCAGGTTTTAGTGAAGATGGATCACAAGCTAAGTTTTTTCATGAAGGCCCTTATAAAAATGCTATGGTTGTGTATGGTGCAAAAGATTTTCAAAGTGCTAATCATAGAATGATGCATCATGAATTTTGTCATTCTTTAACAAATTACGATGGTATGGATTATGGCGTAGGTCTTTATGAAATATTAAATGTGATGATGAATAATGAATATTTTGGAGCAGTAGCAGGAATCTATCCAAATGATTTGTATGATAGATCTTATTCATGGTTAAGAAATGAAATGTATTTTTTAAGCGAAATCTTAGATGTTGATGTTTTACGAAAATATCATGCTAATGCTAATCCTAAGATTATAATGGATGCCCTTATGGAGATTGTTCCAAATGAAGAAATGGCAAGACGTTTCTTTGCAGATTTTGACTTTATTAATTTATACCATAGGAATTTGTTAAGTGAAAGTGAAGATTATACTTTGACTTATGAAGAAAAAAGAAGAGATTTGTTGGAATTATTAACATTTTATTATCAAACTAAATATCAAAAACCAGTGCAAGATAATTTGGTATTAATGTTTTATTTAGATCCAGAGGGAGTATTAAGTAGTGTAAAAGAAAGTGTTAAAATGGATCAGTATTCAAAAGAAGAGTTTGAGCATTTGACCCATGTAAGCCGTTATAAGAATTATTTAAATAATTCTTATATGGAAGGTAATGATCTTGTTTTGGATGTTTGTACTAAGATGGATGCAGAGTATGCCTACTATTCTTTAGAAACTTTGCTGGAGGATCCTGATGGTTTTGCAACAGAAGAGGAAATTCCTTATCCTAAAGCAGAAAATGGAATGTATGAAGTCGTTTATTATTTGCCATCATCTTATGAGAAAGTTTCTTTAGAAAATGGAATGGATGATTTAAAATTAATGTTAGTAAATGACAATTAAGAATTTTTTTGATATACTATTTTTAGAATAGGGTTGGTAAATATGCAAGAAATATTAAAATTTGTTTATGAAAATAATGACTTATGTTTATTTAAACAAAATGATCTTTATTTGTTTGGAAAAAGAAAAGATGGAATTGTTAGTTATGATGTTTCTTTAGATGAAAAAAAGATTATAAGAAAAGTATTTTTGAAAGTTATTTCTTTAACGAATATTGTTAATTTAGGAAACTTTAGTTTTGCTAAAAAAGATTATTTGCATTTTTTAGATAAAGATAGTGGAATGCATGTGTTTTATGAACAAACTGTTGATGGATTAAGATATCCAAGTGATACTGTTCAAAAAGAATTAAATTATATTTTTAATCATCAAAAAGCTTCAGTAAATGTTGGTAAGGATAGTTTTAAAGATAAATCCTTTTTTAGAAGAGTTGTTACAGTGGGAGCTTCTACGGTTGTTGTTTTGGTTTCTACTTATTTAGGGTTTCAATTATGGAGTAATTCTAGAATATATGATGATAGTCAAACTGTTTATTATCCTGTGGTATCTTTAGAAGAAGCTTATCATCTTGGAAAAGAAGAAAGTAAGACTCCTGAAAAACTTATTGAAATAGGAGAAGAAATTCCATTTTCGTATAATGAGAATATAACTTTGAATGTTTTACAATTAGATGAACTTTCTCAAAATGAAATAGGGAGTGGAGATGTAATTGAGCCATTTGTACCTCCAGTTGTAGAAGAAGATCCTTTAACTGTAGCAGAGATAGTTTCGATTATTCAGAATAATCCTAGATTAAGTGTTGAAGAAAAAGATTTCTTTTTACAAGTAAAAGATTATTATGCTCTACATTTGCCTTATCTTAATCATAAAGCTGTACGTGAGCAATTAAAAAATTTATACATTATATATGATCCTAATCCTAGTGACAATAATTTTGGTGCTGAATATTTTACATCTGGAGAAAAAAAGGGTGCTATTGTTGTTTATAATGCGACATCTTTTAAGGATGCTCGTAAAGATTATTTAGGACATGAAAATTGGCATGTTAAAACAGATTATTCGCATTATACTTTTGGAGAGGCCTTGTATGAACGATTAAATGTACAAATTACTAATGAAACTTATGGAGAAATAGCTGGGGAATATCCTTATAAAAAGTTTGATAATAGCTATAGATGGCTTGATGGCCCTGCTAATATTTTGTTTCAAATTCTTGATTGTGAAACATTACTTAAGTTTCATGCTGTTGCAGACCCTCATATTATTATAGATGCTTTAAAAAGTATTATTCCAGATGAAGATATGGCAATAAAGTTGTTGATAGATTTAGATTTTATTAATATGTATCATATGGGAATTTTGGAGCATCCAGAAGATTATGTTGATGAATATTTCCGTAGACATAAGGAAATGAGAGCTTTTTTAGTACAATATTATGAAGCTAGATATAGTACAAAAGTTGTAAATCATCCAGAAATTATGTTTTGGTTAGATAAAGATGTAGTATTTGATGAAATAGCTTCAACTCTTCCTATAGATGAAACAGCAAAGATGTTTATACCTAATTTTGCATCTATCATTAATTACAGAAAATATTTTTCAAATGATTCAGGAAAAATAATAATTCGTATTTGTTCTAAGGTTCGTCCAGAAAAACGTTATTATACTTTAGAGGAATTATTAAGTTTACAAGATAAAGATTTTAAAGAAACAGATATACCATATCCTAAGATGGATGATGGTACATATGAAGTTGTGTCTTATTACCCAGAAGATTATGTTGATATTGTTTTGGAAGATCTATGTTTATCTGATACTATGACAAGATAAAAAAATGCATTATTCTGCATTTTTTTCTTCGTGGAAAGAAGCTAATTCTTGATTTAACTTTTGTGCTGTTTTTTCTATTTTTGTTTTCTTTTCAGCTTCTAATTGATAGTAATTTAAATCATAGGCTAGGGCAAATAATTCTTTTGCGCTTTCACTTACTCCTTCAAAAATATTAAATAATTCATTGTATAATTTTTCGTGGCTAGCTTCATTTAAAGCATAAACCATATTGGTATTCATGTTTTTTTCGTTTTCTAAAACATCCATTAAAATTTCTTTATCAGTCATTTGATTCACCACTTTCTATTAACTTAATTATTGTAGAACAGTAATCAGTATGCATTTCTACTAGTTCTGTTAATTTTTTACTTATTCTTTCATCAGTTACCATACTGATATAATGATTTATTTTTTTTGCTGTAACAATATGCCAATTAAACATATCTGCTAAATATGCAGCATCTTTTGTAGAAATCATTTTAGGTAAATTTTTCATTTTTCTCATTCCTTTCATTCTTTATTTTTGCTAAATACCTATGGATTATACTTCCTTATTATGGTAGTATGTATAGTAGGTGATGATATGAACATAGAAGAATTACAAAAAAAAGATGTATTAAAAGAATTTCATACTAGTCTTAATGGTAAAACGTCTGAAGAAGTTATACTATTGCAAAAAAAATATGGATTGAATGAATTACCTAAAGCTAAAAAAGATAGTATTTTTGTTATTTTTTTAAGAGAATTGAAGGATCCAATTGTTTTGGTTTTATTAGCTACTATTCTTTTATCGTTTTTAACGCATGAAGTAGTTGATGCATTGGTTATTCTTTTTATTGTTTTAATAGATTTAATTGTAGGTGTTGTTGAAGAGGTTAAAGCTGGTAAAAATGCTGAAAGCTTACAAGAAATTTTAAAAGTGTTTGTTCATGTGAAAAGAGATGGTAAAGAACAAATTGTAGAGGCTAAATCTTTAGTAGTTGGAGATATTGTATTATTAAATAGCGGTAATAGGGTTAGTGCTGATATTCGTCTTATTGAAGCTTTAAACTTAACTATGGATGAATCTTTATTAACTGGAGAAAGTATAGGGGTTCAAAAAACATGTGGAGCTTTAAAAAGAACTAATAAAATATCTTATGAGAATATGGTCTATGCTGGAACGAATGTTATTACTGGTAGGGGAGTAGGAGTAGTTACTGCTATTAGAGAAAATACTGAAATAGGAAAAATTGCACAGACTGTTAATACAACAGAAACTACTAAATCGCCTTTATCAATAAGAATGGATAAGTTTGCAAAACAAATTAGTTTTGTTATTTTAGGTATTGCTATTCTTTTGTCAGGAGTTATAATATTTAAAGGGTTACCAGGTAAGGAAATCTTTTTAGTGGTTGTTGCATTAAGTGTTTCTGCTATGCCTGAGGGTTTACCTCTTGCTAAAACAATGGCTCTTACTATTGGGTCTAATAAAATGCTTAAAAAGAAGGTGTTGGTTAAAAATCTAAATGCTGTTGAAGCCTTGGGAAGTTGTACTGTTATTGCAACAGATAAGACAGGTACTTTAACTAAAAATGAGCAAACTGCTAAAAAAATAGTTCTTTCTAATGGTGAAGAACATGAGGTTTTAGGTAGTGGCTATAATGATTCAGGTTCTATTAAAATGATGAATGAAGAAATTAAAAATATTTGTCATCAAGCAGTTATTAATAATGAAGCTACGATTAGGAAAGAAAATAATATTTGGTCTTATGTTGGAGATTCTATTGATGTAGCCTTTTTATTCTTAGGGAAAAAAGCAGGTGTTTCTAATATTGATGATATAGAAATTATTAGTGAAATACCTTATGAATCTGAAAATAAGTTTTCTGCTGTTTTTTATAAAAAGCAACAACATTATTATTGTACTGTAAAAGGTTCTTTAGAAAAAGTATTAGAGTTTTCTACAAAAATGTATAATAAGGATAGGAAGAAAATTAAAATAAATAAGAAAAAATTAGAAGAAATAAATGAGTCTATAGCAAGTGATGGGTATCGTGTTTTATCCATAGCTAGCGGAGAGGTTGCTAAAAAAAGAAAATATAGTATTGATGATATTAAAGATTTATTATTAGAAGGTATGGTTGGTTTTATTGATCCGATTCGTGAAGAATCGAAAGCGGCTATTGCTACTTGCAAAAAAGGTGGTATTGATGTTTTAATGATAACAGGAGATCATGCTTTAACAGCTTATGCTATTGCCAAAGAATTAAAGTTAGTAAACAAAGAAAGTGAAGTAGCAACAAAAGATGAATTAGATGCTTTTTTAGATAAAAATAGTAAAGAATTTGATGATTTTATTAAAACTAAAAAGGTTTTTGCTAGAGTTTCTTCTATTGATAAACATGCCATTGTGGAGGCGTTAAAAAGAAATGGAGCATATGTTGCTGTAACAGGTGATGGGGTTAATGATGCTCCTGCATTAAAGGCTGCTAATATTGGAGTTGCTATGGGTAGTGGAACTGATGTGGCTCGAGATACAGCCCAAATGATTTTGTTAGATGATAATTTTTTATCTATTGTTGAAGGGATTAAGGAAGGACGTAATGCCTATTTAAATATTAGAAAGATTTGTTATTTATTGTTATCTTGTGGTTTTGCAGAAGTAATGTTTTTTCTTCTTTCTATTTTATTTAATTTACCTATGCCTTTAGTGGCAATTCAATTGCTTTGGCTTAATATTGTAACAGATGGTATTCAAGATATGGCTTTATCTTTTGATGATGCTACTAATGATGTTATGAATGATAAGCCTCGTAGTCCTAAAGAATCTTTATTTAATAAAAAAATGATGAAAGAAATTGGAATATCTAGTCTTTATATTACAGGATTAGTTTTAGGTTTGTGGATTCTTTTACTTAAAGTATTTGAGATGGATGCTTTTATTGCTCGTGGTTATATCATGTGCTTAATGGTCTTTATCCAAAATATGCATGTTCTTAATTGTCGTAGTGAATCAACATCTATTTTAAAATATAAAAATAAAAATTATTTTGTATATTTTGCCATTATTAGTTGTATTTTATTACAGTTTATAGTTATGGAAGTTCCTTTCTTAAGTCAAATTCTGAAAACTACTAGTCTTCCTCTTAATGATATTGTAGCTTTATTTTTAATGGCTGTTACAATTATTCCAGTTATGGAAATATATAAAAAAGGGAATAGAACTTAAAAATATTGTGTTTTAAAATAATAATATATTATAATAAATACCATTTCCAAAAGGAAGTGGTATTTTTGCAAGTACAAG
>CAOOMX010000047.1 GCA_948497845.1 uncultured Bacilli bacterium | reverse complement strand
TTACAACACTTACATGTATAGGTATGGGTTCCTCTTTGTTTTGTTTTACAACTCAGTATAGAATGAAATGTCTTTCTTTGTTCTCTATTCATTGGATAGGTATATGTATGACCGAACTTTTTAAACACTTCTTGTACTTGCAAAAATACCACTTCCTTTTGGAAATGGTATTTATTATAACGTATTTTTACTTAATATGTTTTATTTTTTTAAACAATAATCCATTTATATTATGAAAAAAGCCTTTAATTCTTTGTTAAAAGCTCTTCTATTTTCATTAAACGATTATATTTAACAATTCTTTCCCCTCTAGACATACTACCAGTTTTAATAAAAGGAATATTTAAACCAACAACTAAATCTGCAATAAAGGTATCATCTGTTTCACCACTTCTGTGTGATAAAACCGTTTTATAATTATTCTTTTTAGCTAAAATAATAGCTTTAGTAAGTTCACTAACTGTACCAATTTGATTAGCTTTTAAAAGAATAGCATTACCAGCTCCCATTTCAATTCCTTTTTGTAAATATTTTTCATTCGTAACAAATACATCATCACCAACTAACATAACTTTTTCTCCAACACGTTTAGTAAACGTTGCAAAAGAAGCAAAATCATCTTCAAAAAAAGGATCTTCAATACTTAAAATAGGATATTCATTAATAAGAGATTCATAATAATCCATAAGACCTTCTACTGTAATTTCTTTTTTATCAACAGTATACATTTTAGTATCTTTATTATAAAATTCACTAGCAGCAGCATCTATAGCAATAAATATATCTTCCCCAGGTTTATAACCAGCTTTTTTTATAGCAGATACAATAAAATCAAAAGCTTCCCTATTAGAACTTAAATTAGGAGCATAACCACCTTCATCACCAATACCAACATCATAACCTTTTTCCATTAAAAGTTTTTTTAATGTATGAAAAACTTCCGCCGCCGCACGTACTCTTTCACGAATTGTATTTACAACTGGAACAATCATAAATTCTTGAATTTCCATACTATTTTCAGCATGTCTCCCACCATTAATAATATTAACCATAGGAACTGGCATAGAAACCTTAGAACTTGTAACATAATCAAATAATTCTTTATGATCTAATTTAGCTAAACATTTTAAACAAGCAAGAGAAACTCCTAAAATAGCATTAGCGCCCAAGTTACTTTTATTTACAGTTCCATCTAATTCTAATAAAGTTTTATCAACACGAACTTGATCAATTTCCATTCCAACTAAAGCTTTTTTAATAACTGTGTTAACATTTTTTACAGCATTTAAAACCCCTTTACCATTATAACGAGCCATATCATTATCACGAAGTTCTATTGCTTCTCTGCTTCCTGTAGAAGCTCCACTTGGAACACTAGCAACTGCCCACACACCATTTTCTAAAGTCATTTCTACTTCAACTGTAGGATTACCTCTACTATCTAAAATTTCACGAGCAAATATATCTTTAATTTTCATTTCTATCATCCCTTTTACTTTATAAAGTATAGCATATTTTAGAAAAAGAAAAAAGACTTAATTGCCTTTATTCTACACCCAAGACATCCTCTTTTTTCTTTAACACCCTTGCCGGAGAATCTTCCAATATCTTGTTTCCCTACGGTAGCACCAAGTAAAGAACTATCACATAAAATAACAGCCATAGAATCATTCTTACGATTTTGTACAAGCTTTCCTTCAATACTTTCATTTACATAAGTTACATCCATTAAAGGTACTTCTGGAGTCATTAAATCATCAACATCAGTATATATATCATAATTCCCATAATTTGTTTCTGTAGCAAACATAAAAGTATCTTCTTTTAATCTATCAACAACTACTTTAAATCTTTTTGAATTTCTAACTTTATAACCATCCAAATCATTTAAAAAAGAATCTATAGTATTTGTTGTATCCATTTTAGTTACATCAACATAATACCAATTTCCATTTATAAACACTAAATTCCATGCATGACCTCTATTAGTTACATTACTAGTACCTATAACGTAATAAGATTCTATACCTAATTTTTGACACATAGCTGATAAAAGAGCAGCATAATTACAACAAATACCTTTTATTTCATTTTTATCATTCCCTAACATAAAAGATAATTTATCTCTATTATAATTTTTTACTATAAGCTCTGCTAAATCTCCCTTTTCATAATCTAAATGATCAGAAACATAAGGATCATATACTATGTATTGTCCTATCAAAGTTACAAGTTTTAATAAAATATCTTCTTCACTTAAAACATCATCAAAACAAACAGTAAATATTAATGCTTCTAGTTTTTGATCAATCCTTTTCATTTTTTCATAATCTGCAAAACTTACCCATGAAGGATTAACATCTTTAAAATACAAATACATACTAAAAGCATCTATTTCATCAGTTATATCTTCTTGAGAACAAATATGAACAGTTAATCCTTCCAGGCAAGCTAAATTTTGTTTACATCTTAAATCTTTTTTTAAAACACGAGAGTTATAAAACAAAGTTAGATCAAGATTAGGAACTTTAGCTATTTCCAAAAGGGCATCATCTGTTAAATATTCGGCATTAGAAATAACTAACTCTGTTAAATGAGAACAATTTCTCAAAAAAGAAAAATCATTTGTCTTTAATGCATCTACCTCTAATTTCGCCATGCAATCAAGAGCTTTTTTAGTAATTAACGGATCATTATGATCTACAACTTCTGGAGTATCCAAAAGACCATAAACATTTGGAAAATATATATTATTCATATACATTGATTCCCTTACATCTTCAGTTACACAAGATACTTGCTCTAAATTTAATATATGACCTGTTATACCTCCAATTAAACCTGTATACAAACTAGCACATAATACTAGAGCACCAACATGCATCAAAGATTTACGTCTTTCTTTGTGAAAATTACCCTGTAAATGATTTTTATTAACCCTTAATCTCACAGCCATTAACCCCTTTTTTAGGATATATTATATACAAAAACAGCCAAAAATGCAAGCAAAATCACTAATCCAAGCATAAAAAAAATGGCAGTTATATACCACCATATTTTTATAATACTTCTTCTTCCCCTACAGGTATTATATTATCATTAGATTGTTTAACTTCTTTTTTTAATAATTTTCTATTTTTATCTAAAAACACTTTTACAAAAATAGCACCTATCATAAAGACTATCCCTATTAATAAATATATATTACTCATATTATATAGTTCAAACTCAAAATCAATCGAAGGTAAATTTTGATTAGCCAGATTCCAAACTAATAATTTATCATCTTCATTTACAGTTGTAGCATTATGTGATAAAGCCTTATGAGGCAATCGAACACTAAAACGTAAATCCATATTTGCCATAAACATATTTTCAAAATCAGAATAATCATCATTAGAGTTTCTTAAAAGCATTGCCATATCATTATTATAATCTTCTGCTTTATCTGGATGTACATAGTTATCATCCCTATTATTAAAAGAATCTTGTAAATCATTTATATCTGCTCCCGAAAAATGAGCTGTATAAGTATTTTTAAATAAGCCCTTTTTTACTTTAAACATTGGTCCATCAATACTATCCTCATCTTCAAAATTATAAATAACATCTTCTTTTGAACTAACAGCATCAATATTTTTAATATGTTTAAACAATTTATACCCTTTCATAGAACCATCGTCATACAATTCTAAAGAAAAGCCATGCTCTTCAAACTTCTGCATATCGCCTTTATTAAAAATATCATTTTCTTCATTTGTAGCTTCTTCAAAATAAACTGTATTTATAGCATAAATCATTGAAAAATCCATAGATTTATTCTTTTTAATATCCATATCTACATTTATTTTAACACATCCTGTTAAAGCCAATCCTAAAAAACCTAAACACAACAAACACATTATTTTTTTCATTCCATCAACCTCTTTTTTCTCACAACTTGCACTTACCAAAAAATATTCATTATTTCATTAGCACGTTTTTTAAAAAGAATTGTATCTGTTAAATCTAGTACTGAAACAATCAATAAAAATGCTCCAGCTAATTGTGTTAATTTAAGACTAATAAATGGATTAAACATAACTAAAATACCAAAAATAACTAACATAATTCCACTTGCTAAAGTAATTAACCAAGTATCTTCATTACCTCTTTTAAGCCAAAAAGCATAATTTGCCTTTACTGCCCCGCTAACAATCAAATAAAGCCCTAAACAAATAGTAACAAAAGTCATTACACTAAATGGATAAACAATAATAACCACTCCCAAAACAGCATAAAGGACACCAAAAATAATATTCAAAGAATACAATTTTGCCCCATCTCTATGAAAGTATTTATAAATCGCATTCACTCCTGATACTAAAAAAATAATTCCCACTAAAATACCAACCACTTTATTGGTCAAATCTGGCATAAAAAGTAAAATCAACCCAAAAATTCCCGTTATAACAGCCGTAATCATAGAATAAAGCAACATACGGTTAAAACGACTACTAATACTATTTTTAAAAAGACCATCTGCCATAATATCACTCCTTACCTATATTTTATCCATTAAAAAGAAGATAGTCAACCCAAAACAATAGATTTATTCATAGCTTTATGGTATAATAAATGCCGATTAAAAGAGGTGAAAAAAATGAATATAAAAGAACTAACTTTTGAAGAATTTAAAAATTTTAGTTCCACACATCCATTAGGTAATTTTCATCAAACTTTAGAATATGCTCTTTTACGTGCCGAAGAGGGGTATGACTATGAGCTAATCGGATACAAAGAAAATGAAAATATACTAGCAGCATCTTTAATTCTTACTAAGAAAATAGGAACAACACATTATGGATATGCTCCAAGAGGTTTTTTAATAGATTACAGTAACCGTTTTTTTCTAACAACATTTACCAATCAATTAAGAGAATATTATCGAAAAAAAGGTTTATCATTCATCAAAATAAATCCAGAAATAGCTATTGGAAAACTAAATAAAAACACTCAAAATATGGAATACAACACAAACTACCCAATCATAGATGATTTACTAGCGTGTGGATACAAAAAATTAAAAAATAACATGTATTTTGAAGCTTTATTACCAAGATATAATGCTATTGTTTCTCTAAAAGATTTTAACATAAATAATTTAAACAAAAACACAAGAAACAAAATAAAAAAAGGCATTAGAAAAGGTTTAACATTATGCAAAGTTGAATTTGACAAATTTGATATTTTATACAATTTTATCAAAAACAAAAGAAACAAAGACGAATTTTATTACAAAGATTTATTTAATGTATTTAACAAAAAAGAATCTGTTGATTTATTTTTAATAAAAGTTGATTTTAAAGACTACTTAATTAGAACGCAAAACAAATATAATAATGAACTAAATCGAAACAACACTTTAAATAACAAAATCATAAACCATAGCGCAACAACTGTTATCAACAGTAAAATGAGTAGTGACAAAAACTTATTAACATATAAAAACGATATTGCAGAAGCTAGTAAATTTTTAAACAAAGATGATGAACTATATATAGCTGGAGCACTTGTCATTAAATATGATAATAGAATAACAATACAAATAAGTGGATATGACAAAACATACAAAAGGTTTGTCCCAAATTATTTTCTATACTTTGCTATATTAGATTATTACAAAGACAAATTTCAGTATGCTGACTTAAATGGAATAACAGCTGATTTAACCAAAGAAAATCCATATCATGGTTTAAACGAATTTAAATTAGGATTTAATCCTGAAATATATGAATATATCGGAGAATTTGATTTAATCATCAATGAACAAAACTACAATACATTATTAAAAACAGGTTTATTAGCTAAAGAATTTAATAAAACTGACTAAAAAAGTTGCTTGAAATAGAGCAACTTTTATAATTCAATTCTATAAGGATTTTCTTTTGTACCCTCTCCTATTGATAGACTAACATTTTCTCTTAAATAAAATGCAGGTCTAACACCACCACAAGCATTTCCATCTTCATAGCAGGTATTATAAATTTTCCCAACACGTCCATCTTTATAAGTAGAAAACACATCTGTATTCGTAACTGGCGTAATAAACCATTGCATCACATCACTTATATGTAACCAATTATCTGCAGCTGCTGCTCTGTAATCCTCATTTGGAGTAGAATAGCTACTCATACCTTTTAACATCCAGTATTTAGGAAGAGCACCATAATAATAATCGCTTAAATAAAATAAAGCTACTTTTGCTTCATATGTTTTATCTACCTTATTAACACCTAATTCATAATCATATACAGTCTTAGCATTTGATGCAGAGCCATTAGAATAAGTTAACCCTCCCACTTGCCATTTTGTAATAGCTATTTTTTCTGACCATACATCCCCAATATTTGCTAAATACACTTCATTTAAAGCTTTTGTATTTAGGGTACTGTTACTCCAGTCATTAGATGAATTATTACAAGATCCACTCCAGCAAAAGGAATAATCTGCATAATGCAAAGCACTATCCCCCAGTAAAGAAGTTGTAGCTTTTGTTGCCTTAATTAATTTTACTTGATCCTCAAATACACCTATTATCCGATATAAATTTTCATCTGGACAAGTACTAGCAGAGGAACCAAAACATACATAATTATTAGGATCTGCTCCAACAAATCTATATGCACCATCATTTGCACCATTTTCTAATGAAGAATCATGAAGTAAAAGACTTTCATCAGTTCCATAGGTAGAAATAATAAAATCTGCCAAAGTATTACTTTTCTTCATATCAAAATACACATAACATTTATCACTCATATTCGTAACTAATTTTACGACTTTTGAAGTTACATCCCATATTAAAGTACCACCATTTTCACATTTACTTAAAGCTTCATTAAAAACATATCCATCTGTATTCCATGAACTACTATCACTTAATTCATATATTCCACTTCCTGCATCAGTTTCATACATCATACTTATAGCATCTATAGTTTTTAATTGTTTATTCTCCGTTTTATATCCAAAATCTACATCTTTTAACTCTAAATTTTCTTTATACATAAAACTTATACTTATACATACTAAACAAACTAAAAAGCATAAACCAACAATTAATATTTTTTTATTCATCATTATCTTCCTCTACTATCACTATCATACGTAACAAAACATCCTTTGTGGGACAAATACATAACATCTTTTGTTTGTAACAATTATTATGGTGATACATAATGAATATACAAAGATTAAAAGAAATAAGAGAAGATAAAGACTTACAACAAAAAGAAGGAGCTAATGCTATTGGCATAAAGCAACAACAGTATAGTGAATACGAAATAGGTAAAAGACTTATACCAATAAACTATTTATATAAATTAGCAGAATATTACAATACCTCTATTGATTACTTAGTAGGCAAAACAGATGTAAGAAAGCCATATCCCCAATCTATATTAAAATAAAAAGTCTTTGGGTGTAACCAAAAACATTATTATTCTTTTACTAAAGCTTCAACTAATCGTCTGCTGTTTTTATTAATAGCAGGCCTTTGTCTTATAAGTAAATGAGACTTGCTTATTAACTCATCACCAGACGCTTTCCAAACAAGAACTGTTTTCTCTTCACAAACTTCGCTAGTAACAAAATCAAAAGAAAAATTAACAGGTCCTAAGTAATTATGGGCATAAACTAGAAAATCTTCAAAGCCATCCATTACAGCTTTATAATTAGCATGTGCAAATATATAATCTTGTTTACTATTCATTCGGAAATGAAAATCACGAACACAACACAAAGCAATTCTTTTAGCAACAACTTGCAAAAATTGAGGACTTTTATTACGCATGCGGTTAAATTCTTGTCTTTCATTATCTTCTAACAAGATAGGCAAAGAATAATCACTAAATTCGCCATTAGTTAAATTACTTAAATATCCATCCCATATAGCTGGTAAAAATAAAGCAGCTACATTTAACCCAAGATTATAGTATTCTTCTCCACACTCTCCAGTACCAATGTTTCTTTTAGGAAAACCTTCTAAAAATTGATCAATAATTAAAACATCCCATGCATTTTTTTCACCAAAACGACTATCAATTGCATAACTAATAAAATAAACCCTGCCATCTGCACTTTTTTTAAAAATAGAATCAAGG
>CAOOMX010000046.1 GCA_948497845.1 uncultured Bacilli bacterium | reverse complement strand
CTTTTAAATTCTTAATTTTACTTAAATGGCTAGCATTAATATCCCAATCATACCAATCTGGATCTACCACTAATACTTTTTCTTCTTCATCTGTTAAATATGGTGCTTTATCTAAAGCAAAAGTATTTTCTAAAAAGATAAGTTCTCCAACATGATCTAATTCTTTAATTTGCTCTTCAGTAAAACTATTTTTTGTATATGTTATATATAATCTCATTTTATTTTCCTCCTTCAATCTTTCTAAAAATTTATCACCTATATGTTTTTTAAATACACTTTTTATATAAATAAGTATACCATAAAAAAGCAAAATATAAAACGACTCTGCTCTTATTCCTTTACTTTTTTATTAATACCTCAGGATATTCATTTGCCACTTTTTCTGCTCTAATATATTTATTTTCTAAAGCGTACTTTAAGGGCATAATTTGATTATTTAACATAAATTTAATTAATACTTCATTAATATCATTAGCCTTTAAATAATAACTATTCTTATTATCTTTATAAATTAATTGTTCTTTTTGATTGTCATTTTCACCATAACTTAAAATATTATAAAATATATAACCAGTTTCTTCTTCAATAATTTTCCTTAAATCTATATCATCAGGAATCGAATAATAGCATCCATCTACACTTTTGGGAATTAATCTTTGCCCATCTTTCCAGACATATATGGTATCAATTAATTTATTACCATCATACATTTCAAAATCAAAAGCATGACCATCAGCTAAACAATTCTTTCCATATCGTTTACTACTTTTAATACCACTTAAAATTTCTGTTAATTTATCCTTATCAGTTATTGTCCCTAATTCTTTTTGATTAGATTTTATAACTATTTTTGTAGTATTATTTATTTTATTTATAGTACTCTTTGGTATAGATTTACCATCTTCGGTATCATTTTTAACAACACAACTATTAATAATATCTTGAAAATCAATATCATTCTTTTGAGTATGAATATAAATATCAGGGGTCAAAGGACTTTCATACGTTTGATATATAGAAAATCTATCATAAAAATATTTAACAAAATCTTTCATTATACTTGATTCATAAGTTCCATTTTTAGGAAAAACTATGACATACATATTATCAGGATGATTACTAGCATATCCTCCTTTATAATAAGCTATTTTTTCTTGATCAACATTTGTTATATCTTGAAAAGGGATAGTAATTAAGTCATCTGATTCCGTTACAAGATAAGCTTCCAATTCATTTTCTAAACATTGCACTAATTTTTCATCATAAGCATATGAATCTGCCTTACCCGTATCTGGTTCTTGTTTACCACAACCTGTAACTCCTAAAACCATAATTCCCCCTAATAGAATTGTTAATATTCTTCTTTTCATAATTCTCCTTTTCATAAAAATACTATTGATATAACATATTTGCTACTTACATTATATCATAGAAACTTCTATCAACGGAGAAAATTTTGGCTTTACTTTTTCTATTTTTCTTATCTTTCTACTGGCATATATTTATCTAAATAATCTTCAACAGTTTCCATAAATTCTTTATATACGTTATCATCATTTTGCAGACCATGTCCTGAATGTGTTGCTTCAAAATATTTATAATCAACATTATTTTTTTCTAAAGCATCAACTAAGTGTTTAACGGTTTTAAAAGGGCAGACTTTATCATGCGTCCCATAAGCAATCACACTAGGAACTGTATTTTCATTAATCCAAGCATAAGCAGATATCGATTTCATTAATTCTTGATAGCTACCATCTTTTATCATTTCAGAAGTTAATTCTACTCCTCCCATGATTCCAAAAAGTTCTGCTGCAGCACTCATTGATTCATCTGTATCTTGATCTAATCCATAAACCCCCCAATCTTCTATAAAGAAACTTGAAGGTCCAACCATGGCAATTCATCAATGTTATATCCAAGTTTTTTAGCTTCTTCAACAGCAACTGGTATAGCTTCTTTTATCTCATTTGATTGCGTTAATACACTAGCTTCATTTGTATCCGTTCTAAGTGTATAATTGATTCCTACTGCTACATACCCATCAATAAATCTTTCTAATTTAAAATTCATACTTTCACCTCCAAGTATTAATATTATACACCAGAAGCAGAAATTCTATATTTGCACTTCATTAATATCAATATTAGAAAAATAATTATCTAGTTGTTCTGCACTGTTCTGAATTGTTCTGAATTGTTCTGCACTATTCTGAATTGTTCTGCACTGTTCTGCACTATTCTGAATTTTCTGCACTGTTCTGCACTATTCTGAATTGTTCTGCACTGTTCTGCACTGTTTAAAAACTTCTACAACTTCATTATCTATATCTTCAATACTCGATTCCCAAACAATTTGATTTTCAAAATTTGTTTCATTTCTATCATATTCTAAACTCCTAATTTGATCATAAGTTAATTTGATAGAAGAATCACCTTGTCTACAATATACTTCGTCCTTTGCATTTCTTATCACTCTACTCATAGAAGGTTCAATATGATATAAAAGTACTCTATCTTTTTCGCCTTTTACATTATTTATTTCAATTATCTCACAATTGCAAATTGGCAGGCTTTAAATAAGAACTTACAATTTTTTGAGCTTCATTTAATTTATTAATTCCATACTTATTAAAGCCTTCAATTTCGCCATTATCTTTAATTCCAATTGCTAATATTCCACCTTGGGCATTTGCAAATGCCATTACTTCATTAGCAATCGATTTTAAATCAATTTTCGCTGACTTTCGATCATAGTATAAGTTTTCAGGCTCTTTTAAATATTCTAGAGTAATTTTTTTATTTATTTTAGATAAAGTCAATTTTCTCACCTCAGAAATATTTTACCTAAAATGTTTATTTTTTAGAATATAATTAAGCATATAATTTACAAAATTTAGATAGCAAATTTATTAACCTATTTTAATCAAAATTAACACTTTTTAATCTCTTTCATGTAAATTTTAATCTCTTCTAATTCATAACAACAAAAAGCGGAGCCGCAAGGGCTCCTTCAGGGGGCGGTTAAAGTTCACGCGCTTCAAAGTTTAATTAAGTACTTTTACCTTTATTTTAATAAGATTAAAAATACTTAAATTTAACAAGTATTATATGAATTTTAATATTTTGGTAGTTGAAAAGGTAGTTGAATTATATTTTCAGCTACCTTTTTTATTTTGCATAGTAAGGGATAGATATTTTTTTCATCTCGTTATCAATATAATCTCTAGTTTTGTCTTTTAATGTTGATATATCAATAACAAGTATCATATTATTTAATGATCTCGTTAATCCAACATATAAATAATTTCTTTCCTTATTTTCCTCTATCTTATTACGGAACAAATAATCCAACAACGAATTATCAATAATAAACATACAATTTTCTTTTTCTAAACCCTTAATTTTATCAATTGTATTTACAATATATTTATCTTCTTTCATAAACGATAAAGATGAAATAATTTTAGCATAATCATTTTTTGATAAAATGATATCATGTTTTTTTAAAAAATTGTTTAAACCTTTTTGCTCATTTTGAAAAGTTTCTATGTATTTAAATAATTCCTGTGTTTTCTCGTACATGAAAGCATCTGTATCATCAGATATATTTTTTGTAACAAGGATTTCTTTTAGTAAAACATCATCTAGTTTATAAGACTTACCAGTTAAAAAATAATCTGTTTTCTTTTTTATATAACATAATGATTCAGGATTTTGAAATTTGTCAAAGACTTCTTTAAAATTATCATCATCACTATACATATAATATATTGTTCCCTCAACTTTAGAAATTGTACTTTGCTTTTGATAATCATTACAAATAATATTACTAATATTAACATGTATTTTAGGCATTCTTCTAGTGATATTATTAAATGGTTGTAAATTAAAAGACCTAACTTCTTTTGCTTTGATTTCGTTAATAAAATTTGCAAATACGCTTGGATATTTTATTGCCTGTTTTGGATCTCCAACAATATAAAAATAAATACCATTGTTATTTAAATATTTTATTATTTCAATCACATCTTCATCAGCATCTTGTGCTTCATCAATAAAAATCGCACATACAGAGGCTTTAAACAAATCTAAAACCATTTTCTTATTCTTTTTTAATTCTTTATTATCACTATTTCCAATACATAATGTTCTTTTTGCCTGTTTAAAAACCTTTTCATTATGTATTATACCTTTTCCCAACAATTCAGAAATTCTCTTATTTTTGAATGAAATATTATCTGGAAGAGGAATTGAACACGCATCATTTATAACAAGGTTAAACACCAAATTAGAATATGGATATATTATGTAGTCTAAAAGAAACTTATGTATAGTTAAAATTTTAACATTTTCTGGTATGCCATTAAACTCATTTCTAAATTTTTTTCAATATTATTCTTTGCAAAATTAGTATAAGTAATTACTATTATATCTTTATCCTCAGTAATGTTATTTTTCCTATACTCAATTATTTTTTCTGCCATAGAATAAGTTTTGCCGGCACCTGCACCTGCCACTTGAATATCACTAATCTTGTAATCCATTTAAAATGTCCTCAATGTGTTTTGGAATGGATAGTTCAATTCTATTATCATCATCTATTGGAAATAACATTTTTTCACAAACCAATAGCATAGATTCTGCTTTTGATGATTTCATATAATCACATGGATCTTCAGTATTAAATAATTTGGATAGAATCTCTTTATTATTACTTGTTGCAACAAAATCATCTTCAAATGTATAGCCCTCAGTTGTTCTAACAAATATTTGATTATCATCATTATAAGCATCATGCTCTTTTTTTGCATTTGGCTGATTATCATAATCTCTTACAATTCCAATTTTTTTAGTTGTACCTTTGTTGATTTTTAGCCAAATGTCTAAAAAAGTCTTAAAACCCTTGTGACCAATTGATATAACTTCAATATCACTTAATTTATCTTGGAGACTAATTAAAGTATTGATAAACATTTCTTCTGTTGGGCCTTCAACCAAAATCAATTTATTTGCAAAAAGAATTTTTAATATATCAAAATTTTGTCTTTTAGATAGATATTCTGACATATCAGTATCATCATCAAAAGTTATAGCTTCATGATTTTTTAATATTACTACATTTTTAAATTTTAATTTGTTAATGGTTTTAGGATTGTGTGATGTTATGATAGTTTGGCAAAAAGGATTTTCAACCGATAAACTTTTTTCAATAAATCTTAATGCTATATTTAAATTGTTTACACATAAATGTGCCTCAGGTTCTTCAACACAAATCAGATTATATCTTCTATCAGAATTATTATAATTACTAAATAACAATAATAGTAAAATTAAATTTCTTTTTCCTAATCCTTTTTGATATAAGAACTCATTACCATAGCCAATATTTATATTCGTAAAAATTGTGTTTAAATTTGGAAAATTTGGTAATAACTCCATATTATCAACTATTTCATCAATGTTAGTTATACTTTGATCTTTTAGATATGAAAAGACGTCTTTATACGAAGATAGTTTTTTTATTTCTTCAAAAAAATCATTATATGCCTTATTAATCTTTCCTTTATCATTTACAGATAAATTTTTTTCTAATAAAGAGCTTATAAGTTTATAAGATTCTTTATTAGAATTTTCTGAGAAGTTATCTCTTTCAGCATTTATAATACTTATGTTAAAATTCTTATATTTTGCACTATTTATTGCTTTCATATTGTTTTTAGAGTAAATACTATATTCATATAACTCTATTGGAATAGAGCTATTTTCATCAAGTTCAATTAATGCAACCATAGTAACTAAAAAGTCATAGTTATCCTTTGGTTTAAAACAATACTCAATTGTATAGGACAATTCTCCTTCTTCTAAATTTGTCCAATCACATAGTAGTTTCTTTTGATAATCATCTGACGCATCTACAAAAGTTATACTTATTATAACTTTAGGAATATATTCATAATATTCAGATAAATCCTCTTTATTAGCTATTTTAGATTTTATTTCTTCTTTACATTCTATTATTTTTTTCCTAAATTCTTCTATACAACTAGAATTTAAATCAGTTAAAGATAACCGTTTTGAATAGAATTGTATTGAATTATTATATAACAATAATTTTATTGCATCTAAAAAATTACTCTTACCAACATCATTTTCACCCACTATAGTTGAATATTGTTTTAAAGGAATATCAATATTAATAAAATTCCTAAAATTTTCAATATGTACTTTTTTTATGTGCATTATAAAACACCTCTAATTCATTAATACTTTATTATCGATAATATGTTTATGACAAAATGACAATAGTAGTGAGGGGTATCTCAAACAACTGTCATCTTGTCATTTTGCATTAAGACCACAGTTTCTTATTATTTGTTCACTACATTTTGAGGTTTATCATTTACTAAATTATTTACATTATCACACCATATTGCAACTAATCTATCAATTGCTTCTTTTGTATAAAACGCATAAGGAGCTGTTGCCATAACATTTCCTTTGTAGTCATACATCTTTTTCTCATTACCATACAATTCAAAAGCATAGCTTATTTCTTCTTTTTCAGCTCTATTAAGAAGTAAATCATGATTATATAATTCTCTAGGATTATTAACTACATTAATAAACGCATTACCATTCATTGCATTGATTAAATCATCTGTAATTAATTTACTTTTTTCAGCATTTGTAGCAAATGCTGAAAAAATAAAATCTGCTTCTTTAAATATAGTTTCTAAATCAACTTTTCTATAACTATTTTGTTTTTCACTTCTATTCCAATAAATAACATTCATACCTAATGCTTGACACATATCAGCTATTTTAGAGCCTATTGTACCAAGTCCAATAATACCAGCTGTTTTATTTCTTATTTCAGTCGTTAACATATATTGTGAATAATCCATTTTATAATCTGTCTTTGCTTGAATTGGAAATTTCTTTGCTAGGCACATCATAAGAAATATTCCATATTCAGCAACTGAATCAGTTGAATATTTTGGTATATTGCATACAACGATATTATTATTTTTACAATAATCTAAATCTATCCAATCAAATGCAGTCGTTGATAAACAAACGCCTTTTAAATTCTTAATTTTACTTAAATGACTAGCATTAATATCCCAGTTATACCAATCAGGATCTACCACTAATATTTTCTCTTCTTCGTCTGTTAAATATGGAGCTTTATCTAAATCAAAAGTATCTTCCAAAAAGATAAGTTCTCCCACTTGATTTAATTCTTGAATTTGCTTTTCTGTAAAACTATTTTTTGTATATGTTATATATAATCTCATTTTATTTCCTCCTCATATAATAAAGTTTTTAAAATTAATTATTTTTATCCCCATCTTTTCATAGCTTTTCTTTTATTAGCACTAAAAGTTGACTTCACATAGTCATAAAGTTCTTTATCTTTTATGACTTGCCTATTATTTTTATCTTTTATAATTTCAGAAATTTCCTCTGATGAAGTTCTAATTAATTCACCGTTATTATCCCTAAAATTTAATTCGTTTATTTCCTTTGCCGTATCTTTTAAATTTTCATGTTTTAGATATGCCTTAAAAACCATTTCTTCTAGAGTATCAGTCTGCTTTATTTCTGATCTAATAACTAAATCTCTTAATCTATCCAATTCTTGTAATTTCATATTGCTTTTTCACTCCTTATCGTTTAAAACTTTTTCTACTTCACTTATTAATTGTTCTTTATCTGGAATATAATATGTGTATGTTGAAGTAAATAAATTGTTTGAAATACCATTTAAAGCAAATTCCATCATTACATTATCTTTTTCTGTACATAATATAATTCCAATCGGCTTGTTATCATTTTCATCATTTACAACTTGCTCATAATAGTTAAGATATAAATTCATTTGTCCTAAATTTTCTGCTTTTAAATTGTTCATTTTTAAATCAATTAGTACATAAGACTTTAAAAATTTATTATAGAAAACCATATCGACATAATAATTAGTATTATTAAGGGTTATTCTTTGTTGACTACCAACAAACATAAATCCTTTTCCAAGTTCTAGTAAGAAATCTTCAATATGTTTAATCAATTTATACTCCAAATCTTTTTCAAGTAAAGGTTTTTGTTCTTTAATACCCAAAAATTCGAATACATAAGGTTCTTTAATTAAATCACTAGGCTTAAATAATACTTGTCCTTTTTTAGATAACTCTAAAACTTTTTCTTTGTTCGGCTTACCATCTGAAAGCAATAATCTTTCATATAATGAAGTATCCAGCTGTCGTTGTAGTTCTCTTACACTCCAATGTGAATTAATGCATTCTTTTTCATAGAATTTTCTTTTAGCATCATCTTTAATTATTATTAACTCGTTATAGTGAGTCCAAGTTAATTCAGGACTTACTTCTTCAAAATCTGGAT
>CAOOMX010000045.1 GCA_948497845.1 uncultured Bacilli bacterium | reverse complement strand
TTATTTATAGGCATAGTCAAAATGAGATGACAGATGCCATACGCTTTAAAAATGAGTATGAAAGTTTAAATGATATAGATACAAATGATGGGAAAAATAAATATCCGAGTATAGAAATAGCAGATGATAATCCAATTGTTTATAAAAGCCCTAAAGAAATTTTAGATGTTTTAAATGAAGAAGAGGCAATTGTCTATTTTGGTTATGCTAGTTGTCCTTGGTGTCGTAATATTATTGAAGTAATGCTTGATGTTGCACAGGATAAAGGTATTAAAAAAATATATTATGTAGATATAAAGGATGTTAGAGATGAATATGTTTTTGCCGGATCTATAAAACCTAAACAAACTAAAAAAGGTAGCGATGCTTATTATGAAATATTAGCTTTTTTTGGAGATCTTTTAGAAGATTATTATATTGCTGATGAAAAGGGAAATCGTTATGATACTGGAGTGACTAGGCTTTATGCACCGACGGTTGTACGTGTTTCTAATAAAAGAATAGAAAAAATGCATGTATCTACTGTTGAAAGTCATGAAAATCCATTTATAAAAATGAATGATGAACAAAGAAATGAACTTTATACTATCTATACGGATTTAATGCAAGTAGATGATTCTTTTTGTGGAGAGGATGCTTGTTAGATCCTAATAATTATAGTATAATAGATGAGAATGAATAAGGGATGATTACATGGCAAGAAAGAAAAAGATAGTTATCGTTGATAAAGAATTAACCCCAACAGTTTTAGCAACAATTGAAAATAAGAAAACGGGTTTAATTGGATTAGTTTTACTTTTTATTATTTTTGGTGGAGTAGTTTATTACTTGCCAGAAATTTCTTTGTATGTAGAAAATTATTTGCATCCAGAAAAAACTCCAGTGGGATCAAATAAGCCAAATGAGGAGAAGCCTAATGAAGATGATAAACCTGATATAAATGAAACAGTAAAACATCCATATACAAATACCTTGAGTATTACAGAAAAAGACTTGGTCTTGTCAAATTTTTCAATCGTTGATACGACCCTTAATTTTAGGATTACTAATAATAGTAAAGAAAGAAAAGATCTGGCTACATTGTCTTATTATATGGAACTTTATAATGCTGAAGATACTTTATTGCAACGTATTAAGGTTGATGAAATGGCTATCGGAGCAAATACCTATTATGATGCTAGTTATCCTTTGCAAGATGCAAATGTTTCTTCAATAGCATTTTTAGAAATTGTTGAAGAGGAGTATCCTTCTTTTGTGGCAAAGGCAAATGAACAAAAACAAGCTTTATTGGTATGTAAAAGAGATAATGAAACAGTTAACTATTTGCTTAAAAATAATAAAGTTTATCAAATTGAAGATATATTTACATTGAATAGCACAGATCCTTCGTTTGCCACAGTACTTCCAACTTATCAGGCTTTAGCTACCACTTATGCTACTATTAATGGGATAACTTCAAATGTATCTAATCAAGGAACTACGGCTATTTTTAAAACAACTGTAGATTTATCTAGTAATAATGCTAATTTATTTATTAATAAATTAATTTATGCTAATGCAACAGATGCAAAGGTCATTCGTTTTGAACTTTTAGCTCGAGGATATAATTGTGAATAGGGTGGTTTTATGATTTTTTGTATAAAGGACTTTGAAGGTCCTTTGGATTTATTGCTCCATTTAGTTAAGACCGCTAAAATGGATATTTATGAAATTGATACCAAGTACATTATTGATGAGTACTTGCGTTTTATTGATAGTTTAGATAAAGAAGATATTGATAATGCTAGTGAATATTTAGTTATGGCTGCAGAACTTATTCATTTAAAAAGTAGATTGCTTCTTAATTTGGATGAAACAGATGATAGTGATAATGATGAATTTACTATACATAGTGAAGAAGATTTAAAAAATAAATTAATTGAGTATGAAAGATATCAAAATGCAACAGTCTTTTTTAAAGAATTGGAAGAAAAAAGAGGGGAGTTTTTTACAAAGACGCCGGAGAATATCAGTGCATTTAAAGTTGAAAATGATACACATATTGAGGAAGATGTATCATTATTAGTTGATGCTTTACTTGAATTACAAAAAAGATTACAATATCAAAAGCCAGTTCATACGAAAATTACTAGAAAAGAAATTAGTGTGGAAGAAAGAACTAGTTATATTAGAGGAATTATAGAAAAAAGGAAGAAAATATCTTTTCAAGATTTATTTGATGTTTGTTCTAAAGAATTGTTAGTTGTTACTTTTTTGTCTATTCTAGATATGTGTAAAAATAAGGAAATTGTATTGAAACAAGAGGCTAATTTTGATGATATACTAATAGAAAAGGTGGTATTATGAAAAAAGAGGCAGTTTTAGAAGGTATTTTATTTGTAGTGGGGGATGAAGGAATTACCTTACAAAATATATGTGATATTTTAGAAATTGATATGGAGGAAGCTAAAAGCTTATTAAAGAAATTAAGAGAAGAGTACGAAAAAGAAAATAGAGGAATTCGTATTAGTTTTTTAGGAGAAACATTTAAATTTACAACCAAAAAGGAACATAAAGATTATTATCAAAAGCTTATTACTACACATGGATCAAATACTTTAAGTCAAGCTGCTTTAGAAACTTTGGCTATTATCGCTTATAATCAGCCGATTACAAGAGTAGAAGTTGATGAAGCAAGAGGAATTGCCAGTATGAATATGATTCGTAAATTAGTGGCTAAAGATTTAATTAAAGTGGCAGGAAAAAGTAATTTACCAGGAAAACCAAATTTATATCGTACAACAAGTACCTTTTTGGATTACTTTGGTTTAGCAACAATTGAGGATTTACCTGCTATAACTATGGAAGATAAAGAAGTGGTAAGTGAACAAGATTTGTTTACATCTATTTATAAAGAGGAAGAATAATGCATTTAATTGATAAATATAATGAGGATGAAAGTATTAGTTTTGATACCTATCTTGATGAAGAACTTACCAATTTAACTTTTAAGTTGGATTCCATTGAAGAAGTTACGTTTCAAAAATGTAAGTTTCAACATGTTATTTTTAGAGACCTTTATATGGAACAAATTACTTTTTTAAATTGTGAGTTCGTTAATTGCTATTTTATACATGTTAGTGCTAAAAATATTCATTTTTTGGATAGTAAACTAACAGATGTTGTTTTTGATGACGGAAAAATTCGTGATTTAAAAATTGATGATTCTTTTTTGCAATTTTGTTCTTTTTCAAAAATGAAATTAAATGATGTTGCTGTTAATGCTAGGCTATTGAGTGTTACTTTTGAGGCTTTGGAATTGTCTTCATGTGATTTTTTAACATCTTCTTTTGAAGATTTTAAAGTAGTAGAGTTAGATTGTGAAAATGTATTGTTTCAAAATGCTAAATTTATTAGTATTACTGGTGATATAACTTCTTTTAAAGGAGCAACGTTATCTATGGAACAAGCTATTGACTTAGTTATAGGAATGGGGGTACAAATTAAGGAGTTTTTATAATATGGAAGAAAATAACTTATATGATTTTGATACACCTCTTATTTTTAGTGATGGGACAGCTTTATATGATAAGTTAAAAAAAGAATATGTGCTTCATAAAAAAGGATATTTTATTTATGGGCCATCAGGGATTGGTAAAAGCTATTTTGTGGAACATCAGCAAATAAAAAATTGGATCGATGGAGATCTTTTGTGGGAAGTTACAAATGCTTTTCCTAATGGTGATTGGTGGAATTGGAGTGGTAAAACAATAGATGTTATTGAACAAAGAGCTGATGTTATTACCCATATAGCAAGAGAAATGGGCTTTTGGATTATTGGAGCTAGTTGTGTGCATGCTATTCCAGATGCTGTTGTTATGCCAGATTTCGAAAAACATTTAGAATACATTAAATTACGCGAAAAGACTTGTTATGGTGGTGGTTTAACGAGCGAAAATATAGATAAAATAAGAAAAAATAGAGAATATTTCTTACGCTTTAGTCAAAAAGGAGTTCCTACATTTAAAAGCATAGAAGAAGCTGTAAATTATTTAGAAAATAAGAAGTAAATATAAAACTCGATTCTTGATAATAGGGAATCGAGTTTTTAAGTTTTTATTTCTATTAAAATCTAAATAAGAAGCTTGTTAATATTTGATAAATTTCAGGCCTTTCAACTATTTCTTTATTTTCAACCATTTTTTGCAAGGCTGATAAATCTACAAATTTTACAGCTTGTACTTCTTCTTTTTGAAAACATAAGGTTTTATCATCAACTCCAGATGTTCTTAAAATAAAGAAATCATAAAATTGTCTTTCTATAAAATCATCACTAAATTTTTGTTCTTTTCTAAAACAATACATATATCTGAAATCTTTTATTTCAGTTCTATAGCCTAGTAAAACATTTACCTCTTCATTGATTTCACGAGCAGCTGCAGATAAAGCATCTTGTCCAGCAGAAATATGCCCAGCTACTGAAATGTCCCACATTCCAGCATTCTTTTCTTTGTTTTCGGATCTTTGTTGTAATAAAATTTCATTTTTTTCGTTTACGATTGCAACTACAATTGCTCTATGCCACAATCCTTTTTTATGCACTTCTTTTCTTGGTAAAACTTCTCCAGTTAATATTCCATTTTCATCAAGCACATCAATAAGTTCAGTTGTCATATTTGTTTCTCCTTTGATTATATATTATTAAATCTTTATAAAAATATATCATTTTATGATGTCAGTGTCAATTTTTTTTTCTCTCTATTGGATTTGGTTTGGTTCTACTTAAAATTTCATTTTTTCTAGAGGATTCTTCGTCATCTAACCTCGCAAATGATTCGTCTAAACCTTCTTGTGGCATTATATCTAGTAAACTTTCAGTTTTATATGAATCTATTAACTCACATGCATTTATAAACTTATCTTTTGCTAAAGCAAGTTTTTGTTCTAAAGTGTTTTTTTCTAATTCTAGAATTTCTACTCTAGAAGTTAAGGCAATAATTTCTTCTTTTATACTTTGTAAACTAGTAGTTAAATGATCTAAATCAAGACTTGCACTTTTTATTAATGATTCTATTTGCTCTAAAGAAGGGTACTTTTTTCGTAGAGTATTTAATTTCTTTTGTTCTTCTGTTGCGTTTTTAATCGCTACAATACTAAAACCCGCAATCAAGATTGTAATTCCTAGATATATACCATTTAATGTGAGTCTTGCCCAACCTGTCATTGGTTGACAAAGGCCTGCTATAACATTTTGTTGACTAGTTGCAATAACGTCTGCTCGTAGCCAGTAGATGATTCCTAGACTAGCTAAAGAACTTATTAAAACTACAGCTAGTTTTGCTATAAAAGCTAGTGTATAAAAAGGGTATCTTTTATATGCTTTTTTGTCTGCCTTTAAATTGCTTAAATTTCTTTGTTGTTCTTCTATTTGTTTAACAGTATTTCTTTCTTCTAACTTCTTTTTGTCTAATAGTGTTGATGTTTCGTTTAAATTCCTTTTTTTAGAAGAAAGTTTGTTTTTTAAAACATTGATTAATCGACTGAATTTGTCTTGCATAAATATTATCTCCAATCAAGATATATTATATAAGATATATCTTGCAATTTCAATTAAATTTTTATTGTGCCATCTTTTATTTTATCGGTTATTGCTTTAGCTCTTGAACATATTAAAAACTGAAATTTTATGGTAAAATATTTGTATAAGAGGTGCATGTTCTTGTGAATAAAACAAATCCAAATTTGATTTCATTAAAGAGTCTTGTTAAGCCCGTAGATGATTCAATTATTTTAGGGTTAGCTCAAATAGCATTTAAATGTAATAAAGATACAGAAAGTTATATTTTAAGAGATAAATTATATGCTTCAAAATATAGTCCTAGAAATTTAGAGCAAAAAGAATTAGAATTGGAAGCGTTTTTAAGATCTGTTCAACATTTAAATATTAGAACTAAAAATCAAAATAAAGAATATAAATGGGTAAAAATGAATACAGAAAGGATGGGAAATATAACTAGTAGATTTTATATAGCTCCTAATCCAAATAATATGCATGAATTGGTAAAAAAATTGGTTGAAAAATTTTCGTTACAATGTGTACCTGTAAGGTTTAAGTATCAATTAACTACTGGTATGGAACAATGTGATAGAATAATTATATATAGTGATGCAAAAAATAAAGAGAAAGTAGAAAGTGCAATTAGAAGTGTTTATCAAGAGAATGTTTCTTTATTCATTGGTTGTGAAAGATCTCTAGCTTGGCTTTATGATACTAATACTCCAGGGGTGTATTATGCTCCTGAAACACCAGGTGAAGCTTATAGTCATAGAATAACTGATGCTATTTTAGAAGCGAAACAAACATTTAATTTCCTTTATGGATTAACAAGTAGTACTAAATTAACTTTAACTGGACAAGATGTTAAAGAGGCTTATGAATATATGAAAATGTTTATAACTTTATTAATGTTTCGAAAAGGTATTTTGTTATCTAAAGATGGAAGATGTATAACTCTTAAAGATAAGAATGTAAAATCACGTTATAATCCTGAAACCGGCATTATAACAAATTCAACTATGGATGAAAGAGGATATTTCGAAGCGACTTTTTTTCCGACGACAGAAGGCAGGAGGGCTTTATTATATAATTTTTATAATGTTTCTACTATACAGCCACAGCCTGGATTAGCAGTAAGATACTTAACTTTTGATGAGCGGGTAGAAGAGATTAATAGAATTTTATATCCACATAAATATAATTCGTCTGATACATCTTGTCCCCCTTCTTTTGGAGGTCCTAAACGTTAAATTATGTATTTGCTGTTTAGGTATGCTATAATTGATTTTGTTAGGAAATGATTAAATGGCATCAGCAAGAATACATGAAGCAGTAGCTAAAGAAATTAACAAAGAATATAAAATGGATGAAATTTTATTTGGACCTTTTAATGCAGATTATTCTGGATGTCAAACTTCTAGTTGGGATGAAATTCCATCAATCATCGAAAAAATAGTTGATGATAAATAAAAAAATAATATATTTAAAATAGGTTACTTTAGTAGAGTAGCCTTTTTCTATTATTAGAGTAAAAATTAATTTAGTGCTCTAAAGGAAGCCAGGAGGACGTTCAATAACTTTATTTCTTTATCGTATGATTATAAAAAACTGTAGTATCATAATTGCAATGTGGGCCTAATTGCTGTAATGTTTCATCACTTATTAAACAATAATCTAATGGATTCATTCCTTTTTCTCTATTATAAATTCCATATAAAATCTCCCTTATATTGTTTTTGCCAATATGCAAGTGTGTTTACTAAATTTACAATAGCAATTTAATTTCTGTAACCATAGTTTTAGACATATTAAAACTCCAACATAAAAGTGGAGTTTCCTATCAATCTGGTGCCCGAGAGAGAAGTACAACAACTCTTTGGGCAAAAGAAGTAGTTAGTAATAATATTAACTGATATAATTCTAACACAATTTTATTATTTAATATAGTCAAATCTTGATTTTATTCGTTCTTTTCCTAACAATTTCATAATTTCATATAAATCTGGTGTCATTGATTTTGTTGTTAAAGCTACTCTTAAAACCATGCTTATATCCACAATACTTCCTTTATAATTATCTGGATTTTCTTTGTACACTTTAATATTTGAACAATATCCATATTTTTCTGATAATTCTTTCATTCTATTAAACCAAGAATCTTTATCATCATTATCATTATAATAATTATCAATATAATCAAGTAGAATGGTTTTTATTTCTTCTATATTATTAACATTTTGCCATTCATAATGGACATTGCCAAACAACTCATCATACATATACCAAATATATGATTTTATTTCAGAATAGCAACTAAAGTCTTTACGCGGTTTCTTTTGTTCTCTTTCAATATTCAAAATACCTATAGTATAGTCTTTATATTTTGTAATGAGATTAGCAAATGCAACATCAAACTCTTTTGCCCAAATTAATAAATTGTCATATACTTCTACAGCTGATAACCTTGATAAATAATTTTTAGAAATATTTATCACTTTTTCTAAATCAAATAATGGACCGCTTTTACTCATTTTACTAAATGAAAATTCAAAATTTCTAAATGATTTATCTGGATTTTGCAAAAGCCACCCCTCAAAATTAGAATTCATTATTGTTGCAAAATATAGTTTAATTGCTTCTACTGGAATTCCTTTTTCATGATAAAATGATACAGCTGCTGTTGGATCTTTCCTTTTGCTTATCTTTCGAATAGTATTTCCTTCTTTTATGTTAAGAGGAAGTAAATGTGCAAACTTTGGAGCTTTAAAACCACAAGCATTCCATAATTCCAAATGATAAGGTACTGATGAAATATATGAATCATCTCTTGTAACTGTAGTAACTCTCATAAAATGGTCATCACATACATGAGCTAATGCGTATGGTGGAATCCCATCGGATTTAATTAAAACTTGATCTATATCGTTTTCAGGCATTTCAATAGTTCCTTTAACTAAGTCTTTAAATATTATCTTTTTATTAAAATCACCCATAGATTTTAACCTAAGTACCCATTTGTCTCCATTCTCAATATGTTTTTTTATTTCTTCATAACTTAAGTTTCTACATTTTGCATAATGTCCATAATAACCAATTCGATCTTTTTTCTTTTCTTGATGTTCTCTCATTTTTGATAAATCTTCTTCTAAGCAGAAACAAGGATAAGCTCTACCAATAGATACTAAGTATTTAGCCACTATATGATAAATTTCCTTTCTTTCAGTTTGAATATATGGTCCATAATCTCCACCCTTGATGGGATGCTCATTAACAACAT
>CAOOMX010000044.1:8347-8908 GCA_948497845.1 uncultured Bacilli bacterium | reverse complement strand
AGTTAGGTTTTTAAGAATGCTGTCTTTTGCAGATATTGTCTTTTTTCTAGCTGTTTTAATTTTGATGATTTTGGTTGTTTCTCTTATTTATTTTATTAAGATTAATAATGATGAAGAAGAGTATACTAATGGGGATTTAGATGAAACATTAGAAATGAAGATTGTTAAAGAAATTACAAAAGATATTAATACGGATAATGTGCCTAATATTGATTTTACAGAATATGAGAAAGATCAAGAAAATAAAGCTATTATTAGTTATGAAGAGCTTTTAGGAAAAACAAATAATTATGAACTTAATTATGAAAAAGAAGATGTTTATGATGATTTGTCTGTAAAAAAGGTGGATTTAGACAATTTAGTTAGTATAAAAGAAGAAAAGGTACCTAAGATTGATGTGCGTGTGATTAGTTATGGGGAAGAAGAAGCTTTTTTGAAAACATTGAAGCAATTACAGAAGAATTTGAGTTAAGAAGGTATCAATATGAAGTTCAGGCCATGTATAGATATCCACAACGGGAAGGTAAAGCAGATCGTGGGGGCGAGCTTACAGGATGCGGG
>CAOOMX010000044.1:0-8337 GCA_948497845.1 uncultured Bacilli bacterium | reverse complement strand
AGTATTATTACATTTGGTTGTAAAGTAAATCAATATGAATCGAATATGATGAAAGAAAAAATGCTTTCGTCTTCTTTTTGTTATGAAAAAGATATAAGCTTAGCTGATATTATTATTGTTAATACTTGTACAGTTACGAATACAGCAGATAGTAAATGCTTAAAGATGATTCGTAAGATTAAAAGAGAGCATCCTAATGCTTTGTTAGTTGTTGTGGGGTGTAGTAGCCAAAACAAACAAGAATTATATAAGACACTTGGTATTGATCTTTTGCTTGGAAATAAAGATAAATCTAAGATTGCTCTTTTAATTAATGAAGTGTTATCTACCAAAAGTCCTTGTGTGCGTTTTTATAATGATAGAAATTTGGAATTTGAGTCGATGGAATTGTGTGATTATGATCATATTAGAGCTTTTATTAAAATTGAAGATGGTTGTGATAACTTTTGTTCTTACTGTATTATTCCTTATGTTAGAGGAAGTGTTCGTTCTAAAAATTATGAAGAAGTTTTAAATGAAGCAAAAAATCTTGCTTTAAGTGGTCATAAAGAAATTGTTTTAACAGGTATACATACAGGAAGATATGCATCAAATCAACATGATTTAAGCGATTTGCTTCATGATCTGGCGGCGATAGAGGAAATTGAGCGTATTCGTTTATCTAGTATTGAAATTACGGAATTAAATGATAAATTTTTAGAAGAATTACGTGTGAATAAGAAGTTATGTGATCATTTACATATTCCTCTTCAAGCTGGAAGTGATTTTGTTTTAAAAAAGATGAATCGTAAGTATGATACAGCTTATTTTGAAGAAAAACTTACAGAAATTCGTTCTATACGTCCGCAGATTTCAATTACTACCGATATTATTGTAGGACATCCTTATGAAACAGAAGCTTATTTTGAAGAAACTTTATTGTTTTCTGAAAAAGTAAATTTTGCCAAAATACATGTTTTTCCATATTCGAAGCGAGAAGGTGCGAAAGCTGCTAGTATGATGGAACAAGTTAGTGAAATAGATAAAAAGAAGCGAGTTAAAAAACTTATGGAACTTTCTAGTAGACAAGAGAAAGAATATTATGATACATTTAAAGGGGTAAATATGGATATTTTAATTGAAGAAGTAATAGGTGCTAAAAGTTTTGGCCATACAAGTAATTATTTATATGTAGAATTAGATGAAGTATTAGAAGTTGGGAAGATATATAGTAGGAAATTATGAATTATATAAAGGGTAAGTTAAAAAAGATTATTTTTCAGAATCAAGAAACAGGCTACATGGTGGCCTTATTTCGCGTTAAAGAAACCAATGAAAAAGAATTAAGTGATAAAGTAAATAAGACGATTACAGTTACTGGTGTATTTAATGATGCTAATTTAGAAATTATGCTAATTTTGTATGGCGAATATGTTTTTAATGAACGATTTGGTATGCAATATGTTGTGAATCGTTATGAAGTAGAGTTGCCTTCTACTGAGGATTCTATTATTGAGTTTTTGGCAAGTTCTTTTATAGAGTCGTGTGGAGAAAAAACAGCTAAGAAGATTGTTGAAGTCTTTGGAAGTAAGACTTTAGATAAGATTAAAGAGGATCAAAATAATTTGTTACAAGTAGCAGGAATGACTCCGATTAGAGCTGCTAAAATATATAATTCTTTAATTAATTATAGTAAAAGTAGTGATTTTATTATAAAATTACAATATTTAGGTTTTTCTATTGATGAATGTAGTCGTATTTATAATAAATTTAAGAATCGGATGGAAGATGTTTTAGCAGATGCTTTTTATGATATGAAAGAAGTAGTAGATTTTACTAAATTGGATAGTATTTATATAACCCATTATGGAGCAGATACAAATACTCGTATTTATGCTTGTATACTAGAAGTAATGGCACTTTTAAGTCGTAATCAAGGGGATACCTTTTATTATAAAGATGAAATTATAGCTACTTTATCAAAATCATTTAATATTTTGTTAGAAGAAGATATTTTTGATGAAAAAATAGATGATTTACAACAAATGAATAAAGTTCTTCTTGTAGATCGAAGATATTATTTAATGGAATATTATGAAAAAGAAGTAAATATAGCAAATACATTGAAAAGAATAGATCATGATGCTCCTAAAAAAATAGCTAAATTAGATGAAAAGATTGAAAATTTAGAAAAGAGATTAAATATTTCTTATAATGAAGAACAAAAAAAGGCAATAAAAGGAGCTTTGAATAATAATATTACTATTATTTCTGGTGGCCCAGGTACAGGGAAAACAACCATTATTAATGCTATTGTAAGACTTTATATTGAAGAAAATAAATTAGGTCCTACTGATATATTAGAAACAATTGCCTTATTAGCACCGACAGGACGTGCTAGTAAAAAGATGAGTTCTTCTACTGCATTGCCAGCTTCAACTATTCATCGATATTTGAAATGGTATAAAGATAGTAATGATTTTTATTATAATATAGATAATAAAACAGGGCATCGATTTATTATTGTTGATGAAGTGAGTATGATTGATATTGATTTATTTAATGCCTTATTAAATGGGATTAGTAATCATGTAAAACTTATTTTAGTTGGGGATATTTTTCAGCTTCCTAGTGTTGGACCTGGTCTTGTGTTAAATGATTTAATTGATTCAGATTATTTTAATTTTGTTCCCTTAAATCAAATTTATCGTCAGAGTAATAATTCCTATATTCCTTTTTTAGCAAAAGAGATTAAAACTGTGGATTTAAGTGAAGAATTTATGGTAAAAAAAGACGATTATTCTTTTTTTCAAGTTCCTTCTTTGCAAATTAAAAGTATGATTGAACAAGTGATAAAAATAAGCCAAGAAAAAAATATTGATGAGAGAAAAATGCAAATCCTAGCGCCGATGTATAAAGGAGAAAATGGTATTGATAATTTAAATTTGGTTTTGCAACAAATATACAATCCAGAAGCAAAAAAGAAAGAAGAAATTTTATATGGAGATGTGGTTTTTCGTGAAGGCGATAAAGTGTTGCAACTTATTAATGCTTTGGAAGAAAATGTTTTTAATGGAGATATTGGGTATATTGAGCGTATAACAGGAAATACAGTAGTTATTGATTTTGAAGGAAATAAGGTTGAATACCAAAAGAAGGATTTGAAACAAATAAAGCATGCTTATGCGATTACTATTCATAAAAGCCAGGGTAGTGAATTTGAACATGTTATTATGCCTGTATGTAAAAGCTATTATAAAATGCTTTATAATAAACTTATTTATACGGGTGTTTCACGAGCTAAAAAAAGTCTTACTATTATAGGAGATGCTAATGCTTTTATGGGAGCTGTTAAAAATAATTATTCTATGTATCGAAAGACAAGTTTAAAAGAAAGAATTATTGATGTATATAGTAAAGAATTATAGCCATAATAAAGGTAGAGGTGGTTATAATGAAAAAAGCAATCGGATTTATGTCTGGGGTTGCTGCAGTTACACTTGCGGCTTCAGGGCTTTATATGTTAACTAGTGATACAACGAAGAAAAAAGCTTGTAAAACAGTGCATAGTGCCTTAGATGATGCAAGTAAAATGGTAAATAAATCAATGAATCACATGAATTCCAAATCGAATTAATAAGCCTCTATGTGATATTACCATAAAAAGCCAAGACTTTTTCTTGGCTTTTGTTTTATTTAAAGAAAATTTGTTCATAATATATATTAGTGATAGTATGAAAGAGAATAGATCTTTATTAATGATGTTTAGTCTTTGCTTGTTGTTAGTCTCTGTTGTGGGGACTATTTTTTCCTATTTTCTAACGAAACAAAATAAAATGGTGGTTCTTAAAACACAACAATCATACAATATTTCTTATGTCATTGATACACCTGTTTATTTAGATCATCATTTTAATGATAGTTTAAATGCTTTTTATGAAAAAAATCTTTCTTATGATGTTTTTGTTCATTTAGAAAAAATGGAAGATACCAAAGTTTTTTTGTCGATTTATGATCCAAATCAAATGGAAGTAAAGAACTTAGAAGGATTTATTTATACTAAAGATGGATTTGATGTCAGTGGTTATGATGGTGAGATTTTAGTAGCTAAAAATTATCTGTATGCTGAAGAACAAAATTGGAGATTTGTTCTTACTATTGATAATGATACAGTTTATTTTAAGCAACCGAGAGTATTTTTTCAATAAGGCTTCTTTTTTTGACAAATTTTTCTTCCTTTTTATTATAAACTATTCTTGGTGATAAAGTGAAAGCATATTTAAAAATTGTTGTCGGGGCTGTTTTTATCGGAGGAGTAATGGCCTTTTTCTTTTATAAAGATATAAAAAGTGAAGTTATTGCCATGACAAAAGAAAGGGATGTTGTTTATCTTTTTCAAACTGGTGTTTTTAAAAATTATGATAATGCTTTAGCTTTTGGTGAAAAGTTTAAACAAAAAGGAATTTATCAAGATGATGAATTTTATCGTGTTTTTCTTTCTATTACTGTAAATAATAAAGAGAAATTAATAGATTTTTATGAACAAAGAGATATTGAATTTTATGTTAAAGAAGTTGTTGTTGATGAGACTTTGAAGAAAAAAATAGAAAATTATGATTTGGTGTTAGAAAAAACTGTGAAAGAAGATGTTTTTTATTCTATAAATCAAGCAATGATTGAATTATTTTTAAAAAATGTAGCATAATAAGACTATGAAAAAGAAATATAAAGAATTTATTGCGTTATTAGGAATACTATTTTTATTTTTGTTTCGGAATTCCTTTAATGAGATTATTACTATTTTAAATAAAGATTTTGATTTTACGAATGTAAATACTTTTACTTGTAATGATGCTATTAAAGAGAATGAAGAATTAAAAAAGATGATGGAATTTGCATATGATACCACATATTCATATGAAATAAGTAGAGTCAAATATCGTGATGTTTTAGAGTTTAGCGATAGTTTTCAAATATTTAAAGGAAGTAATGATGGTTTGTCAAAAGGCTTGGCTGTTATTAATGATAAAGGCTTAGTAGGTATTTTATCTTTTGTTGATAAAGCTACTTCTAAAGTGGAATTAATTACAAATAAAAATAGTCAAGTTTCTGTGAAAATGGGGGATGCTTTTGGTATCTTAAAATATCGTGATCATCAGTTAGTTGTTAGTGATATTGCCAGTGATGGAAATGTTCATGTGGGAGATAAAATTTATACTTCTGGGCTTGCCAATTTACCAGGGAATATTTTAGTAGGGGTCGTAAAAGAAGTTGTTCTAGATTCTTTAGAGATAGAACAAACGGTGATTGTAGATGCTGCTGTTAATTTTAATCAAGTATCTTATCTGATGGTGGTGAAGTCTGAATGATTTATTTGTTTTTAGATTGTTTGGTTTATAATTATACGGCTTATACAAGTTTCTTTTTTTTAGAAAGTCTTAATAAAAAAGGAATAATTTATATTATAGCTTTAGCTTTTTTGATTGATTTTATTGTTTTAAAAACATGGTATATTCATTTGGTTCTTCTTCCTCTTTTTTATCTTTTAAAAAAGTATGTGCTTACTTTTGATTATCGTAAATTTATATACTTTTGGGGTGTAAATCTCCTTTTTGTTCTTTTATATTATTTTATTACGACTTTTATTTATAGTAGTTTTGATATTAATATTTTTATAAATATGTTTATTGTTAATGCGCTTTTTTATGCTATTTGTTATATAAAAGATAAAGATGACATAAAATTATGTAGGGTGAAATAAATGTGGATGCATATGTAGAGGCTTTTAAAAGGAAGAAAAAAGGTTTTAAAGAATATGATAGGAAAAATGAAATTGATTCTAAAAAGAAAATAAAAGGGTTCATTTCTAAAGTTTTGTTAAGTGTTATTTTCTTTTTGATAAGTATTATTTACACAAATTTAAATGATCAAAATTTGTTCTTGTATAAACAATATGTGTTAACAGAATCTTTGCCTTTTACTAAATTTAAAACATGGTATGAGGATTTATTTGGAGAAGTTTTGCCTAAAGATGAACAGACGAAAGCTGTATTTAATGGAAAGTTGGTTTATAAAAATATAGAGGATTATTATGATGGAAGTAAATTAACTTTAGATTATCAAACACTTGTAAGTAATATTCAAAGTGGTATTGTTGTTTTTGTAGGAGAGAAGGAAAATTATGGAAATACAGTGATTGTTCAGGGGAGTGATGGAACGGATATTTGGTATGGGAATTTAGAGAATGTATCAGTTAAACTTTATGATTATTTGGATAAAGAAACTGTTTTAGGACAAACAAAGGATGAATATCTTTATTTGGTTTTGAAAAAGGATAATGCTTTTATAAAATATGAAGAATATCAAAATTAATTCTTTTACCTTATTTTTTTTGTGCATTGCTTTTTTTAGTGGATATATAAAAATAGCTTTGTGGATTCTTTTTATTGTACTGGTTCATGAGTCTGGTCATATCTTTTTTGCTAAAGTGTTGGGATATCAGTTTATAAGTGTTACTATTTATCCTTTTGGGGGAGTAACTAGAATAAATAAGGATATTAATGCTCCTTTTTGGCATGAATTTTTGTTGGCAATTGGAGGGGTTTTGTTTCAAAGTTTTATCTTTTTGTTGTTATTTTTTCCTTTTAGAAGTGTAACAAAAGATATTATTTTTACTTATAATAGTGCCATTCTTCTTTTTAATTTATTGCCTATTATTCCTCTTGATGGAAGTTTATTATTTAGTAGTTTTTTGAATAAATACTTTAGCTATAAAACCGCCTATTACATATATGTGATTGTTTCATTTGTGGCTATTGTTTTTTATATTGGAATGAATTATTGGATGAGTTTAAATAATTATTTTATTGTGTCTTTGTTTTTGATGAAGACGATTAATGCTGTTAAAGAGTATAAGTATTATTATAATCGGTTTTTGTTAGAAAGATATTTATATAATTATCCTTATAAAAGAATAGATACTAAAAAGGGGGATTTGGATGTTTTAAGAAAAGAAACTTATCAATATTTTATTGAGGGAAAGCATATTGTTAGTGAGAAGAAAAAATTAGCAGATCGATTTGACAAAAAGGTGTAAATTTGGTAAAATGAATTCGTTTGTTAAGTAATTTCTTAAGAAACCGCACAGAAAAGGTTATAAAACTATTTAGGTAGTACCTTCATGGCGCGACTTCAAAAAATAAGGAGGTATGAAATGAAAGCTATATTTGTTACAGGTGGAAAACAATACTATGTATCTGAAGGCGATAAAATCTATGTTGAAAAGTTAGATGTTGAAGCTGGAAAAGATATTACTTTTGACAAAGTTTTATTTGTTGATGGTAAAAGTGGTATGCCTTATGTAGATGGTGCTACTGTTGTTTGTACTGTAGAAAAACACGGAAAGAATAAGAAAATTAAAGTGTTTAAGTATAAACCAAAGAAGAAGTATCGTAAAACACAAGGACATAGACAACCATATACTTGTTTAGTTGTTAAGAAAATTCATGGGTAATGCATGATAAAAATTGTATATGAAAAAGATGTGATTACAATAAGTGGGCATGCTAATTATGCTAATTATGGTAATGATATTGTTTGTGCAAGTGTATCAAGTGTTTTATATACAACAGTTAATGCCATTCTTCATATTGATGCATCTAGTATTGCCTTTGTAGATGATAAAAAGATGCAAATAAGAATTTTGGAACATAAAAAAATAGTAGATATACTTATACAAAATATGATGGATATTCTTAGTGATTTAACAATACAATATCCTAAAAATATAAAAATAGTTAAAGGAGAGTAGATGATATGTTATTTATAAAGTTTAACATTCAACGATTTGCTCACGTTAAAGCTCAAGGTTCTACAAGAAACGGAAGAGATTCTGCTGGTCGTAGATTAGGAGCTAAGGCAAGTGATGGACAAAAGGTTTCTGCTGGAAGTATTATTTATCGCCAAAGAGGAACTAAAATCATTGCAGGAGCAAATGTTGGAATGGGACGTGACCATACATTATTTGCTAAAATTACTGGTATCGTTCGTTATGAAAAAACTGGTAAAAACAAAAAGAAAGCAAGCGTTTACGAAGCATAGTGAATGCTTTTTTTTATTCCTGTTAATACTATAAATGTAAATTATATTCAATATGCATATAATGCATATTGAATAATAATCCAAATTGGCTTATAATAAAAATAGAATAGTATATGGAGGTAAGAGTAATGAATAAAAAAACAAAAGTCTTAGTTGGAATAGGTATATTTGTGTTGTTCTTAACCATAATCGGAGCAACATATGCATACTTTGCAGCAGACCTAGGTGGAGGAACAAATGCTAATATTAACGCATCAA
>CAOOMX010000043.1 GCA_948497845.1 uncultured Bacilli bacterium | reverse complement strand
TGTCAAATCCATATAGTTTAAGTGTGACTACAAATACATACAGAGTACCAAGTGTAAGTGCAACAACATCAAAAACAGGGTCAAGTATAACAATTAATGCTACAGGAACAGCAGGAGATGGTAGCATAGCAAAATATATGTACAGTAAAGATGGAGGAAGTAACTGGACGACTCAAACCAGTACTTCAACAACGAACTCATATACATTTAGTGGATTAACAAGTAATGCAGCATATAGTATCAGAGTCAAAGTAGTAGATAACAATAACAGAGAATCAAGCATATACAGTGTATCAGTAACAACGAGTTATGTTAATCCAACAGCCAGTATAACATCAACCACTCAAACATCAAACTCAATCACAGTACATGCCACAGGAACAGCAGGAAGTAAAACAATAGCCAAGTATATGTTTAGCAAAGATGCAGGAAGTACATGGACAACAAAAACAACAACTGCAACTACATCAAGTCATACATTTACAGGATTAAACAGTAGTACTTCATATAGCATAAGAGTGAAAGTAGTAGATAGCGGAGGTATAGAGTCAACAGTAGCGAGCAAAAGCGTAACAACAAGCGCTATGACAATTGCTGAAAAAATAAAATCAAAATATACATCACAAGGAACAAATGGACTTTATTATCACACCTCATCATTAGCAAATGGAGCAGGAGATAATTCATATAGATATGCTGGAGCAAACCCAAATAACTATGTATGCTTTGGCTCAACAGCAAGTACATGTCCAAGTGCTAACTTATATCGAATTATCGGTGTTTTTGGAGATCAAGTAAAGTTGATTAAGGCTTCTTATCTACAATATGGAAAATATTCTGGAACATCAGAGAATACCAATAATTGGAAAGATAGCTTACTGAATAAAGATGAATTAAATGGAACATATTTAACCAATTTAGGAACAACATGGACAAATAAAATAGCCACAACAACATGGTATATAGGAGGAATGACTTATGCAAGGGGATCAGGATCTAATGCCAAAACAGCATATAATTATGAAGTGGGAAGTAATAAAATAAATACAACATATTCTTCAAAAATAGCATTAATGTATGTAAATGATTATTACTATGCTGCAACATCAACATATTGGACATATCCTGGATATTCTGAAACTTCATCAGATTATAGTTCTGCCCAAAACAGTAATTGGCTGTTTAACTCAGACGATGAATGGACGCTATCTAAAGTGTCTAGTAATACTAATGAAACTTTTATCGTGATTAGAGATGGTTCAGTAGATGCTGGATGGATAAGTTCTGGAATAATACGACCAGTTTTCTATTTAAATGCTAATGTTACTTTTTCATCAGGAACAGGAACACAATCAAGTCCTTATCGAATATCTTAAAAATAAAAAGAAAAATAAAGATAGTTTAAAAAGCTTCTTTAATAATTTTTCTTTTTTTTAATATATTTTTATAAGAGGGATAATTATGTTTTATAATAATATACATACAAGAATTAGATATTGTTTTTTAATATGTTTAATATGTTTGACCATTACTATAGCTAAAGTATTTTATATTCAAGTATTTCAATACAATAAATTAAATACATTAGCTGAATCGCTATGGAGTAGAAAATTGCCGATTTCAGCAGATCGAGGAGAAATCATAGATCGCAATGGCAACGTTTTAGCGACAAATATTACAACAACCTCGCTAGTTATTATTCCATCGCAAGTAGTTAATGCTGAGGATACTGCTAAGAAATTATCTGAAATCTTAAATAGCGACTATAAAGATATGTTAGCACATGTTACAAAAAGAACCTCTATTGAAAGAGTACATCCAGAAGGAAGAAGATTAGACTATGAGACGGCAGAAAAAATAGATGCATTAAAACTAGATGGTGTATATTTAGTAAAGGAAAGTAAAAGATATTATCCTCATGGAGATTTATTAAGTCATGTTTTAGGATACGTTGGAATAGATAATCAAGGGTTATCAGGCTTAGAATTATACTACAATGAATATTTGACGGGTAGTGATGGCAGCATTAAATATTTTTCTGATGGGAAAGGACACAAATTAGAATTAGCAGAAATTTATGAAGCTCCGACCAGTGGCATCACATTGCAATTGACAATAGATTTAGATTTACAAGAGGCAGTAGAAAATGAGCTTGATAACGCTATGCAAAAATATGATGCTGATAGCGCAATAGCTTTAGCTATGAATCCTAAAACAGGAGAAGTCTTAGCTATGGCTAGTAGACCTGATTTTGACCCTAATAATTATCAAAATGCTAGTACAGAAGTTATTAATCGAAACTTACCAATATGGATGACTTTTGAGCCAGGATCCACTTTTAAGATAATGACCTTAGCATCAGCCTTAGAGGAAAAGAAAATAAATTTATTTGAAGGAAGTTTTACTGATGGTGGAAGCATTAATGTTGATGGGGCAACAATCCATTGTTGGAAACATGGTGGTCATGGTACACAAAGTTATTTAGAAGTAGTAGAAAATTCTTGTAACCCTGGCTTTGTTTCTATAGGTCTAGATTTAGGCACAGAAACTCTAATGAATTATATTAGAACCTTTGGTTTTGGTTCCAAAACAGGAATAGATTTAAATGGAGAAGGTACAGGAATCCTATTTAAAACTGAGAAAATGGGTTTAGTTGAAACAGCTACAACGGCTTTTGGTCAAGGGGTTAGTGTAACACCAATTCAACAAGTTAGAGCAGTTAGTGCTGCTGTAAACGGTGGCTATTTATATACACCATTTATGGTAAAAAACTTTTTAGAAAGAGAAACGAATTCCATTATTAAAAGAATTGAACCTAATATGGAAAAACAAGTAATAAGCGAAGAAACTAGTAAATTAGTTAGATTTGCTTTAGAAAATGTTGTTGCTAAAGGTTCAGGACATAATGCCTATATTGAAAATTATAGAATAGGAGGAAAAACAGGAACAGCACAAACCGTTGAAAATGGAGTATATTCAGCAAGTAAATATATATTATCCTTTATTGGTTTCATGCCAGCAGATGATCCAGAAGTAGTTGTATATGTAGCCATTCAAAATGCCAAAAATGTGGTACAATATGGAGGAACAGTATCAGCACCGATTGCCAAAAACATTTTTCGTTCAGCAATTGACATATTAGATATTGCACCATCAAAAGAAACGATACCTAAGGAATATACATGGTTAGATACAAAATATGTTTTAATGCCAAATGTAGAGGGCTTAAGTTTAGAAGATGCTAAGGCAGCTTTAAAAGGCTTTAAAGTAGAATATAGTGGAGATGGTCAAACCGTAGTGTATCAAAGTCCAAATAAAGAAATGTATGTTAAAGAAGGTGGAACAGTAGTGCTCATGTTAAATTAAAAAGGTTGTAAAAATATGTCAATCTATAATATAACTAAAAATATAGAGAAATTTTTATAGTATAATAAAAAAGAAGAGGTGTAAAAAATGTTAATACTTGCAAAAGCAGCTATGGCTTTAATGTTAGGTTTTGTTTTATCGCTTATTACTGGTTTAATCGTTATTCCATTATTTCGGAAGTTACATTTCGGCCAATCAGTAAGTAAACTGATATCTAAAAGACATTTAAAAAAAGAAGGAACTCCTACAATGGGAGGAATTATATTTATTCTTCCAGTAATCGTATCATTAGTACTACTTTATATAAAAGGAAGCATTGAAATCAGTTATAATCTTATTATTATAGTTTTTGTTTTAATAGCCTATGCTTTTTTAGGATTCTTAGATGACTTTTTAAAAATAAAAGAACGCAATAATAATGGTATTTCACTTGTAAGTAAATTTTTAATTCAAATGTTTATAGCGTTAGTCTTCTTTTACTTATTTATGAAAGGTGGAGGAGATTCTACATTGAGATTTTCTTTCCTAAATCTTACCATTCCTCTTGGATGGACCTTTGGCTTATTTATTCTATTTCTATTGGTAGGCACAACGAACGCTGTTAATATCACTGATGGATTAGATGGATTAGCGGGTGGATTATCCGCCATAGCCTTTTTAGCCTTTGGTATTATTTCTTGGAATTGTGGCTGGTTAGAAGGTTATCAAGAAATAGCTATCTTTTGTTTCTTGTTAGTAGGGTCTTTAATAGGTTTTTTAGTCTTTAATACCCATCCTGCTAGAATATTTATGGGAGACTTAGGATCTTTAGCTTTAGGAGGCGCTTTAGCAAGTATAGCAATTATTACGAGGCATGAATTATCTCTTGCCCTAATTGGTGGAGTATATGTAATTGAAACACTTAGTAGCTTAATACAAATCATTTCTATCCGTCAATTTAATAAAAAAGTATTTTTAAAAGCTCCTTTGCATCATCATTTTGAAGAAATAGGATGGAAAGAGCAAGACATTATTAAGTTATTTTGGGTGATTGGTTTTATATTAGCTATGGCAGCAATAACATATGGAGTTTGGTTATAAATATTAGAGAATAATAAATTTTCTAATATTTTTTTTGTATTTGTTTGGTTCTACTCATTAATTTCCATAATAATTAATAGAATTAAATGAATAGATATGAAAAATAAAAATTTTGATTATAAATTATTAATAGCAGTTATATTAATTGCTTCATTTGGAATCGTTATGATTTATTCGGCTAGTAGTATATGGGCTGAATATAAATTTCATGATGCTTTTAAGTTTGTTAAAGCCCAAGCTATATTCTTTTTAGCAGGTCTTGGAATGCTTTATTTTTTATCTAAAATTGATTATAAAATATATGAAAAGAAAGCGAATCTCATATTATTAATATGCTTTATATTATTAGTACTTGTTTTAATTCCAGGCATAGGAAGTATTAGAAATGGGTCACGTAGTTGGTTTGGTTTTGGGGGCTTTGGAATTCAGCCTAGTGAGTTTGCCAAATTAGGATTAATCATTTTTGTTTCAAAGTATTTAGCAGGAAATCAAAAGTTAATGCAAAATATTAAAAAGGGTGTATTTCCTATTTTACTTGTTATAGGGGTTTTCTTTTTGTTAATCATGTTAGAACCTGACTTTGGAACTGCTATGGTTATAGTTTTAACTTTAGTCGTTATGATATTTATATCAGGTGTTAAATTATCTTTTTTTGTTAAAATTGGTGTCTTAGCTTTAATTGGTATTGTAGCCCTAATAATCATAGCTCCTTATCGAATGCTTAGAATAGTTGCCTTTTTAAATCCATGGAGTGACCCTCTAGGAAGCGGGTATCAGATTATTCAATCTTTATATGCGATTGGGCCAGGAGGATTATTAGGACAAGGTTTTTTACAATCAAGGCAAAAGCAATTTTACTTACCAGAACCTCAAACAGATTTTATATTCTCTATTATATCAGAAGAATTTGGTTTTTTAGGCATACTTATCATTACATCCTTTTTTGCCTTTATTTTTTATCGTATTATAAAAATTTCTTTAAAAACAAACGACTTATTTGGCAAATATCTATCATTTGGCTTAGGTGTTGGCATATTAATCCAAGCCTTACTTAATATTGCGGTAGTTATTGGACTTTTGCCTGTGACAGGAGTGACTTTACCGTTTTTCTCCTATGGGGGAAGTAGTTTATTAGTTTCTTTGGCTAGTATAGGAATTATTTTAAATATTAGTAGAAAATAAATTTAGCTCAATAAAAGAAAATCACTTGTTTTCTATAGACCTTTTGCTATACTTATTGTATTAAAGTAGGGATACTTTAAAAGAATAGGAGGGAAAAGCTTGAAAGAAGCAAAGGAAGCAGTAAAGAAAACTGCAACAAAAAAGAGTAGTGTGAATAAGAAAAAAGAAACAGCAAGTAAGCCCAAAAAAGCAACAGTAGCGGTGAAGAAAACGACCAAAACAACAACATCACCAAAAACTACTGTTAAAAAAGAAATACTGAAAGAGGTAAAAGTAACAAAGAAAGAAGAAGTTGTTATTGAAGCTACGAAAGAAAAAACTGTAAAAAAACATAATTTACTTTTAAGTTTTTGGACATGTTTTTTAGCTATAATGTTTGTTGGTTATAGCATAAGCGCATTAACACAAAAAGGCCAAAATGGCTATTGGTTATCAAGTACAAATTGGTGGTCACAAGCAAATATGTTACTATTTATGTTTGCCTTAATAGCAGGGTATGCTTTAGTAAATGATTTCAAAAAAAGAAATTCAAGAAAGGAAAGCCCAACAGCTAGAGCACTAGAATATTTAGGAAAAATTGCTAAAAAAGCTTTACCAATACTTGCGATTGGCTATGGATTAGGATTAATTATTTCTAAATTCTATTTCGGTTATGAATTTGGAGAAACAATAAACATAACCATCAATGGCTTATGGGAGTTTATAGGTTTACATGCCGCTGGCTTTAGAGGTTCTACATCTTTAATGGTTGGCAATGAAGCTCTATGGTTTATATCTAGTATATTAATATGTTCATATTTCTTATATTGGCTAATGGCTCGTGATGAAGAAAAAGCAAAAGGCTTTATAGTACCGTTCATTTTCTTGTTAATAGGAGGTATATGGTGCAAAGCAAATAGTTCTGGTTTAACAAGTGGTTTATTATTTACTTTAGTAGGAATGAGTGGAGGAATAATAATATATTATCTTGTTGAAAAATTAAAAACGCACAAGTTTACATCTGAAGAAACAGCCTTCTTAACTTTCATATATGTAGTAATAGCTGGCTTATTAATTTGGTTTACTTTATATCCAACAACGAGTTTTGCATTAGATCCATGGACAGTATATTTATTCTCAGGAATAATCGTTATGCTTACATTCTTAGGAAGTGATTTAGTAGTTAAATTCGTAAAAAATGAAGCAATATACAAAGTAAGTGCCTTTCTTAGTGAAGCTTCTATATATTTATATATGATACATTATCCTGTAATTTTATTAGTTTTGCTAATAGCAGGAAAGAATAACCCAGGAACAATATATAGTGCAGCACAAATATTCTGGCCAACATTAATACTATCATATGTTTTAAGTTCACTAATAAAGCTTTTTTATGAAAGCGTAAATACTACTAAAAAAAATGACTAAATTTTAGTCTTTTTTTGTGAAAAGAAATTTGAGAATATCTTTTAATTTTTTTCGACATAACCATTTATAGAACGACATTTTGTGATAAATTTCTCCCTTGCTTTAAAGTGCGTTATTAGGTAAGATGGGCATGAGGGGGATGAATGAGATAAAAACACTAACCTTTATTCCTATAAAAATAGCACTTATTTTTATTATTTTTTTTCAAATGATTTATTTCTTGCAAATAAAAAACTCAGAGATTATTCTATCCTCCTCCCCCCAACATAAAGATGAAGCTATAGGTTATTTACAAATTCCTAAAATAAAAATGAACTTACCCTTTTATAGTATTCATGATAAAAGGAATAATGTTGATCAGAATATAGAAGTATTACCATCATCTAAAGAGGGTAGGCTAGTGATAGCAGGCCACTCTGGAGTAGGGAAGGTATCTTTTTTTAATCCTTTAGTAAAATTAGAAGAGGAAGATAAAATATATATAATATATAAGGAGCAAAAATATACTTATAAAGTGGTAGAAAAATATAAAGAAAAGAAAACAGGGTATATACATATAAAAGAAAATAAAAATGAAAAATGTTTAATTTTAACAACCTGTGACCAAGTAAACAAAGAAGAGCAGTTAATTATAAGAGCAATATTAGTGTAAAAGCATAATTTATACTATTTTTTTTACGCAATTTTTGCTATAATCTATTCGATGGGAGAAAATTATATATGACAATTTCAAGAAGTGAGCTAAGAAAGAATATTATGGTGATTTTATATCAAATCGATATTTATAAAGAAAGAAATGTGGATTTTGAAGTAGATCAAGTGATTAAAGAAAATATAGAAGTAGATAATGAATTTGTTAAAGATATAGTATATGGAGTATTAACATATAAAGATACTTTAGATAAGGAAGCAGATGCCTATATGAATGAATGGACAATTGATAGGTTAGACAAATCAGGGCAAGCAATTTTACGTATGGCCTTGTATGAGCTAAAATATACGGACACACCAGAAGTGGTTGTTATAAATGAAGCTATAGAATTGGCTAAAAAATATAGTGATGACAGTGTACGAAAAATCATCAATGCAGTGTTAGATAAAGTCATTAGAAATTAATATATGAAAGAACAGTTAAAATTAACAGAACAAGATAAGTTAAAAATTAGATCATCTAAAACAAAAGCAAGAGTTGATTTAAGTGTAGGATCCTTTTTTGTCAATGGTTTTGATGAGAGCCGCTATATTAATGAAGCGATAGCAGAAAAAGTTGCTAAAGTATTTGAAATACAATGTGCTGAGTATTTTTTAGTAGATGTTGGTCGCACAAAAAGAACCTTAGCAGTTATTAGTAAAGATTTAAATGTAAACGATGACTTTCACCCCATATCTTTTTATTGGGATAAAAGTGATACAACAGCTGATTTATCTACTATATGTGATATTTCTTTATATAAAGCATGGCATATAATAGAAAATCTTCCTTTTGGGTCATACCAGATGGTAATAGAATTAGTAAAAGTATATATTTTTGATCTTCTTTTAGCAAATTGTGATAGACATTATGATAACTGGGGAATACGGAAAAACCATATAGCAATATTAGATAACGATTTAATTCTTACCAAATCAAGTAGGAGGATTAAATTACCAAGTACATATGGATCATTAGATATACCATTTTTTACAGAAGACTTTGAAGTATTTTTAAAAACATCTAGTAGTGAATTTATAGACCTGTTTCTTTACTATTTTAGATTAATCACTCCAGCCTTTTTAGCCAATCTTCTTTTGGAAATAGAACAAGAAGAAGGCATAGAGATACCAAATAAAGAAGAAATACTGGCACTTTACTTAAATTATAGAAGAGCTTTAGGGGAAATATATTTTAATTTTTCAAAAACAGATGCTTTAAAA
>CAOOMX010000042.1 GCA_948497845.1 uncultured Bacilli bacterium | reverse complement strand
GTATCTTTAACAATATCGTTAATATCAGATTCACTATATAAATGATTATCATAACATTCTTTTAATTGCTCACAAATTAAATCTTTTTCTTTATCTGTACCAATAGATAATATTTTGTTAAATATTCCCTTTAGTAATTGAAGTAAATTAGAAATAAAACTTTTTAAAGAATCATATTTGGTATTTATTTTTTCAAGTTCTTTCTTTAAATATTTTATTTCATTATCTTTTTCATCATTAACTGTCAAGAATGCTTTGTAGTATTTAATTTCTTTTTGAAGTTCTTTATATAATCCTTCACTTTTGGCAACCTTATTAACTGCTTCATTTGCTTGTTTTAGATAATTCATGAGTTCTAAATAAGTATCATAATCAAACACTATTTTCTTATTTAAAATACCTTTGGTTTTTCCCTCCATTTTATTAATAAGTGTTCTATATTTACGATTGAGTTCCCATTTTGTATTATCTAAATCTTTATTGAAAATTCTTGTTACTTGTTTTAATTGTCTTGGACTAAGATTTTTTACTCCAGTATTTTTTTGACCTCTTTCTAGTTTAAAACCATTTTTATTTAACCGATTACAATATTTATCTTGCAATTCACTTAAATGAATACTATTTTTGATATATGCCTTTTTAGAAATAGAGTATCTTTCTTTATTCACTCGTTTATCGAACTTTTTAACAAGGGGAACAGCAACTAAATGAATATGAGGTGTTTTTTCATCCATGTGCAGTGTTGCATGAATTATTTGTTCTTTTTTATAACCTAAGTCCTCATAAACAAAATCTAATACAGTATTTGCCCATTTCATTAATTCTTCTTCAGATAAACTATCAAAGAATATCTTATCACTTGTAAAAAGTATTTCATCTGCAACAACACTTTTTGAATCATTTACCATTTGATAAAATGACTTCTTTCGATCAGCTCTCATATTTTCTTGTCTTTTATTATATTCGTATCGATAATCCTTTGTAATATCATAAAATTTCTCAATATATCTTTTATCACATTTAACAAGTTCAATATTATTGATAGTCTCTTCTTTTCTAATATCAGGGTTTGTTTTATAAGATTCTTTTTCTCTTTTGTTATGCTTACCTCTATTAGATAAATCACTTAATGACTTGACTCCTTCACATCTAAATATAGCATAACTCATTTTTTGCCTCCTTTAGTCTGTTTACACGACATAGTAAAGCACTTTCTAAATCTAAAGTAATAACACCTAATCTTAATGTTTTATCATTATATCTTTTACTATCAGATAAAACAATTAGTCTTAATACTTTTTCATAATCTCCATTAGGAATAAATCCAACATCTTCTAGTTGGTCATCAGCTTCAATTTCATAGTAGTTTAACTTACAATCATCGGTAATTGTAGACTTTAGTTTTTCAAAATAGTCATAGGCTTCTTCATGAGTTTTACCTCCATGATTCATTGGTATTTTACTTCCATCTTCATCACTAAATAAACTATAATTTAAAGGTATACCATATTCATTATGGTTATTTACTAAAGAACATAAAAAATCTTCTCTAAAATTGATATTTGCTATTTCTAGTTTATTGTTAATTATTTGTAATTCTAAATTATCAATATAAGTGGCAATAAGTTTTTGTGCTTTTTCTCTCGTTAGCCCTTCAATACAATTATATAAACCTAAAACAAATTCTTCTGGTCTAGTATAAATATCTAAATGTTGTTTATCTTCTAATATTAGTAAATCATCTACTGTGAAGTTTAATGATTCGTATTGTTTTTGTTCTTGCCATTTATTTAATAAATCTTGTTTTTGATATTCAATATGATTAAACTCTTTTTCAAATTCATTTTCTTTAACGATTCCTTTTATATAAACTGCTTTAATTCTATCTAATTGTTTATCTAATTCTTTAATTTGGTTTTCATAATCAATCTCTTTATTATCTAATTTTGATTTAATAAATGGTGTATAGTAATTACTCATTAAATCATCTAATTTAACCAAATCAACAATTTGCATAGCAAGAAGTTCTAAAATATCAACTTCTTTATAGTTTGTTTTACATTTTTTGCATTGATAGTAGTAATATTTCTTTCCATTAGGTTTTGTAGTAGCTTTCCCACCTAGAAAACAACCACAATTAGAACATTTTAATTTATTTGTAAAAAGATAAGTTGCTGTTCTTTCATAATGTCTAGCATTTCTTTGTTTTTGTGATTGGCAATTATTCCATTTTTCTTTAGATACAATAGGTTCAACGACATTTTCATAGTAAGTAGGATATTTTGTTTTTCTACCATTAACGAAATCTCCTTTGTATAATTCATTTGATAGTATCTTTTGTATAGTGGAATCATACCAATTTGTCTTTCCCAATACTTTTTCCTGATTATAGATATTAGCGATCGTTTGATGACTTTTTCCTTCTAAATATAAGTCAAAAACTCTTACTACAACATCTTTTGTAAGTGGATCAACTACTAACTTTTTATTTTCTCTTTTAAATCCTAGAGGAGTTCGATTTGGAATGTGTCTACCATGGACATAATGACACCAACTATAAATACAATAGATTTAATACACTTTGATGGAAAGATAAATAATCAAGTTATTAACTTAAATTCAAAGGATTATAAAGTAAATGATATAGGTTTTGATATATATGTATCTGTTTTAAAATAAGTTATTCTGTTTCGTTCTAAAAAACAAATACATATAAAACACTACAATAGAAATATTATTAAATTTTAAAGATTAGCAGTTAAAGGTATGTGATGAGCATATCTTTTTTGATGTTCAAATAAAAGAAAGCGAGGAATGATAAATGAATTATGGAATATTTAGAAGTAATCCTATTATGACTTTAAATGATTTAGCACAAATAGGATCTCATAACAAACGTGAGAAAAAAGCATATAAAAGTAATCCTGACATTAAGTTAGAATTGACTAAAAATAATATTGAATTAGTACCCTTAACAGAGAAATATGTTAAGGGTTTTAAAAACTTAACAAAAGAATATGAAAATGAGCATAATGAGAGAATGAAAACGGAACGAGAAGATAGAAAAAAGACTTATAGCCAAATGTTAAACAAATCAAGAAGTGTTGTTGCAGATGAACTGATGTTTACAGCAACACACAAGTTTTTTGATAATATGAGCAAAGATGAAATACTAGAATGGGCTAATACTTGTATGGATTTTGTTTATAATGATTTGGGTTATACAAAAGAACAAATTTTACACGCAACTCTACATTTAGATGAGGCAACACCACACATTCATTGTGTTGTTGTACCTCTTGTTAAAAAATTAGATAAAAGAACTAATACTGAAAGATACACTATATCTAAAAAGCAATATATTAGAGATAATATTCATTTAAGCGAATTACAAGATGTCTACAATGTGAGATTAAGAGAAAAAGGGTACGAGTTAGAAAGAGGAATCAAAGGAAGTAATGCTAAACATCAAAAAGTAAGAGAATTTAAGAAAACAACTAGATATTATGAAAATAAAGTTGATACTATCAACAAAAATCTTGATACTGCTATGAATAATTTTGAAGAAAAAATGAAAACAACTAAAAATGTACCTTTTGATAAGAAACACGTACTTGTTGAAAAAGAAACTTTTGATAGTATGAATAAAGTTATCAAAGAAACAAAACAAGCAATAGAATTTCAACCTAAAATACAAGAGTTATTTAATGAAGTAGATACTTTTACCAAAAGTCATCAAACACTAGAAAAAGAAAATCAAAATATGAAAAAAGAGATTAAAGCACTTACTACAAGAAATCAAAACTTAACAAAAGAAAATAATAACCTTAAGTCTTATTTAAAAGCTATTTTAAAGGCAATTAAACACTTTTTTAGAGAACTGCTACAAATTGGTAATGATAAGACAAAAGAAGCCACTACAAGCGAAATAAAATTCCATTTTGATAACAAAGATTTTGATTCTAATGATGTTTATGATATTTCAAAAGGTACAACTAAAGAAGATGAATTGTTTGATTATGCTGGAGTACCTAGTTATTATAGAGCGTCTAAACATTCTGAAAAAGATGATTATGAAATAAGTTTATAAAATTATCTATAATACTATTATTTAAAGTAAAAATATTGTAAAATAGATATATACGCTTTACCCACACTTATTAAAATGAACAAGGAGGATTAGTATGTCAAAGGAACTGATTAAACGAAATGATATATATGATTTATATTGGTATTTTGCTTATGAAAGACAAAATATTTTTGTTAAAAAGAAAAATGGTATGAAAGCACCTTGGACAAATGATAAAATTTTACAAGAGTATAAGTTTTGCAATACTTATAGAATAAATGATAGAGTTAGTCAATATTTAATCAAAAATGTTATTTATAATGGAAAAAAATATAGTAAAAAAGATATGATTTTTAGAATTATATTATTCAAACTTTTTAATAAAGAATCTACTTGGGAATTATTAGAAAGCAAAATTGGTGATATAACTTTAGATAAATTTGACTTTAATTTATTTTCTAAAATATTAGAGACTGCACTAATAAATGGACAAGCAATATATAATGATGCATATATTAGTTGTGCAAATAAAGCCTTTGGTTATGATAGGAAACATGATAATCATTTAGCATTATTAAAAAAAATGTTTTTAGAAGATAAAATATATGATAAACTAATAACTTGTAAAAATATGGAAGAGGCATTTAATATTATTAAGTCATATCCTCTAATTGGAAATTTTTTGGCTTATCAATTAGTTACAGATATTAATTATAGTGATACAGTAGATTTTAAGGAAAATGAATTTACAATAGTTGGGCCAGGATCGGAACGTGGAATTAAAAAGTGCTTTATTAGTACTGGAAAGTTATCAAAGGAAGAAATAATAAAATATATGTATGAACATCAAGAGGAAGAATTTAAACGTTTAGGGTACAAATTTCAAAGAATTGGTAGCAGACCACTTCAATTAATTGATTGTCAAGGATTATTTTGTGAAATAGATAAATATTGTAGAGAAGCATCGCCTGATTTAAAGTCAAATAGAAAAAAAATAAAAAAAAGATATATTCCCAAAAAAGAAAAAATAGAATATTTTTATCCTCCAAAGTGGGAAATAAAAATGAAATGAGGTATTTTGAATGGAAAAAAGAAAAGGAGATTGGATGGAAACATATACAGGAAAATTCTATCCTATTGACCCAAAAAGTAATGAAGTAAATTTAAATGATATTGCTCATGGATTATCTTTAGTTTGCAGGTTTGGTGGACAATGTAAGCATTTTTATAGTGTTGCTCAACACTGTTTAAATGTATATAAAGATTTAGAAAATTTAGGTTTTGATTACATGATTCAACTGTATGGACTATTACATGATGGTAGCGAAGCTTATATTTGTGATATAATTCGCCCTTTTAAACCCGAAATACCAGAATATAAAATTTTTGAGAAAAATGTTGAAATTGCAATTTATGAAAAATTTGGATTAACTTATCCTACAGAAGATGTTCATAAGATTATTAAACGATCTGATGATGAGGTCTTGTATAATGAAGTTGAACATTTAATGAATAATGTTGAAAATTGGACATCAAAATATCCTCATAGAAAATTGGAAATTGATACATCTTTTAGAGATATGAAAGAAGTTGAAGAAGAATATCTAGAAACTGCTAATAAGTTAATAAAAAAAATACAAAGATAAGATATTTAAGCAAGCAAAAATCCAAAAGAAGTTTCACAACTAATGGATTTTTGCAAATAACCTACTTTATGACAAGTAGGTAACACACTACTAAGTCGGCAGAGCCAACTTAGATTTCGTGTGCCAAAGGTGATCCTTTGGAAACCCAATTAAGCAACATATTACAAAATTTCATAATGTAATATTGTTGCTCTTTTTATTTGTCTTACGACTTCATAAAAAGCAAAAAAAGACTACCACTTTCATCAGCATAGCTGACAAAACGTGATAGCTTTTTTTGAATGAAAATAACCTAATTGCTAATCTTACGAAAAGCAAAAAGGTTATTTTCTTTTATGGTTGTATTTCTTTTCTAATAATCTTGCAGTATCTCTTTTAGCTACATATATTGATAAATAAGTAAATGTTTCATAGATAATCATTACAATAAAGAATCCAACTATGATATAAGGATTATTTATTATATCTTTTCTAATACATTCTACACCTTGAATAAATAGATAAATAATACCAAAGAATACAGTTGATAAAGTTGTCGTATCATCAAAGGATCTTTGTATTACTTTTGATTCTTCAGTATCAGCATTTAATCCTCTTGCACTCCATTTTTTGATTACTAATAATACGAGTACCATTAGAAATGGTGTAATAACCCAATATAATCTATAACCATAATCATTTTTAAGCATTAAAACTAATACTAAACTTACTACCATAAAAATATTTAATAATACAATTCCAATATTTCTTAATAGAGTTTTATTTTTTTTGCATTCTTGTTTCTCTCCTTTACTTTTAAACTTTGTATTAAATTTACAATTTCATTTGAAGTTGTTATTTGATAATTCGTATCTTCTATTGTATGTAGCAGTAATTCTTTTTCACTTTGAGTTATGTTTTTATTTAAGTTTTCTTCACATGACTTAACTAATTGCTTTAAATTAGTAATACTACCTAAAACATTGATTTCAGCCTCGTTTAATTCATCTAAATTCATTTTATTATAGTAATCTTTAATAAATGGATTTAAAGGACTAACTTCCATACCTAACCCTATTTTATACATCATTTCATTGTAATTTACATTGATATGCTGACTTATCTTTCTAAGCATTTTAGGATTAGGCGTTTCTATTTCCCCTGATTCTATTTTAGATAACTGTGCATTACTAATACTAGCAATTTTAGCAAGTTGCCTTTGTGAAAGATTTGCTTTTTCTCTAGCTTCAGCAATAATTTCACCAATCTTTTTTTCTTGCATAATGAACACCTCTTGCACTAATAATAGCATATATGTTAAATAAAATCAACATTTTAGATATATTTGTTTCAAAAAGTATTGACAAGATAGTAATTATTATGTATATTAGTTGTGTTAATTAAATTTAACACATTATTCCAAAGTGTTAATTGATTAAGAGAAGGAGGAAATCTATGAATGAAGATTAAACATCTAGAAGTACCACAAAAGATTTGGGAAGATAAAAGAATCCCAAAGGAAACCAAGTATATTTACGCTTATATTTATACAAAAGGGTTTGATAGAATTATTACTGACATAAATATAGGAGAAATACAACAAACCATTAAAATTAAAAATAAAGGTTTGAAAAAAAGTCTTGAGATATTAGAACAATTAAAATATCTAGTATATCAAGAGTATGCAACAGGAATGTACACAATAACACTTAACTAAAAAGTTTATAGGAACGTAGTTAAGTAAGGTACAGTAAGATGAAAGGCTTATGTTAGTACCTATTCTAGTAATAGAATGAATGAGTTTGAAATAAGACATATTTCAAAGAACGATTAAAAAGAAATATATATGTGTTATTTCAAATAAAAATCTTAGGGGGCAAAGATTTAAAATAATGCCTCTAGGATAACTATGTCTATTTGAAAGATGGCTTGTAGATGATACAAGTTTTTTTGTTGCTTAAATTTTTACAAGAAAGGAGAATGCCGATTGAGATTATTAAATAAAGAAGATATTTTAAAAGACAGAGTTGATACTATCTCACAATATCACATTTTAGATTATTTAAAGAAAAATCTAAATATCAATGAATTCAAAGTCTATCTTGTTGATAGAGATAATATCAAAGTAATTGATAAAGAAGATAAACACTTATATTTTAACTATGATTCTTCTACCAAAGAAGTAACTTATCAAGATGAATTAAAACAAAAAGAACACGATTATGAAATAGGATTATAAGCTATGGGTTGCATTATTTTAGATGATTCCATAGTTAAAAGTAATTCTATCAATTCAACAGATAAACTTGTATATGGGGTCATTAAAGCATTATCAAACAACAAAGGTTATTGTTATGCAAGTAATGATTATATTTCTAAAAAAGTAAATCTATCAAAAAGGACAATATCAAAATCTATCAGCAATTTAAGAAAAGCAAATTATATAAGAGTTGAAACCATTAACTATCAAAGAAACATCTATCTAACAAATAATCTATAGCACTATTCTTCTATACCCTATGGAAGAATAATACTATACCCCATAGCACGATACTTCTACTAAATATATAAGAATAATAAATAAGTATAATAGATAATATTTTAATTATATTTAAATAATTTAAAGACTTAAAAAATTTAAATGGAAAGGAATTGATAAATGGATGATATAAATTATAATGAAGTCTTAATATCAGGAATAATCAACGTTATTACTGATACAAATGGCAAGTATATTAAATTTGGATTAACTACGAATAAATATACCTTAAATGAGGATAAAAGAGCCTATGTTAGTTTAAATATTTCAAGAGAATTATTTAATACCTATCAAGATTATTTCGTTAAAGCTAATAAAGTATTTATTAAGGGTTATCTAAATTCGTACATAGATCAAAATAAAAAAATACAAAGTTTTATTACAGTAACGGATATATCTAATAATTCAAATGATATAACACTAGGTAGAAAAGCACCACATATTAGATATGATCCAGATGGTGTAATGGTTTGGAATGGCAAAAGATGTGAAGCTATTCCACTAACTGAAAAAGAATTAAAAGAACTTGAAAATTTATTAAAAGATTTTAAATAAACTATTTTCAAAAATAATAGAAAGGAATTTGAGATTAGTTATGAAAAAATTAGAATTAAAAACTTAAAAAAGAAAGGAGAATGCTTATTGTATAAAATCATTGAAGAAAAAAATACAAAACAACTTAATCAAATAGCAATTGATAATATTATTGATGAATCTATTAACCTATCAATCATATTTGATTTGTTAAATTTAAACTTAATAACTGAAAAACAGTTTTATATACTAAAAGAAAAAATTAAATGTTTTTACTAAATTATCATGTAAATAAATTTTAAAATAAGATATAATGTTTGTAGAACGAAGCAGTAGTTCAAAATGAAATTAGAAAAAAGAAAGTGAGGTATAAATGGCACAAGTTGAGATTATAGCTGCTAATCTCAAAGAAAAAAATAATAATATTACTATTGCAAATAAAAAGAAAAGAGTTTGTGCTTATGGTCGAGTAAGTACAGATGATGAAGAACAAATTACAAGTTATAATTCACAAATAAAATATTATACTGAAAAAATTAAATCTAATCCTGATTGGGAGTTTGTAGGAATATATGCTGATGAGGGTATTAGTGGTACTCAAGTAAAAAATAGGACAGAGTTTCAAAGAATGATAGATGATGCCTTAAATGGCAAAATAGACATTATTCTAGCAAAGTCTATTTCAAGATTTGCTAGAAATACACTTGATACTCTTAAATATTGTAGAGAATTACGAGATAAGAAAGTTGATGTCTATTTTGAAAAGGAGAATATTCATACCATAGATTTAGATAGTGAAATGTTTTTAACTCTTTATAGTGCTTTTGCTCAAGCTGAAAGTGAATCTACTTCTCAAAATGTTAAACTAGGTTTAAAAGCTATGATGAAACGAGGAGAATATGTTGGAAGTCCTGATTGTTATGGTTATGATTGGAATAAAGAAACAAAACAACTAGATATTAACGAAGAACAAGCAGAAGTTGTTAGAATGATATTTAATTGGTATTGTGATGGATTAGGTTGTAGAAGAATTATAAGAAAATTAGAAGAATTAAATATTCCCACCTATAAAGGTAATAAAAGATGGGCTGAAAGTTCTATTATGGGTATTATTCATCAAGAAA
>CAOOMX010000041.1:6849-9988 GCA_948497845.1 uncultured Bacilli bacterium | reverse complement strand
ATAATAGTATAGTTTATGAAAATTTATTCAAAAAAAAATAAATATATGATATAATATTTTGAAATTAAACCCCAACCCTTACAAATAAAGGGTTGGGGTTCTTTTTTGTTACTAACTTGTTATTAGTTCAATTGCATATTTTAGTTCTTCAAGTGTTTTATGTGTATAAACTCTTTCACCAACTTCTTTGGATTTGTGACCCATTAACATATCAATACATTTCTTATTTGCACCTGCTGAATCCAATCTACTTCTGAATGTATGTCTGCATTCATGTGGTGTATGATCCATTTTAAATTTTTCCATTAAATCATCCCATATTTTATAATATAGATAACTTGATAACTTTTTCCCATCTAGTTCAAATAAATAAACTTGTCCAGATTCCACCCTAGATTTGATTATATTGAAGATTTTGGAATGAATAGGTATAATCCTATTCTTACCAGCATTTGTCTTTGTACCACCTTGTATTGTGCCTTGTTCAAGGTCTATATCTGTAATTTTAATATTTAAAAGTTCACTAATTCTAAAACCCGTGTATATGAATACTAATATTGAATCAACCCATTCTTCTTTTTCATGTTCCCACAATATCTTAATTTCTTCTTCAGTGAATGGGATTTTAGTTGTTTCAGGAATACTTTCAGCAGTAGTTAATTGTGCATAAGACTTATTTATAACATCTAGTTCTAAAGCAAATTTATCTAAATGACCAAATAAATTTTTAATTGCCCATTGTGTTGAATAACCACAACCACAATTATCAATACAATCTTGCATGTGAAATGATTTTAAATCCTTATACTTCATATCATGATATTTTTTAGTGTGTTTAAATGCTGAAGTTAGTGAACCTCTAGTTGATTTATTCAATTTTAAAAGTTTCTTTTCTTGAAATAATTTCCATAATTCTTTTAATGTAACCTTAACTGCATCTACATCATAAGGATCATTATTATATAATGCTAACATAATATTTCCTTCTTCTCTTGTAGGTGCATATCCAATTGTTAAATAAATAGGATGACCTTTTTCATTCCATCCAGTGGTTTTTCTTACTGCAAATGGATTTCTTCTATTTCCTGATAATTTAACAACTGATCCATAACCATTTGGATTTTTCATTTTATCAAATTCCTTTCTTGATATTTCACTAACAAAATGATAAAATGATTTTAGGGTAATAATCATTTTGATAGTGATTGTTATTGTCTAGTGTGACCAGCACTAGATTTTTTTGTTATAATGAATAATTTTCTGTATTACCATTAAATTTGAATTTTAAGTTATCAAACTTAATTGCTTCACTAGCAGTTCCCCAAAAGATAATTTCTTTTTCTTGATTGTCTTTTGATATATAAGTTATAACAAGGTAATACTTTTTATTATTTGTTCCAACTGTATTATTATATTTTTGCATAAATTCATTATCTTTTAATGAATCAATTTTAATAATTTGATTTATTGACAAAGTAACAACTAATTCAGGTTTTATTTTTTTAATTTCAAATTTATCATCTTTTATTTCAATTAAGCATGGATAATCTTGATTAAATCCTTCTAATCCTTGATAATGCATAACATTAATAATATCTTTATTTTTCTTTTTAAATAACATAAAATCATTCCTTTCTTGATGTGACACTGTGACAGTGTGACAGGTTCTTTTTTATTTATATTATTTATTATTTTTATATAAAAAGTTTAATGTAATTTTATTAAAATACTAAATAACATAAATTTTAATAACACAGTGACACAAATTTTAATTTTTTCTTTTATTTTCTTATCTTTTATTATGTGACACCTTTATATTTAGCAGTGACACAGAGGTGACACACTAATTTTTAAAATTATCATTATTAGATAATCCTTGAAGCATTGTAATTGCTGCTTGTTTACCATCATTATTTAATGTTAAATATGTGGATAGTAAGTCAAATGCATCTTTTCCATATGCTTTTTGAATTTGTTCACAAAGTTTTATTTCTTGATGTATTTCAGTATAATTAATTTCCATTGGAACATCATGTCCCATTAACCAGGCAACATTAACATCAAGGGCAGTAGCAAGTTTAAATAATGCATCTTGTTTTGCATCATAAACACCATTAACATATTGACTTATTCTTGCTTTTGATAATTTTGTTGAATTAACCAAATCAATAGGTTTCATATTTCTAATAGTCATTGCATGATTTAATCGATCAGTAAATTTACTCATAATACAATAAACCTCTCTTTCTTAAAATATCTTTACATATCTAATTATAAAGGAAAGTTAAGGAAATTTCAATATTTCTTTAAAAAAGTTAAAGAAATTTTTAAAAAAACTATTGACACCTAAAGTTAAGTTTGCTATACTTGGTTCGTAAGGTTAAGGAAACTAGACTTAAGGTCTGCTACAAAAAGAAGGTGAAAATATGGAAAATGAAAAGACAATATTTGATTATAGTAAGTTAAGAGGAAGAATAAAAGAATACTTTGAAACAGAAACAAAATTTGCTGAAACACTAGGTATTTCAAATGTTCAGTTATCTTGTTTACTTAATAACAAAGCAAATTGGGATCAACCATTAATTAATAAAGCATGTATGTTACTTGAAATACTTGCAATTGATATTCCAGTATATTTTTTTACAGAAAAAGTTAAGGAAGTTTAACTTGAAACTAGAGGTGATATAAATGACATTTTCAGAGAAATTAAAACTTGCAATGACAGAAAGAAATATTAAACCAGTAGAACTTGCTTTTAAAATTGGAAAAAATAAATCTTCAGTTAGTCAATATTTATCAGGAATTAATATTCCAAAAGATTCAACGAAAGAAAAAATTTGTGAAGTTTTGGATGTTCCACTAGAATATTTCAATGAAGAAATTGAAGATGAATCCAAAGATACATTTTTATATAATGTACCAATTAAGGAAGCAGCAAGGTTATTACATAAATCTGAACAGTTTGTTAGAGTATCACTGCAACAAGGAACTGCACCATTTGGGTTTGCTACTAAAAGAGAAGGAAAAGAAAAATACTCATATCATATAAGTCCAAAGAAACTTTATGAGTATATAGATCAAATATAAGTGAGGTTATGATTATGGAATTATTTAAACATCAAATTGAAGCATTAGAGAA
>CAOOMX010000041.1:3237-6839 GCA_948497845.1 uncultured Bacilli bacterium | reverse complement strand
TTATTTGGATATGGGTTTGGGAAAAACATTCATAGGTTCTGAAAAGATGATTAGTTTTGGAACACATGGTAATTTAGTTATTTGTCAAAAATCAAAAATTACTGATTGGATTAATCATTTTAAAGACAATTATGCTGATAAATTATTTTTACAAATTTATGACTTAACAGATAAAAAGCAATTAGAAAGATTTGTAAGAGATGTGAAAGAAGCAGATGAACCAAACATTATTTATGATGATTGGACAGAACAAACTTATTTAGAACCATCTCTTGATCCTTGTATTTATATAGGTGTAATTAATTATGATTTGGTATTTAGAAGAAAAGAATTATTAAATTTAAGAGAATTTACATTGTTACTTGATGAAAGTTCATTAATTCAAAATGATAAAGCAAAAAGAAGTAAGTTTATTTTAAAATTAAGTGCTGAAAATGTAATTTTACTTTCAGGAACACCATCAAGTGGTAAGTATGAAAACTTGTGGACACAAATTCATTTACTTGGCTGGGACATTAAAAAAGAAGTTTATAACAAGCAATATATCAATTGGGAAAAATTAGATGTTGGTGGTGTTCCAATATGGATTGTAAACAAAGATGAACCATATAAAAATGTTGAAAGATTGAAAGAAAAATTAAGACAACATGGTGCAATCTTTAAAAAAACAGAAGAATGTTTTGATTTACCTGAACAAGTAGAAATACCATTTTATATTAAAACACCGAAAGAATATAAAACATTTAAAGATAATGGAATTGTAACAATTGAAGATGATGAATTGATTGGGAATACAAGTTTAACAAAGTTATTATATGCAAGACAAATTTGTAGTCAATACAATCAGAACAAATTAGATGCTTTTGAAGACTTACTTGAAAGTACAAATGATAGATTAATTGTATTTTATAATTTCATTCAAGAAAAAGAAAAATTAAAAACAATTATTGAAAAACATGAAAGACCAATTTCAGAAGTAAATGGACAAATTAAAGATTTAAAAAATTATGAAGAAAAAGACAATTCAGTTACCCTTATTCAATATCAATCAGGAAGTATGGGATTAAACTTACAAAAATCAAATAAAATAATATATTTTAGTTTAACCCAAAGTTCTGATTTATATGAACAAAGTAAAAAAAGAATACACAGAATTGGTCAAAATCAAACATGCTTCTATTATCTCTTATTATGTAAAAATTCAATAGAAGATAAAGGAATATTACCGAGATTAATGATGAGAAAGGATTTTGATGATGAATTATTCAGAGAAGAAATATGGTAGAAATATTATTTCACAAAGAACACTACCTGAAAGAAAAAAGAAAAAAATTGTGAAATTAAAGGTTAAGACATTGTGCATTCTTCTAATTCTATTCTTAATTTTAGGAATTGTAATTGGAAGTGCAATTATACATATACAACATAGATTGGTGAATGTGCAATGTGTTGATACATTGAAAGGGGGTGATTAAGATGGATGAACTTTTAGAGGAACTTCATAATTTAGATATTCAAAAAAAATCTATTGATGAAAGGGTATCTAAAATTAAAGAAACACTTGAAAAAGACTATTTGACAACTGAAGGTTATAAAAATGACATTGTAACAGTTAGTTATACAAGTGCAAGTGAAACAACATCTATTGATTTAAAACAACTAGAAGAAAAAGAACCTGAATTATTTAATGATCTAGTTAAAGATTATAAGAAGGTTACAAAAAGAAAAGCATCATATAGTTATAGGTTTAAGTAAAAAGAGGTGGATTATGAAGAAAATATGGAAAATTGACAGAAAAGTATGGGATTGGATAGAAGACAATCTTAATAGTTTAAATTTATTTGATTTAGTTTTAAAAGGTAATGATTTTGAAAATGTTTATTTATGTTGGAAAGGAACTAATGATTTATTTGCAACTATTTATGTGTCAGTAGTAAAAGAAATCATTAATAAAGGTTATTGATTATGGCACAAGAAAAGGATTTTGAAAATAAAGTAAAAAAGTTTCTTAAAGATGAAGGTTGTTATTTTATCAAATATTGGGGTGGTGCTGCTTATACACAAAAAGGTATTCCTGATTTACTAATATGTTGTGCTGGTTTCTTTTTAGGAATTGAACTTAAAAGTGAAAAAGGAAAACCATCTGAATTACAACTTTGGAATATAGAAAAAATTAAACAAGCAGGTGGATATGCACAAGTATTATATCCTGATCAATTTGAAGATTTTAAAGCAACTATTAAATTCTTAAAAGAATATGGTGTTACACCAAACGATAATCGAAAAGGTAGGTGATAGATGTGGAAATTTCACATTCAAGAATTGAATGTTTTGAAGGATGTCCGTTTAAATATAAACTAAAGTATTTGGATAAGTTAAAAACTTTAAAAAATACAGATGATGCTAATAATCCTTTATATTTAGGAACTGCACTTCATACAGGCATAGAAAAAGATGTAGAAACTGCAATTAAAGAATATTATTCACAATATCCAATAATTACTGATGACCACATCAATGAAGCAATTAAATTAAGATATTTAATTCCAAAAGCAAAAGAAATGTTACCATCTGGTGATTATGAAGTACCAATCAAAACTGAAGACTTTATTGGTTACATAGATTTATTATCACCAAATGAAGATGGAACATACGATTTATGGGATTTTAAATATTCAAATAATGCTTATCATTATAAGGATTCACCACAACTACATCTTTATAAATATTTTAAAGAAAAAGAAACATTAAATCAAATTAAAATTAAAAATCTACATTATTTACTTGTACCTAAAATCAACATTAAGTTGAAAAAGACTGAAACACTTGATGAATTCAGGGATAGATTACAAGAGGAATTGTCTAAATCTAGTATAAAAATATTAGATATTGAATACAACCCTGATTATGTTATTAATTTTACACTAAATATTAAGAAAAGTATAGAGTGTGAAGAATTTAATAAAAATGAAACCTACCTATGTGGTTGGTGTGAATATGAAAAATACTGTAAGGAAGGAATTGATTATATGTTATTACCAGTAAATGAAAGAAGAAATATTGAAAAAATAGATAAAAGGACAATATGGGTGTATGGAAAACCATTCAGTGGAAAAACCACTTTTGCAAATAAATTTCCTGATCCATTAATGCTTAACACAGATGGAAATATAAAGTTTGTAGATGCACCTTATATTCCAATTAAAGATGAAGTAAAAGTTGAAGGAAGAATGACAAAAAGAACATTTGCATGGCAAAAGTTCAAAGATGTTATTGCTGAATTAGAAAAGAAAGATAATACATTTAAAACTATTGTTGTTGACTTAATTGAAGACACATATGAATATTGCAGACTTTATATGTATGACCAAATGGGAATTACACATGAAAGTGATGATTCATTTAGGGCATGGGATAAAGTTAGAACAGAATTCTTGTCAACATTAAAAAGACTTATGAATTTAGATTATGAAAACATTATCTTAATATCACATGAAGATGCATCTAAAGATTTAACAAAAAGAGGTGGTGACAAGATAACTTCAATTAAACCAAATATTCAACAATTCTTGCAACAATATCAACCATGCCTGCAATTTTAT
>CAOOMX010000041.1:0-3227 GCA_948497845.1 uncultured Bacilli bacterium | reverse complement strand
CAAATATTCAAGAGAAAGCAGCAAATAAAATTGCAGGCATGGTTGATATTGTTGCAAGAATTGTTGCTGAAGACAATAAAAGAATCTTATCATTCAAATCTGATGAAGTTGTATTTGGTGGTGGAAGATTAACAACAAATGTTAGTGAAATTGATTTGAATTATGATGAATTTATTGAAGTATATGATGAAGCAAATAAAAATATTTCAAATGGATCTACTTCAGAAGTAAAAACAGCAAGTAGAAGAAAATCATCAAGAACAGAAGAAAAAGTTGAAGAACAACCAAAAGAAGAAGTTAAGGAAGATGACTTGATGGAAAAAGAACAAATGACAACTGCTGATGGTTCTGAATCAGTTGTTGAAGAAAAGGTTGTTGAAGAAGTTAAAGAAACTGAAACAGTAGAAGAAAACACTGAAGAAAAACCAAAAAGGGTAAGAAAAAGAAGAACTGAATAGTAAAGAAAGAAGGAATTAATTATGGAAAAGAAAAATTTATTTGAAAAATGGGATAAAGAAATTGATACAGAAAATTTACAAAAGGATGTTGCAGAAGCAGCAGAAAATGGTGGACAAGCAACTTTTAAAGAAGTACCTGAAGGTGAATATGAAATTGAAGTCAATCAAATGGAATTAAAATCATCAAAAAATGGTGATCCTATGGTTTCAATTTGGTTCAAGATTATAAATGGTGAATATAAAAATTCTATGTTATTCATGAATCAAGTAGTTACACAAGGATTTCAAATTCATATAGTAAACGAATTATTAAGAAGTTTAGTAGGTGAAATGGAAAAACCAATTGATATTGATTTTAAAAATTATAAACAATATTCAGAATTGTTAATGGATGTATTTGAAGCAATAACAGGAAATTTTGAATATGCACTTTCTTATAAAGAAAATAGCAAAGGATTTAAAACTTTTAAAGTTGAAGAAGTGTTTGTTTTAGAAGACTAATTAAAAAGTATTTATGAAAGGATGTGAATTAAATGTTATTTTATGACTTTGAGGTTTTCAAAGAAGACTGGTTGGTTGTAATAATTGATATGAAAAATAAAAAAGAACATGTTATTATTAATAACCAAGAAGAATTAGAAAAAATTTATCAAGATAACATTAATGAAATATGGGTTGGTTTCAATTCAAGACATTATGATCAATACATTTTAAAAGGCATCCTTTGTGGATTTAATCCAAAAAGAATAAATGACTTTATAATCTTAAAAGGAAATCCTGGATGGAAGTTTAGTTCTTTATTTAGAAATGTACCTTTAAATAATTATGATGTGATGATGAGTATAGATCGTGGTTTAAAATCTTTTGAGGGTTTTATGGGTAATGATATTAAGGAATCAAGTGTTCCATTTGATATTGATAGAAAACTTACTGATAAAGAAATTGAAGAAACAGTTAAATATTGTAGGCATGATGTTGAACAAACTATTGAAGTGTTTCTTCAAAGAAAAAGTGATTTTGAAGCACATTTGGGTTTAGTAAAAATAGCATGTGAAGGTAAACCACTTGATATGTCATTAATATCTAAAACTAAAGCACAACTATCTGCAACTATTCTTGAAGCAAGTAAAAGGGAATATAATGATGAATTTGAAATTGATTTCCCTTCTACTTTAAGAATAGAAAAATACACAGAAGTGGTTGATTGGTATAAGAATGAAGAAAATAGATGTTATGAAAAAGATGGTAAAAAGAATCAGTTAGATATTATGGTTGCAGGTGTTCCACATCAATTTGGATGGGGTGGGGTACATGGTGCAATTCCACAATATTCAGGTGAAGGATATTTTCTAAATATGGATGTTGCATCACTATACCCTTCATTAATGATTCAATATAATTTACATAGTAGAAGCATGAAAGATCCAAAGAAATATGAAGAAATATATCATACAAGATTAAAGTATAAAAAAGAGAAAAATCCACTACAAGCACCATTAAAATTAGTATTAAATTCAACATATGGGGTTATGAAAGATAAAAACAATGGATTATACGATCCATTACAAGCAAATAGGGTTTGTGTATATGGACAATTACTTTTATTAGATTTAATTGAAAAACTTGAACCACATTGTCAAATTATTCAATCCAATACAGATGGTGTTCTTATAAAAATGAACAATTATGAAGACTATGATTTGATTGATGATATTGCTTATGAGTGGGAACAAAGAACACATTTGAATTTAGAATTTGATGAATATAGAAAAGTATTCCAAAAGGATGTTAATAATTACATTATTGTTGATGCAGATGGTAAGTACAAATCGAAAGGTGCTTATGTTAAAAAACTTAATAATCTTGATTATGATTTACCAATAATCAATAAAGCATTGGTGGATTATATGGTTAATAATATTCCAGTTGAAGAAACAATTAATAATTGTAATGATTTAAAAGAATTTCAATTGGTAACAAAAATATCTAATAAGTATAAATATATACTTCATGGTGAACAAAAAGTTAAAGAAAAATGTATTAGGATTTTTGCATCAAAATATATTGATGATCCAGGTGTAACAAAAGTTAGTGAAAGAACAGGTAAACCTGCAAAAATATCCAATTCACCTGAACATTGCTTTATTTACAATGAAGAAGTTAATGATGTTAAAGTACCCAATAAATTAGATAAAACTTGGTATATTAACCTAGCAACTAAAAGATTGAATGATTTTGGGGTGATATAATGGATGAATTTTTTAAAGGATATGTAAAAACTAAAGATAAAAAGTGCATGGAAAAGTTCAAAAATAGAAATGATTTTAAATCTTATGAAGAAGTAAAAGACTTATCTGAATTTGCAGGAATTCTTGCAGACAATACTATTTTAGTTGATATTGATGATGGTGAACAAGCAGAAATATTAATGAACATTGTTGAAGATTTTCAATTAAATTGTAGGGTTTATAAAACAACTAGAGGAAAACACTTTTTATTCAGAAACACTAATATTGACAAATGTTATACTCATTGCAATTTAGCATGTGGAATAACTGCTGATATTAAAGTTGGATGTAAAAATTCATATGAAATTCTTAAATTTGATAATAAAGAAAGATTTATTGAATGGGATATTGAAGATGGTATGGAATATCAATCTATTCCTAAATGGATGACACCAGTAAAAAATAGTACAGATTTTCAAAATATGGAGAATGGTGATGGAAGAAATCAAGCATTATTTAATTATATCCTAACCTTACAATC
>CAOOMX010000040.1 GCA_948497845.1 uncultured Bacilli bacterium | reverse complement strand
GCAGCAACACCAGCATACTGGACATACCGAGGATGGGATAGTACAGGAAATGGAAATGATTATAGCAAATCAACAGGAAATAACTGGATGAATATAACTGATTATTATTGGAACATAAGCCGCGTGTCGGACTATTCGCATGTTGCGGTTAGTGTTTATACTAACGGGACGATTAGCCTCAGCGACGTGAGCATTGGTGGCGTTCGCGTGCGGCCTACCTTCAATCTGGTATCAAGTGTGAAGACATCAGGAGGAACAGGAACGCAGTCTAATCCTTATAGAATTGAAATATAGTTAGTGATAAGTATAAAAATGAATTGTGTAATGGGGGAACAATTCATTTTTTGTTGTATAATTATATATATTTTAAGAAAATTAATTATTAGTCACTTAAGTGTCACTTTGTAAAAATATAATTGTTAGTGAAAGGGAGAATTATATGGAGATTTTAAAAGTTGAAAATTTAACTAAAACATATGGAGTTGGAGAAAATAAGATTAATGCTGTTGATCATATTTCTTTTTCCATAAAAAAAGGAGATTTTGTTGCTATCGTAGGAGCTAGTGGTAGTGGTAAGTCAACGCTTTTACATTTGCTGGGAGGAGTAGATCGACCTACAAGTGGTAAAGTATTCATTGATGGCGTAGATATATATAGTCTTGATAATGACAAATTAGCTATTTTTAGAAGAAGACAAGTGGGATTGATTTATCAATTTTATAATTTGATTCCTATTTTAAATGTTTGTGAAAATATTACTTTGCCTTGTGATTTAGATGGTAAAGATGTAAATCAAGAAAGATTAGATGACTTATTAGATACATTAAACCTTAAGAATCGTAAGAAGCATTTACCTAATGAATTATCTGGAGGACAACAACAAAGAGTATCTATTGGGCGAGCTATTATTAATGATCCTGCTATTGTTTTAGCAGATGAACCGACAGGGAACTTAGATTCTAAAGCAAGTGATGAAATTATTACTTTGCTTAAACAGTCTAATCAAAAATATAAACAAACAATTATAGTTATTACACATGATATGGAAATTGCTCGTGAAGCTAATCGTATTATAACAATTGAAGATGGTAAAATTATTTCGGATACAGGAGAAGAATCATGAATATTTTAAATAGATTGACCATTAAAAATTTAAAATTAAATAAAAAAAGAACAGTTGTTACAATTATAGGTATTATATTATCTACAGCCCTTATTTGTGCTGTTGCTGGTATGGTTAGTAGTTTACAACAAACCCTTATTAATAATGCTATAGATAATGCTGGTAATCGTCATGTAACTGTATATGATGTGCCAAATGAAGATGTAAAGTATTTTGTCAATGATCGTCATGTAAAAAGTTATTATTTGTCAGAAAATATAGGTTATGCTAAAGCAGATAAAAGTCAATATAAGCCATACTTATATATTAAAAGTTATACAGAAGACGGTTTTAAAAATGCTAGTTATAAATTAGATAGTGGTAGACTTCCTAAAGATGTAAATGAAATTGTTTTACCTGTTACAATTAATGAAAATGGACATGCTAATTATAAAATTGGAGATACACTTTCTTTACAAGTTGGAAGACGTATATTGCTGGAAACGAATGAAGAATTAAATCAGTATACACCATTAATTCCAGATGAAGAAGGTGGTGAGGAAATTGTTGATACCATCACTAAAGAATATACCATTGTAGGTTTTATTAAAAGGGCGAATTTGGATATCGAAGGATTTAATAGTCCTGGTTATACTTCTCTTACCTATATGGATGCTAAAGATGCTAATAAAGATGTCAGTCTTTTGTTTAAAGATCCAAAGTATGCTAAAACCTTTTTATTAAATTTAAAGAATGATGATAAAGATTATTTTTATTCACAAAATGCTGATTTGTTAAGATGGCAATTGGTTAATTTAAGTAGTTCTACTATGCTTACCTTAGTTACTGTTGCTAGTGTAGTTATTGGTATAATTATTCTTACAAGTATTTTTGTTATTAGAAATAGTTTTAATATTTCTATTAGTGAAAAAACAAAACAATATGGTATGCTTGCAAGTATTGGTGCTACAAGTAAACAAATTAAGAAAAATGTTTTATATGAAGGCTTTATTATTGGCTTGTTTGGTATTCCAATAGGTATCTTGTCTGGTATGTTTGCTGACTTTGTTTTGGTTATGCTTATCAATTATCTTTTAGGTCCTAGCTTAGGAGATATGGAATTTGTTTATAAAATACCTATTTTACCTATTGTTATTACCTTTGTATTAGCTAGTATTACGATCTATTTATCTGTTATTTCTGCTGCTCGTAAAAGTAGTAAAATAAGCCCAATTGAAGCTATTCGTAGTCAAAATGATATAAAAATAAAGGCTAAGAAGTTAAAAACACCAAAAATAATACAAAAAATATTTAAAATGGGTGGAGTTATTGCTTATAAGAATCTAAAAAGAAGTCGAAAAAAATATAGAACTACAGTTATTTCTTTAGTGGTTAGTATTTCAATATTTATCTCTTTATCTTCTTTTATCACTTATGGCTTTAAAATGTCTGGAATTTATTATAAAGAATATCCTTATAATGTTGATATTAACGTGAATACTAATGGAGAAGAAACTAAAGAAACAATTAAAGATATTCAAAAAATTTATCAGGATATTGTTAAAATGGACTTTGTTGACCAATATTCTATCCATAATTATGCTCATTTAAAAGTGGATGCTAAAAATATTACTACAGATGAAAGTTTTTATAATATTTTTGGGGAAGATAAAAAAAGTGCTAAAGATACATTTTTATATCTTAGTTTAGTTTCCTTAGGTAAGGATGAGTATGAAAGATATGTTAAAGAATTGAAAAAGGATATTAATGATGTTAAAGATGGTGGTATTCTTTTAGATACAGCAATGGTTTATAATCAAGAGGCTAAAATTTATGAAAAAGTTAGTACATATACTTTGTTAGAAGGAGATTCTTTTACAGGCCTTACAGGTATTAAAGAAGAAAGTGACCATCATGAACTTACAATTCCTATTGTAGCTAAAACAGATGTTAGACCAACCGGTTTAGATCATGTTTATACAAATTCGGGGATTTTAATTGTTAGCGATGAAATGTTAGAAAGTATTGGGATTGAGACAACTGGATCTATGTTTATTGAATCTAGTAATCCTGAAAAACTTATTGATAGTATAAAAGAATATCAAAAAAGTCAATCTAGTTATTCCTTTTATTATACTAATTTAGAAGAAATAGCTAAACAAGAGAATTCAATGATTTTATTAATTGCTATTTTCTTATATGGATTTATTATTGTTATTAGTTTAATTGGAGTTACTAATATATTTAATACAATTACTACTAATATGACATTACGTCAGAAAGAATTTGCCATGTTAAAATCTGTGGGAATGACTTCAAAAGAGTTTAATCGTATGATTATTTTAGAAAGTATTTTTTACTGTAGCAAAGCATTATTTATTGGTATACCGCTAGGATTAATTGGTTCTTATTTGTTATTCCGTTCTTTTGGAAATACAGCTGATTTTGGTTTTATTCTCCCAATTAGTGCTATTATTATTAGTATTGTTGCAGTATTCTTCCTTGTTGGTTTGATTATGCATTATTCTTTTAAAAAGATTAATAAACAAAATATTATTGAAACAATTCGTAAAGATAATATATAAAGAGGCTCTTCGTAGCTTCTTTTTGGCTGTTATATTGACTTTTTAAAGGCATTGTCATAGAATTAAAGGGGTAGTCATCATGAATTTCTTATGTTATAGCCCCTTGTAATTATGGGAGAAAAGAAAATGCGAAAACCTTTGATGAGTAAGACACAAAATGTATGTTTAGTGTTATTATGTATATTATTTACCTTATTGGCAATTATTATGGTAAAAGAAATTTTAGGAAAAAGAAAAGAGCAATTATTGCCTTTTGAAGATGTTGCAATAGATGATAAAATAAGAGAAACTTCTGATTTTTGGTTTTTACAATATTGTGAAGGAATGGATGAATTGGTTACGAAGTTCTATAAAAATGAAGTAGAAACTAAAGATTTTTCTAGTAAAGAAAAATTGTTTTTGGTATTGCGTGGTATTGATGAAGAAGAAACTTTGTCTATGGACCAAATCAATGAAAGATTAAATCAATACGTTTCTTTAACTTTAAGTAAGGAAGAAATTATGTCTTTGGTGGATCATCAAGTGTTTTTACCATATTTTAATCTTTCATGGGAAAATGATATGCTAAAAGTGGTTCGTAATGCTAAAACCTGTAGTAGTAAAAGAGGTATTGCTTCTAAAATAGTTCGTGCTTCTAAAAATGATTTGTATTTAAATGTTTATGTAAAAGTATCTTTTTCTAAAGAACAATTGAATGATGAAGCTGTAGAAGTCGTTGATTATTTTAAAGATGTAGAAAATAAAGTCTTTGTAGAAAGATTTGTTAGGGAAGATGCTAAAAATGTTTTATGGGATTTATTTGATACATATGTATATCAATATAAGTTGGTTGATGATACGTATCATCTTTTAAAAATTAGTGTTGTTCATGAATAGGAGATTTATATGTATAAATTATTGCTTGTTGAAGATAATGAAATGATTGTTAAAGGTTTGGTTTTTTCTTTGAAACAAAATGATTTTTTGGTAAATGTAGCTTACTCTTATAAAGAAGCAATAGATTTAATAAAGCAAGAGTCCTATGATTTAATTATTCTAGATATTACTTTACCTGATGGAAATGGGATTGATTTAGGTAAATATATTAAAGAAAATGCTTCTACACCCCTTATGTTTTTAACCGCTAAAGATGAAGAAGATGATGTTGTTTTAGGTCTTAGTTTAGGAGCAGAAGATTATATTATTAAACCTTTTAGAACAAAAGAACTTATTGCTCGTATTCAAAATATTTTAAAAAGATGTGATAATCATCGTATTAAGCAAGTTGGAAATGTTTTAATTGATTTAGAGAAGTGTGAAGTAAAAGTAGATAATAAGATTGTTAATTTTACTAGTTTGGAATATAGAATTTTAGCATTACTTTTTACTAATTTAAATAAAGTTGTTACTAGAGAGATTCTTTTAGAAAAGATTTGGGATATAGAAGGTAATTATGTAAATGATAATACTTTGAGTGTTTATATTAAAAGAATTCGTGAAAAATTAAATAATGATTTAATCAAGACAATTAAAGGTATAGGTTATAGGATAGATATAAAATGAAATGGATGAAAAGATTTGATGTTAAGAAAGTATTTTTGCAATGTATAATTTGTTTTATATTGTTTTTAATATTAAATACTTTGAGTGTTTATTGTTTTTATAAAAAATATGTAGAACAATATAATCAATATATTGCTTATTTGATTGTAGAAATTAAGGATAAATATCCAAATGTTGATGAAGAAGAATTTATAAAGAAATTAAATCAGGAAAAAATACAGGTGAAAAAAGATTATTTGTTAAAATATGGCATTGATATTGAAAATGATACTCTTTTATATGCAACTGATATTACTTTAAAAAAACAACTGGTTGTTAGTAGTTCCTTAATTATCTTCTTTTTATTATTGCTTTTAGGTATTTATTTTTGGGATAGTTATAAAAAGAATAAAGAGATTAGAAAAATAATTAAAACGATTAAAAATGTAAATCAAGGGTCTTATGAATTAATTTTATCTGATTATTATGAAGGGGATTTATCTATTTTAAATGATGAAGTTTATAAAACAACTTTAATGTTAAAAGAAGCTTTTGAAAATTCTTTAAAAGGAAAAAATGAACTAAAGGATTCAATTACTAATATATCTCATCAATTAAAAACTCCTCTTACTTCTATGTCTATTATGATTGATAATTTATTAAATGAAGAAGTAGATAAAGACTTACAAAAAGAATTTTTAAATGATATTTTATATCAAGTGGAAAATATGAATTTTTTAATTGTAGCTTTGCTTAAATTATCTAGGTTTGATGCAGATGTAGTTCAATTTAAAAGGGAAGAATTTCATGTTAAAGATTTAATTCTTCAGGCGCTTAAAAATATTCAAGCAATTGCTATGGATAAAAATATTCACATACATGTTAATGGGAAGAGTGATGTAACTTTTGTTGGGGATTTTCATTGGGAACTTGAAGCTATTACTAATATTTTAAAGAATTCTATTGAACATATGGATGATGATAAAAACATATATATTAGATATAGTGAAAATCATTTTTATACGAAAATAGAAGTTGAAGATGAAGGATATGGTATTAGTGAGAACGATTTAAAACATATTTTTGAAAGATTTTATAAAGGAATGGATAGTCATAAAAATAGTGTGGGTGTTGGACTTGCTTTAGCTAAGGAAATTATTAATAAAGATAATGGGGTGATTAGGGTAACTTCTGTTATAAAAAAAGGTACTATTTTTATAATAAAGTACTTTAAAAAAAGTTGATTTTCATTTATAATGTATACGAAAGGTGTGATTTTATGGAAGGAAAAGTCGAATTAAGTAAGTTAATGAAGAAAGGAAAAGGTACTTTAATAGCAGGTATTGTCGTTTTATTAATGGCTTTGTCTAGTTTAGGAATAGGTTATTTTACTTTAAATCAAGAATCAGAACCAGATTTATTTAGTACAATTACTAAAGCAGATCAATATGGTAAGATTGATGTAGAAGGTGTAACTTTACCATTTGCTGAATCTGATGATGAAAAAGTTTACTTTGTTTGGGATGAAGATCGTATGTATTTAGCTAATATTAGTGAAGAAGCATTTAAGTCTTTAAGAGATATATATGATTATACATATAATGAAGATATGGATTTTCCTGGAACTGTAACAATTAAAGGTTCATCAGTAAGTATTCCAAGTGATTTAAAGAAGTTAGCTATTGAATATTATAATAAATGGTTTGCTGAAGATGGTAAAAAACTAACTACTGCTAATTTTAATACTGTTTTTGGAAGTTTTTATTTAGATACTCATACATCTCCAGCTAAAGATAATTTTACTATTACTTTAATGGTAGCTGTAGTACTTGGTTTTTGTGGAATATGTTTAATTATTACATATTTAAATAATCGTAGATCTTCTAAAAAGAGTTTAGCTGTTTTTGAAGGAAATATGGAACGCCTTGAAAAAGAGTTGAATGATAGTCAAACTAGTTCTTATAAGAAATATAAATTATTTTTAACTGAAAATTATATTGTTACTTATGCTGGTGGGTTAAAAGTAGTATCTTATGAAGACATTGTTTGGTTATATCCTAAAGAAGTTACTTATCGTGGTGTAACTACAAGAACGATTTATGTTGTTACCAATGATTCTAAAATGCATACAGTTCTTACAATGTCATTAAATAAAAAGACTCGTGAAGAAACTGATGAAATTTATCAAGCAGTATTAATAAAATTACCTAAGGATGCTTTAGCAGGTTATACAAATGAAAATCGACTTAAAGTTAAAGAACTTTATACGAAGAAAGAGAAGTAAGATGAATTCTTCTTTTTTTCTGCTCCTTTTTAGTGTAAAATAAGATTAAGTTAATATAGGTTGCTTGTTAAACTTAGTTGACAAATTTCCATGTTATATTGATAGAATGCAACTAATGCATTTGATAAAATGAATTACGAGGTGGAGAAAATGAAAACAATTGGAGAAAGATTATTAGAATATAGAAAGGCTAATAATCTAAGTCAAGAAGAAATGGCTTTTAAATTAGATGTGTCTCGTCAGACAGTGTCTAAGTGGGAGACGGATCAAAGTAGTCCTGATTTTGATAAGATAGGACCGTTATGTGAGCTTTTTTCTATTACAGCAGATGAACTAATTACAGGAAGAAAACAAGAGGTACAAAGTAATGAAAAAGAGAATGAAAATAAAAAGCATAGTAAAGCATTATTTACTGCGGGAAGTGTATTTTTATACTTTTTAGCAGTTGCTTGGATTGTTTTTGCTAGTGAATTTTTACATATGAATGATGGCTTGATTGTCAGTATCTTTTTACTAATTTGTGCGTTTGGAACAAGTCTTTTAATTTTTTATTATATTAGTCATGGTAAAGAGAATGAAGAAAATAAAAAAAAGAACCTGAAAAAGGAAAATGAAAATGCGGTTTGTAAGACAATAAAAACTATTATTTCATTACTTGCAACATGCATATATTTCATTGTTAGTTTTTGGACAATGGCATGGCATATCACTTGGCTTATTTGGTTGATTTATGCAGCGATTATTAGTTTAGTAGATTTACTATTTTCTTTAAGGGAGGATGATCATGAGTAATAAAAGTTTAAAAATAATTTTAGCGTCTATTTTAATTTTTATTATAGTAGCTTTGACAGGGGTATTGGTTTATTCTTTAACAGGACACTCTTTTGGCTTTCGTTTTAATCAAAAAACAACACTATTAGCAAGCGAAGAATATGATTATAATCTTATAAAAAATATTAATATTTATGCTAAGGAAGCAGATGTGAAGTTTGTTGTAAAAGATGTTGATAAAATAAGTGTTAAACTATACGGAAACGAAAAACAAGACGTATCTGTTGATTTTGATAAAGATACTTTAAGTGTACATCATGATACGGCCTTTTTATGTTTTGGCTTTTGTGCTTTTAATAGTTCTGTTTTAGTAGAATTGCCTAAAAAGTATCAAGAATATGTTAACATTGATACAGTAAGCGGAGATATTAATATGGAGTCATTTGATTCTACAAGAATGGAATTGAAGACTGTTTCTGGTGATATAAAAATAGAAGATTATAATGAAGTTAAGGCTGTTACAACAAGTGGAGAAATTCATATGGGAACAGTAAAGATTGCTGATGCCAAAACGGTGAGTGGAGAAATAAATATACTACAAGTAACTGATTCTTTTTATATTAAAACAACAAGTGGAGATATAAATATTGTAAACGCTTCCTTAATGAATGATTCTGAGATAAAAACAATAAGTGGAGAAGTTGAAATTGAAAATTTAAATGATGTTTATGTAGATACAAAGACAGTAAGTGGAGATATCGAAGTGATGAATAATAATCGTTTAGCAAATGTTGTTCTTCGTATTGAAACGACAAGTGGAGATGTTGAAGTTAATTAGCCAAAATTAGTAGGAAACTGCTAATTTTTTTTGCTAGGCATTCATTGTTATTTATAATATAATGAAAGTGGTGATTTTATGTTTGATTTTGTTTTTAATATTATGTTTTCTATTGTACCTATTTTTATTGGAGTTATCTTTTTAGTTACTATTCTTTCTATTGTAAGTCCTAAATTTCGCGGAAAAATGATGAGGAGAAGTGTTAAAGCTACAAAATATATGTTGAATGATGCGAAAGATGATCTTGCTGAAATAGGGTCTATTGCAATGAATACAAAGAAAAAAATTATTACTGAAAATGAAGATGTTTTAAAAGATATTGCCAAGAGTGAAGCCAATATTAATAAAGAAAAAATCGAAAGTGTAGCTCGAGTTATTAAAGATAGCTTAAATCAAAAAACAATATATTGTAAATATTGTGGTGCATTAATTGATGAAGACTCTTCTTTTTGCAAACATTGTGGAAAAAAATTGTAAAAGTGTCAGTTCTAAAATACTTGATTTTTATAATAAACTTTGATATATTTTAAATGAGCATTTATTTAATGCATGTAAATGGCGGAATTGGTGAAGTGGTTAACACGGCAGATTGTGGCTCTGTTATGCAAGGGTTCGACTCCCTTATTTCGCCCCAGATTAAATTTAACGCACATTTTGTGCGAAAGATAAGCGAAAGTTCATATGTTTGATATTATGAACTTTTTTCTTTGCAAAGGTGGTGAGTATATAATGAGAATTGACTCCATAGAACTCTTAGAATTTCCTTTGTGTATAAAAAATAAGATATTAAGATTTAAATATTGACTCTGTTAATTTAGAAAAATTAAATCAAAATAATGATTTATTGCAAGTAATCCCTAATAAAAAAGATTTGATAAAGAATCTCTAACCTTACTATCAATAAATGCTTAAAGTATGGTAAAATTGTATTAAATTAATATTTAAGGAGAAACTAATTATGAATATTGAATTTATTACGGATGCTTATACCAGTGATGGCTTAAAATTGCCTATGGTTCATTTTGAAAGTAAAGAAAAAGATATATGTGTTATTTGTATTCATGGTATGTGTGCAACGATTATAGATAATTATTTTGCTACAGTGTGGGGTAAATTATTATCAGAAAAAAATATTGGCTTTATTTATGAACACAATAGAGGTCATTCTATTGAAAATGATATTGTTATGAAAGATGGATCATTTAAAAGATGTGGTTGTATGTATGAACTGTTTGAGGATTGTATTTATGATATAGATTTAGCAATACAAAC
>CAOOMX010000039.1 GCA_948497845.1 uncultured Bacilli bacterium | reverse complement strand
ACTGGTGTAATATGTGGAAGCATTAATGTAGTTTTACAATTTTTTAAGAATTTAGGATTATTTATTGCAAATGTTGCTTTGGGTATTTGGAATGCTTTGGGTGCTTGTGCATCAAATATTGGTATTGCATTTAATAATGTTATCTGTAATATTAAATCATGGTTTTATGGTTTATTAGAAACAGTTATGGATGTCATTGCTGGAATAGTAAAAACATTGAATAAATTACCATTTATTGATATTGATGTATCAGGTATTACAAGTAAAGCAGATGAATATGCTGCAAAGAAAGCAGAAGCAGAAAATAATAAAAAAGATTATGAATCAGTAAGTGAAGCATTTAATAAAGGAATGAATACTTTTGATGCTTTTGAAACTGGATGGGTTTCAGATGCATATAATGCAGGTTACAAAGTTGGTGAAAATGTTGATTCTGCAATAGGAAATTTCTTTGGTGGTGGGGATATTCCTGATATGGCTAGTGATTTAGGTGATCTTGGAAATTCAGCATCAAAAATTGCATCAGATACTGGTTCAATTAAGGATTCATTAGATATAACTTCTGAAGAATTAAAATATTTAAGAGATTTAGCAGAACAAGAAGTAATTAATAGATTTACTACTGCTGAAATTCATGTTGATATGGGCGGTATTACAAACAATGTATCAAATAATAATGATCTTGATGGAATTATTAATTATCTTGTTGAAGGTGTTGAAGTTGCTATGGAAGAAACTGCAGAAGGGGTGTGATAAATTATGGGTTATGAATTTTATTTGGATAAGATGTTATTACCTATAACACCATCCAAACTAGAAATAAAAATAAAAAATAAAAATAAAACTTATGATTTAATTAATGAAGGTGAAATTAATGTTTTAAAAAATGCTGGTTTATCAGAAATTAGTTTTGAAGCAACATTTCCAAATGTTAAATATCCTTTTGCAGTTTATAAAAATGGTTTTGTAACTGCTAATCATTTTTTAAATCAATTAGAATTGTTAAAAATTAACAAAAAACCATTTCAGTTTATTGTTACAAGATTATTCCCAAATAAAAAAAATCTATTCAATACAAATATTAAGGTATCATTAGAAGACTACACAATCAAAGAAGATGTAAAGCAAGGTATGGATGTTGTTGTTACTATAAAACTTAAACAATATAGAGATTATGGAACAAAAGTGTGTAAGGTTACAATTAAACAAGCAAAACCAGTTGCAAAACCAGTTGTAACAAGACCAGCACCAACATCCCCAGCACCTACACCAGCACAACCTACTAGAACTTATACAGTTAAAAGAGGTGACTGCTTGTGGAATATTGCAAAAAGATACTATGGGAATGGTAGTCAATATACAAAAATATTTAATGCTAATAGAGATAAGATCAAAAATGCAAATTTAATCTATCCAGGGCAAGTTTTTATCATTCCATATTAAAAAATAATGAAAAACATAGAATTATTAATTCAAAATGGAAATGTAGTCTATCAACCTGTTTTGGAAGGTGGAATTAATTGGGATACTGAAAGAACCAGTACACCTGGAAAACTAACATTTAAGGTTATTCAGGATGGTTCTTTTAAATTTGCTGAAGGTAATCCAGTTAGATTAAAAATAGATAATGATGAGATTTTCTATGGATTTATTTTTACAATAAAAAAGACTAAAGAAAAAGAAATAAGTATTACTGCTTATGATCAGTTAAGATATTTTAAAAATAAAGATACTTATGTTTATAATAATAAGACTGCTAGTGCTTTTATTAAAATGTTAGCAAATGATTTTTATTTAAACATTGGTGAAATAGAAGATACAAATTATGTTATACCTTCTAGGGTTGAAGAAAATCAAGAATTATTTGAAATGATAAAAAATGCATTGAGTTTAACACTGCAAAATAAAAAAGAAATGTATGTGTTATATGATAAATTTGGAAAATTGACCTTAAAAAATATTAGAAATATGATTGTACCAATATTAATTGATGAAGAAACTGGTGGAAATTATGATTATCAAATCAGTATTGATTCAAATGTCTACAATAAAATAAAATTAACATATGACAATGATAAAACAGGTAAAAGAGAAGTATATATTGCACAAGATACAAAAAATATAAATAATTGGGGTGTATTACAATACTTTGAAAAATTACAAAAAAATGAAAATGGACAATCAAAAGCAGATGCTTTATTGTCTTTATACAATAAGAAAAAAAGGAAATTATCTATATCAGATGTTATTGGTGATTTAAGAGTTAGAGCAGGATCATTAATACCAGTTAAAATTGATTTAGGGGATATAAATGTATTACAACTTATGATAGTTGAAAAGTGTTCACATTCTTTTGATAATAACCAACATTTAATGAAATTAACATTAAAAGGAAGTGATTTTGATGTATGATATGAATGATTTATTAAAAATAATAAAACAAGCAGCAGTGAATGCAGTAGATGCTAATAAACCAGTAAATGTTGTATTTGGAACTGTAATAAGTACATCACCTTTGCAAATTCAGGTAGAGCAAAAATTAACATTAGGAAAAGAACAATTAGTTATTGCAAAACATTTAACTAATTATTCAACTACAATGAATGTTTATATGGACACAAATTCAAAAACTGTGTCCTTTGATTTTTCACATGAACATAATGTTAATTTAAAAACTGATAAGCAAGAAAATCATACACATAATGTTAATGGAAATACAGATAATAAGGAGTTACAAGATAGTAAAACACATAGTCATAACATAAGTGGTGATTTTAATGTAATAATAAAAAATGGTTTATTAGTTGGTGAAACAGTTATTCTTGTTAGAATGCAAGAAGGACAAAAATACATTGTTTTAGATAGGATAGGTGGTTAATATGTTACCAAGTGTTAATAATTTATTAACTACTGAATTGATAGTTGAAACAGAACCTAGTAAGAATTATAAAATGAAATTTGAACAAAATTCAATCAGTGGTTATGTTGATGAATTAGAAGCAATGAAACAAGTTGTTTATAAAATATTAAATACAGAAAGATATGAATATGAAATATATTCTTGGAATTATGGAATAGAGTTAAAAGATTTAATTGGTGAACCTGTTTCTTATGTAGTTGCAGAATTAGAAAGAAGAATTTCAGAAGCATTATTACAAGATGACAGAATAGAATCAGTTGATTCTTTTGAATATGACTATTCTAAAAAAGGTGTTGTGTTAGTGACATTTCAAGTACATACACTTTTTGGTAATTTTGATGAAGAAAAGGTGGTGAATTATTAATGGATTATAGTTCTATGACATATGAAGTAATACTGCAAAGAATGCTTGATCGTGTTCCTGATAATATGGATAAAAGAGAAGGTTCAATAATATATGATGCATTAGCACCTGCTGCTGCAGAATTAGCAATTTTATACATTGAATTTGGAATTATTGAAAATGAATCGTATGCAGATACTGCTTCAAGAGATTATTTAATTAAAAGAGCAGCAGAAAGAGGTATAACACCACACCCTGCAACAAATGCAATAGTTAAAGGTATTTTTACACCATCAAATGTTAATATACCTATTGGAACAAGATTTAATTCTGATAACTTAAATTATGTAGTTATTAATAAAATTCAAGATGGTCAATATCAACTTCAATGTGAAACTGAAGGAACAACTGGAAATAGATTTTCTACAATATTAATTCCTATTGATTATATTGATGGATTAGAAACTGCACAAATCAGTGAAGTATTAATTCCAGGTGAGGATGAAGAAGACACAGAAGTATTAAGAAATAGATATTTTGAATCTTTTGAAACAAAAGCATTTGGTGGAAATAAAACTGATTATGTTCAAAAAACAAATGAAATTGATGGTGTAGGATCAACAAAAGTTACACCTGTTTGGAATGGTGGTGGAACTGTAAAATTAACAATTTTAAATAGTGACTTTGGAAAAGCAAGTAATACTTTAATTGAAACAGTTCAAAATACAATCGATCCTGAACAAGATGGTAATGGTATTGGAATTGCACCAATTGGACATATTGTCACAGTAGATACTGCTGAAGAAGTTCCAATTTATGTAAAAGCAACATTAACTTTTGCTAGTGGCTATACTTTTAATAGTCTTAAATCTCAAATTGAAAATGTTATAAAAGATTATTTACTTGAAATAAGAAAAGAATGGTCAAATAACATTGAATCATTAGTTAGAATTAGACAAATTGAATTAAAAATATTAAGTGTTGAAGGAATAATTGATATTGTTAATACTAAAATAAATAATTCAACTAATAATCTTACTTTATCAAAATATCAGATACCTATTTTTGGGGGTGTTAGTCAATGATAAGAACTGTTAAATTAGAACATTACTTGCCCCCATATATCCAAGAATATAGGGAAATATGGAAACTTATGCAAGCAGAGAATCCTGAATTTCAACTTGCAGATGATGAAAGTGAAAAAATAAAAAATAATTTGTTTATAGAATCATGTGATGAAAAAGGTATTAGTAGATTTGAAAGTATAATGGGAATTTTTCCACTTGATACTGATACTTTAGAATCAAGAATTTCTAGAGTATTAACAAGATGGAATGAAAAATTACCTTATACTTATTTATATCTATTAAGTAAACTTAATTCATTATGTGGCACAAATAACTATGAAATAGTTAGAAAAATTAATGAATACGAAATGGATATTACAACTCATCTTGAATTATCAGGACAGGTTGAAGAATTAGATTATTTATTAGATAGTGTTATACCAGCAAATATCTTATTAAAGATTAATAACAAGGTAAATATTGAAACATTGGGTGAATCAAATATTGCTACTGGATTGGTATTTTGCAATTCATTCAGTTTATCTGATAATTTTAAAGAAGACTTTAAGGTAAATACAGATGATTGCTTTGTTGGTGCAGTTGTTAATACTATAAAAATAAATATTACAGATAATTTTAATGATAATATCAATATAATAGGAAACCAAAATATAGGATCTATATTAAGTGTTTGTGAAAATTTAGTTATAGGAAAGGAATGATAAAAAATGGCTGAATTCAATAAGTTAGTAATAACTAACAAGGGGCAATCATTAATGGCAAAATTGATTGCTGGAACAACATCAATAGAATTTACTAAAATAGGTGTATCAACAAATATTTATAGTGAATCTCAAATACTAGCATTGACAAGTTTATCAAATGTTAAGCAAATTGGTGAAATTTCAAAAATAACTAGAATAAATAATGTTTCAGTTCAAATTGAAAGTGCAATTGAAAATAGTAAATTAACAACTGGATATAATATGAATTCTTTAGGATTATATGCAAATGATCCTGATGAAGGTGAAATTTTATATGCAGTTGCAAGTGTATCTAGTGCTGATAAAGGTGCTTATATGCCACCTTATAATAACTTAACTGTAAGTGGTGCTTACTTTAAATTAGTAACAACTGTATCAAATGCTGATAATGTATCTTTAATGGTAGATCAAGCAGCAGTTGCAACAGTTGGTGATATTAATGACTTACAAGCACAAATATCAGATCTACAAGCATTTATTGGTTATACTGATAATCATATTTATGGTGTTGAAGTAGATTTTGTAAATAAAAAATTTACAAGACTAGCAGGTGCATTTGGAAAAACACCAGGTGCTGCATTTGATAACATTCATTGTTTCGGTGGTAGAAGAAGATGTAACTTAACTGATGCTGGTAATGTAGTTGCTTATTATGGTGAAGATGGATATTCTGAAACTGGAAAATTAACTAAAGCAGTAACAGTTGGTGAAGGTGATTCTGCAACAACTTATGCTTTAGGAACTAAAGTTCAGGTAATGGTTGAACAACCAAAATTCTATTATAAAGTTGTACCATTAGAACTTGAAATTCAAACTGAAGGTGAAAATCATGGTCACAAATTAAGAAAAGCAAGATATTATATTTCTGATCAACCTGAACCAGGTTTTAAATTACATCCTGCATTTATTAGAGATGGAAAGATACATGATTATATTTATAAATCTGCATTTGAAGGTTCTTTATTTGATGCTTCAGCAGATAGTTATATTTTAAATGATGCACAAGTTGCAGATTTTAATGCTGATATGTTATGCTCAATTGCAAATGCTAAACCTGCATCAGGATTAACACAAAATTTAACTAGAGCAAATACAAGAAAACTTGCACAAAAAAGGGGAACTGGATGGGAACAAGAATATGCTGCTGCAAATGCTGCAACACAATTATTAATGTTAGTTGAATATGCAAGTTTCAATATGCAATCTGCAATTGGAAATGGAAATACAAGTAAAACTGATGATGGTACAACTAGCATGACAGAAAATACAGGTGCAACAACTTCACTAGGTAATGCAAGTGGTTCAGTTACAAATGTTAATGGTATAAATATTGTTTCATATCGTGGTGAAGAAAACCCTTATGGAAACATTTGGAAATGGGTTGATGGAATGAACATTGTTAATCCAACACCATTTGCTGCTGGTGATTGTGGTAAGGTATATGTAGCAGATCATGGGTTTGCTGATAATTCAACATCTACACCTTATGAAGATACTGGAATATGTCCTGCTTATGGTGAAGGTTACATTTCAGCATTTGGATATAGTGAAACTCATGATTGGTTGTTTATTCCAACAGAATATAGTGGAAATACTGCAACACCTGTTGGTGATTATGCATGGAACAAAAATCCAGGAAATAGGGTTGCTCGTGTCGGTGGTGATTGGGGTAACGGTGCTAGCGCTGGTGCTTTCTATTTGGATCTTAATAGTGACGCTTCTGGTCGTTATCGTTATGTCGGTGGTCGCCTGGTGTATGTTCCACATGTAGCATAAAACTCTAAAATATTAAAATGATTAGGCAAAAAGAATATTGATATTTCCATGATGAAAATAGTCATTTTTTTAAGGTAAGGTTACTCATATCAGTGGTAATTGGAATAACAGTGCTAAAACTGGTACTTTCTATTTGAATCTTAATAATGACACTTCTAATCGTAATCGTAATATCAGTGGTCACCTAGTATATGCAAGGTATATTAATTTAAAAATTGAACAGTGGACTTTTTGCCTTACCTCTTGGTAAAACATAAATTATAATCTTATGAACTATATTGGTAAATAATATATTGAAGATTTAGTTTATAATATTGCATACAAAAAGGATGATAAATATGAAAAGATATAAAAATTTATATTCCAAAATATATGATATGAATAACCTTGCACTTGCACATGAAAATGCTCAAAAAGGAAAAGGATGGTATAAAGAAGTAATAATGGTTAATAGTGATCCCAAAAAATATTTATTAAAACTTCAAAAGGATTTAATAAATAAGACATATAAAACATCTGAATATGAAACATTCATAAAACATGATACTGGGAAAGATAGATTAATTTATAAATTACCTTATTATCCTGATAGAATATGTCAATGGGCAATTTTACAAGTTATTGAACCAATACTTATTAAAAATTTTATAAGTGATACTTATTCGGCAATTCCTGGAAGGGGAATTCATAAAGCACTTGAAAGAGTTAATAAGGCAATTCAAAATGATGTAAAAGGTACACAATATTGTTTAAAAATAGATGTACGAAAATATTATCCATCTATTAATCATGACATTTTAAAGCAAAAATATAGGAAACTATTCAAAGATGATGATTTACTTTGGTTACTTGATGAAATAATAGATTCAACACCTGGTGATACTGGAATACCCATTGGAAATTATATTTCACAATATAGTGGAAATTTCTATTTATCTGAATTTGATCATTGGATTAAAGAAGTTAAACATATCAAATACTATTTTAGATATATGGATGATATAGTATTTCTTCATGAATCTAAAGAATATTTGCATAAATTAAGAAAAGAAGTAGATATTTATTTTAAAACTAATTTAAAAGTTAAGATTAAGGATAATTGGCAAGTCTTTCCAACTTTTGTTAGAGGATTAGATTTTGTTGGTTATAGAACATTTCTTAATTTTAAATTATTAAGAAAAAGTACCTGTAAACATTTTAAAAAGCAAATGGTTAGAATTAGAAGAAAAGTTGAACAAGGACAAATGATGAGTTATTCAGAATGGTGTTCAGTAAACTCTTATCGTGGATGGTTAAAACATTGTAATAGTCATAATTTATATCTTAAATATGTTAAACCATTAGAACCATATACAAGAAAATATTATTTTGAAGTAATTAAGAAAGGAATGAAAAAGTTATGATTAATCATGGAAAAGTAAGAAGCACTGTTAAACCTGAAAACACAGTTATTGATGAATATTCAGTATGGGTTGCTAATAATATTGAAGAAATTACTGTTAAAGATATTGATAGCAATGATAATACTACACATATTGAATACGAATATGAATTACTACAATATAGTAAAGATGAATACATTAAGTTAATGTCAGAACAAAATTATGAAACACAACTTGCATTAGTAGAGTTATATGAAAGTTTGGGGGTGTAGGATATGTCAAGAATATATGCTAACCTTATTGAAAGAGGATTAAAAACTCTTGATGATGTTCCAAAAAAACTAAAAAAAGATGTTGAACAAATCCTAAAAAATGATGGTTATTTAAAAGATGACACAAAACCAGTAGAAGAATAATCTACTGGTTTTCTTATAATTAAATAAACAGAATAGAAAGGAATGATCGACATGGAAGCAGCAATAGTAACTGCAATTAGTACAATTGGGGTAATTATAACAACTATTATTCAAACTCACAATGCTAGAAAAAAAGATGATATTAAAAATAAACTTGATACAATTCAAAAGGAATTTAAAAAAGAAATATTATCTTTACAAGAAAATCTTAATAAAGAAACTTTAGGAAGATGTAAAACTGATTTAGTTTCTTTAATGTCAAAAATAAAGAATGGATATGCACCAACAACAGAAGAAAAAATGATATTGTATGAAACAAAAGAAAAGTACAATTCACTTGGTGGTGATAGTTATGTTGATGACATGTTTGATGGATTGAAGAAAGAAGGTAAGATATAATGGAAAATTTCTTAACATGGGATGTTTTAACAACCTATGCAAGTTTTGTATCAATGGTGTTCATGGTAGTAGAATTTACTAAAGATTTAAAAATCATAAAGAAAATTCCAACTAAATATTGGAGTTTTTTTATTGCATTTATTTTATTATGTGCAACAAATATTGTGATGAACACATTTAGGGTTGCAGATATAATCTTATACTTATTGACCTCAATATCAATAAGTTTAGGATCAAATGGATTAAGTAATTTTAATAAAGGTAATAAAGAAGATTCAAAGTAATCTTCTTTTTACATAAATGAAAGGAATGGTGAAAAATCATGGAAGAAGTAAAAGAAATTGTTACTGAAGAAGTAACTGAAGAAAAGGTTGAAGAACGACCTGAAGAAGTTGAAATTCAAACAACATTTAATGAAGATTCAATGGATGTACTTTGTGAAGATGCTGATATTGAGAATGAAGAAAAGGAAGGTGAATAATTATGGGATTTAATATGAGAACTAGCAAACCAAGTGCTGGTAATAAGTTTTATAATAATGGAAATAATGGTGGTTATTCTTGGTGTATTAATGGCAATCCAACCGATAAAGGATGTAATGTTCTAGCAAACTGTGTTGGATATGCTTGTGGTAGATTTAATGAAATAATTGGATCTATGAAATATAAAACATTATGTTGTAATGCTGAAAACTTTATTGAAAGAGCAAAACAAGCAGGATTACAAGTTGTTAATTATCCAACACTAGGTGGTATTATGGTGTGGCAAAAAGGTGCAACTTTATCAGGAAATGATGGTGCAGGTCATGTTGCAGTTGTTGAAAGAATTGATAGTGCTAACCAAATCTATACTTCTGAATCAGGATATGGTTCAAGTGCATTTTGGAATTCAATAAGAAGAAATGATAATGGTAGATGGGGGTTAGGTAATGGTTATACATTTAGAGGATGTATCGTTAATCCTGCTATTGGTGATGTTCATTATGTTGCACCAACAAATCCACAACCATCAGCACCAAGTTCAGATATTAATAATAAATCAGTAGATGAACTTGCTAAAGAAGTTATTGCTGGTAAATATGGAAATGGGGATGCAAGAAAAAGTGCTTTAGGTTCTAGATATAGTGAAGTACAATCAAAAGTAAATGAAATCCTTAATGGAAATAAACCTACACCACAACCAAGTACACCTTCAGTTGACATTTTAACTTTGGTTAAAAAGACTATTCGTGGTGATTATGGAAATGGTCAAGCAAGAAAAAATGCTTTAGGTTCACATTATTCTGAAGTGCAAAGACAAGTAAATCTTAATTATCAACATGGAACTACTAGATGGGATAATATAAGATTATATTAATTTGTTACTAACCAGTCACTAACATACTCAAATGTAAGTTACTGAACTTAAATAAAAAGTTCAATAAATCCTTTATTTATAGGGATTTCAATACATTGTTAATTGAACTTTTTTATGATATAATAGATAGTACCTAAGGAGGTAATATATGAAAGTTATATTATTAAGTGATGTAAAAGCGCAAGGAAAGAAAGATGATGTAATTAATGTATCAGATGGGTATGCCAATAATTTTTTAATTAAGAATGGATTAGCAGTACCATAT
>CAOOMX010000038.1 GCA_948497845.1 uncultured Bacilli bacterium | reverse complement strand
GAGTAAGGTTAGAAAAAATAAGAAGAGATTATGGAATTGGAGAGTAGTAATAATTCTATAATTTTTTTTAATTTGAAAAAGATGAAAAATTTATTATAAAACAATTCAACAAATAGAAAATATATGATAAAATAGAAAGTACGAAAGTTATATAGAAGAGGTGCTAGTTATGGCTAAAATCATATCACTTGTAAATCAAAAAGGAGGAGTTGGTAAGACGACTACTAGTATAAATCTAGCAGCAGCATTAGGAAAAATGGGCAAAAGAGTCCTTATTATCGATATGGATCCCCAAAGTAATGCCACCACTGGACTAGGCCTAAATACAAATGATTTTAATAATGATATTTATGAATTAATCACAGGAAGATGCGAAGTAAAAAAAGCAATAAAAAAGACAAAGTATAAAAATTTAAGTATTATACCTTCTACCATCAATTTAGCGGGAGTAGATGTAGAATTTGTCAAAAAGATGTTGGAAGATAAAGAATTTCAACAAAGTTTTCAATTGAAAATTAAATTAGATGAAATAAAAGAAAATTTTGATTATATTATTATAGATTGTCAACCTTCTTTAGGGTTAGTAACAATGAATGCTCTTGTAGCAAGTGATTCAGTAATTATACCTGTCCAATGTGAATATTTTGCATTAGAAGGAATAAGACAATTACTTAATTCAATAATTATGGTACAATCAAGTATGAATCCAAATCTTCGTATAGAAGGAGTTCTTTTGACGATGTTAGATGGAAGAACAAATATTGGATTAGAAGTAATTGAAGAAATAAGGAAGTATTTTAAAGATAAGGTATTTAATACAATAATACCTAGATTAGTGCGTCTTGTTGAAGCGCCAAGCCATGGAAAACCAATAAATGAATACGATCCAACAAGCCGTGCTACTGAAGCTTATGCAAATTTAGCAAAGGAAGTGATTGGTAGAGATGGAATCTAAGAAGAAAGCTTTAGGAAAAGGATTAGAACAGTTATTTTCAAGTTCAGTCATTGATTTTGACAATTTTGAACGTGACATAGTAGAAGAAAGTAACAAAGATGTAACTGAAATCAATATTGATGAGATAAGAAGTAATCCATACCAACCTAGAAAAACGTTTAATATAGAATCATTAAATGAGTTAGCAACATCTATAAAAGAATATGGTGTAATTCAACCTATCATTGTTAAAAAAAGCATTAAAGGGTATGAGTTAATTGCTGGAGAACGTCGTACAAAAGCCGCTAAAATAGCAGGCCTAACAACGATACCAGCTATTATTAAAGACTTTAATGACCAAGAAATGATGGAAATAGCATTAATAGAAAACATTCAAAGAGAAGATTTAAATCCTATTGATGAAGCAACAAGTATAAGTAATATTATTAAATTACGTGGTTATACACATGAAGAATTTGCTCAAAAATTTGGAAAGAGCAGGTCATATGTTACGAATATATTGGGATTATTAAAATTACCAGAAGAAGTTAAAAAGATGGTAGAAAAAAAAGACATATCTATGTCGCATGCCCGAGTATTAAGTAAATTAGATGACGATGACAAAGCAGTAGATTTAGCTAAAAAGATAGTTACAGAAGAAATTAGTGTGCATGAGCTAGAACAAATTGCAAGTACAGAAAGTGAGAGCTTAAATAAAAAGAAAGTACATACGCCAAGTTTTGAAGTTGGTTATCGTTTATATGAAAATTTAGTATGTGATAAGCTTCATACAAAAGTACGCATTGGAAAGAATAAAATGGAAATTTATTTTGATGATAAGAGGGACTTAGAAAGAATACTAGATGAAATTAATATAAAAATTGAGGATGAATAATGAATAAAGAATTTAATCTATATGATGAAGTAATCATGAGAAAGCCTCATGCGTGTGGAACGAATCTTTGGTCAATCACAAGAGTTGGAGTAGATGTAAAAATAAAGTGTAACAATTGTGGTAGAGAAATCATGATGGATAGAATTGAGTTTACGCGCAAGTTAAAAAAGGTGATAAAAAATGAGAAAACTGAGAACTAAAGAGGGCATTGGTCTTCATCCAGTAATGACGTTATTAATACTATGTTTAGGAATTATCCTAATAAGTGGCATTCTTAACTTATTTAACGTACAATCAACATTTAATCAAATCTCTTTAAAAACAGGAGAGTATCAAGTAACAACAGAAGCTGTAACGTCATTATTAAGTTTAAGTGGTTTAAAATACATATTTACAAATACAGTATCTAATTTTGCAAATTTTGCAGTCTTACCACATCTTATAATTATTCTTTTAGGAATAGGGATTATGGAAAAAAGTGGTTTTTTAAAGACATTAGTTACATTACTAACAAAAAAAGCTAAAAAAACAACTGTAACATTTGCTTTAGTATTAATCTGTATCTTAGCAAGCATAATGGGTGATTTATCCTATATTATTTTTATACCATTAAGTGCATTGTTATTTCAATATGGAAAGAGAAATCCAATGATCGGCATCATAGCAGCTTTTGCAGGTTTAACATTAGGATCGGGCATAAGTTTTTTACTAACAAGTATAGATTCTTCATTAATAAGTACAACCTTATTAAATGCCCATATATTACAAGCAAATTATACTATTTCACCATTTGCATTTATATTTATAATGCTCATCATAACCATTATTATGGCCATATTCATAACGCATATAACAGAAAATATTATTGCTAAAAAAGTACCTAAATATGAATTTGAAAACAATGAAGAATTAGAAGAAGATTTAGTAATCACGAAGAAAAAAAGAAGAGGGCTTACCTTTGCTATATTAGCAGGAGCTATCTATTTATTGATATTTATATATAATATTATTCCAGGGCTTCCATTTTCTGGGAATTTACTAGATTATAGTCAAACATTATATATTGATAAATTATTTAGTTTTGATTCCTTTTTTAGTAATGGATTTGTATTTATAGTCACTGTATTTTTTGTAATATTAGGACTTGCTTATGGAATAGGAGCTAAGACAATAAACAACAACAAAGAATTTATTGAAGCGTTAGGTTCAAGTCTAAATGGAATTGGAAAAATACTACTTATGATTTTTGCAGCTGCAACATTTATAAGTATTGTAAAACAAACCAATATAGGAAACATGATTGCAGGAACATTTGCAAATTTAATTGGAAATACCACTTTTACTGGATTACCTTTAATACTACTTTTATTTTTAGCGTCAGTTGTAACGACAATCTTTTTACCGAGTTCAATAAGTAAGTGGGCGATATTAGCAACCACTGCAGTACCAACGCTTATGAATGCGGGGATATCACCAGAATTTGCTCAAGTAGTATTTCGTTTAGGAGAATCAGTAACAATGGGATTAACACCATTACTAGCGTATTTCATTGTATACTTAGCATATTTAGAAAAATATAATCAAAACAACAAATCGTTTAAGTTATCCACAGCTATAAAATATCAATATCCGTATGCTTTAACAAGTTTATTTGTATTTGTAATTATTATAGTAGTATGGTATTTAATAGGATTACCTCTTGGTATATCAAGTGGAATAGCTTTATAAGGGGGAATAAAAGTATGTCATTAAAAGCAGGAATAGTAGGGTTACCAAATGTTGGAAAATCAACCCTTTTCAATGCAATAACCAAAAAAAATATTTTAGCAGCAAACTATCCATTTGCAACCATAGAGCCAAATGTTGGAGTTGTACTTGTACCAGATAAAAGAGTAGATTATCTAAGTTCATTATATAATCCACCGAGTGTAGTACCTACAACGTTTGAATTTACGGATATAGCAGGGTTAGTAGAAGGTGCATCTTCAGGAGAAGGTTTAGGAAACAAATTTCTATCACACATAAGGGAAGTAGATGCCATTATAGAGGTAGTAAGATGTTTTGATGATGAAAACATAACACACGTTACTGGTTCACCAAATCCAATTAAAGATGTAGAAATTATCAACATAGAACTTGTCTTAGCAGATTTAGAAATAATTATAAATAGAATAGGAAAAATAGAAAAAAAGGCTGAAACAACAAAGGATAAAGAAGCATTAGCAGAACTTACATTATTAAGAAAATGTAAAGATGCATTAGAAAAAAATATTCCATTACGTAGGATAGAGATGGATAAAGAAGAAAGAAAGATAATAAAGAACTTTAGTTTTCTAACATTAAAACCATTAATATATGTAGCGAATGTTGATGAAGAGGCACTTATTAACAAAGAAAATGCTTATACAAAAAGCTTATGTACATATGCAAGTAATGAAAATGCTAAAGTAATAATGATGTGTGCTAAGCTAGAGGCGGATTTAGCACCGCTTGAAAAAGACGAAAAAAAGGAATTTATGTTATCTTGTGGAATAGAAGAAAGTGGATTAGACAATTTAATATTTGCTTCCTATGATTTATTAGGACTTGCGACCTTCTTTACGGTTGGATCTAATGAAGTAAGAGCATGGACCTTTAAAAAAGGCATGAAAGCTCCTGCCTGTGCTGGAATTATTCACAATGATTTTGAAAGAGGATTCATTAAAGCTGAAGTAATGAGTTATGAGGATTTATTAGAGTTAAAAGATGAAAAGAAAGTAAAAGAAGCAGGTAAGCTAAGAATAGAAGGAAAAGAATACATCATGCAAGATGGAGATATCTGCTACTTTAGATTTAATGTATAAAAGACCATAAAAAAAGATTGTTTTTGAACTAAAAAACAATCTTTTTTGTGGCTAATTAGGTTTTACTCTTTCTCTTGGAAAATCTTGTTGCATAAAAGATCTAATAAAGGCATCAATTTCTGCTAATTTTCCTTCGATATCTTGCAATAAAGCAAATTGATTTAAATAGCGATCTCGATTATGTTCAGGATATTTAGTTTTAAAATAAATATCTCCACTAATATAATCTGTTAAAAATCTAAGGGTTAATTCATAGGTAAGAATTCGTATAGATTGCCCCATATATGTTATTTCATCTGGTGTTAAAAAAGGACCCATTTCAGATAAATAACCTCTTAAATAACTTTTAACTAAGTCTACATCAATAAAGACTTTAGATAAATCTGTTTCATCTTCAAAAGAATTAGAACAAGCCGAACGTATACCATCACCGATATCATAAAGAATAGACCCTGGCATAACAGTATCCAAGTCAATAACAGCCACACCTTCTAATGTATCTCTATCAATTAAAACATTATTTAGTTTTGTATCGTTATGTGTAACACGAAGAGGAATACTTCTTCCTAAAGCTTCATGAATTACAGAACATTCTTTTATCTTGGAAATAAGATATACAATTTCTTGAGAACAAGCAAATGCTCTATTTGTTGCATTATTTTCAATACTGGCAAGAAGATTTCCAAACCTTTGTGGTGTATTATGAAAATCTGGTATGGTATAAGATAACATACTTATTGGAAAATCACTTAATAATTGATGGAAAAAACCAAAGCATTTACCGGTATTAAAAGCTACTTGTTCCTTACGATCCTGACATTCATCAAAAGTATTAAAGCTAATACAATGATCAATAAATAAAAAAACACGATAATATTCTTTTTCCCCATCTTGATTAACATAAGTACACATATTTTGATTACCTTTAGTAGGAACAATCGTAAGTGTTTGATGTGTAGTATCTTGCATACTTTCTAATTTTCTACGTATATGTGCTGTTACTAATTCAATATTTTTCATCACTAAATGCGGTTCTTTAAACACATAAGTATTAATCTTTTGAAGTAAATACTTTTTACCAGTATTTGTTCTAACTTCATATGTAGCATTTATATTTCCTTGGCTATTTTCTACAACACTAATTACATCCCCATCAAATTCAAAATTCTGCAAAATCCTTTGCAATTTTTCGCTCATAAAAGCCTCCTTAATTCTTAATTTCATTATAATATAAGAAAATTAAAATGTAAAATATAATATTTTAAAGAGAAGAGGAAAAACTAAAAATATATATAGTTTTACAACTTTTATATTAAGTGGTAAAATAGAATTAATAAAGGAGGGAAATTTTATGAAAAATAGTTTGTTCAGTAAAACATTTTTATGGATGGCTATAGGATTAGCATTAACATTTGCAACTGGATATATTGTATCAATGAATGAAAGAATGTTATATAGTATTTTTGATGGTAATGCATATTGGATCTTTATCATTGTAGAACTTGTAATAGTGTTTTTCTTATCAGCAAAAGTTATGGATATGAAACCAATTACAGCCAAAATATCATTTTTACTATATTCCTTTGTAAGTGGATTAACATTTTCATCAATCTTTGTAGCGTTTAATCTTTCATCAATAATGTACATTTTCTTAATAAGTGCAAGTATATTTGCAGTAATGGCCTTTTTAGGATATAAAACACCATTAGATTTATCTAAAATAGGAACATATCTATACATAGGTTTATTTGCAGTTGTAATAACTGTATTAATAAACTTAATTATTGGTAGTGATACATTATCTATGATCTTATCAATTATATGTGTTGGATTATTCTTAGGAATAACTGCATATGATGTTCAAAAGATTAAAGAATTACAAGATGCAGGATTACCGGAAGAAAATTTAGCTATTTATGGAGCATTAGACTTATACTTAGATTTCATTAATATATTTATTCATCTTTTAGAGCTATTTGGAAAAAGCGATAATTAAGAGGAATAGATGGATACAAGTCTAAAAAGAATAGTAGCATACATAATAGATATAGCTATTGTAACACTAATTGTAACTTTAATTAGTAGTATATCTTTTATAAATCCTTATAAGAAAGAATATAATACATTAGTAATTTCTTATCAAGAACTTGTAAAAGAGACAAAAGATGATGAAAAATATAAAGATGCGTATCATGATAAGATAGTAACTTTAAACTATGAAATAGCAAAGGCAAATAAGATAAATGGTACTATAACCATTATAGTATTTCTACTTTACTTTGGTTTATATAATTACTTAAAAAAGGGAAAAACCATTGGAAAGAAAATAATGCACTTACAATTAACTAGAGTAAATGATAAAAAGAATGTATCGTTTATGCAATGTATCATTAGAACAGTAGTATTAAATAATATTATTTTTAGAATCATGTTAATTGTAGGAAGTTTATGTTTAGCAAGTAAAGCTTATTTTAGTTATTCACAAATTATAAGTTTTATAGAAAGTTTAATAGAAACAAGTATATTTGCCATGATTATCTTAAGAAAAGATAATCGAGGGTTACATGATATCATTGCAAGAACCAAAGTTATAATGATTACACCTAGTGAAGTAGTAGAACAAAAGAATACCAAAAAATAGTATTCTTTTTTGTATAGAAAGAAAAAATATTTTTAAAATAAAGAAAGTATGATATTATATTAATATAATAAAGGGAAGAGTGATATGATGAAATTTGAAGAAGAGCAAAAAAATGTAAATGAAATGGAGGATTGGACAGAAAAAACAAGTAAAAAAAAGTGGATAGTATTCTTTTCTGTAATAGCTCTAATAGTAGCTTCTTTAGGAGCCTATTATACTTACTTTTATATATATCAAAATACAGAAAGATATATAGATAATACGATAGAAAGTTTTAGAACAACATCACAAAAGATGTTAGATCAAATAAAAGAAACAAAAAATGGTATGCAGTATGATAGTAATTTAGACACAAGAATTAGTTATTTAATAAATGTAAAAAAGAATAAAAAAGAAATAATGGATATTGATCTTTTAATAGAAAATTCTTTTAAACAAGATATTTTTAATGCGATAGTAGATTTAAAAAAAGAGAATAGTTCTTTATTTAATGCTGAAATATTTACACAAGATGAAATGGTATATTTGAAAGCTAAAGATATATATGATAAGATTCTTGGGACAGAATTAGATGAAGATAGTTTAACAGAACAATTAAAAGAACTATACGATATTGCATATAACATAGATGAAAATATGGTTTATATTTTTACAAAATTAATAGAATATCAAATGGAAGCTTTAAAAGAAGGAAAACTAAGTACAAGACCTAATGGTTTAAATCAAAAAGAATATATTATAACGGTTGGAGAAGAAGAAAAAGAAGCTATTTCAAGAAGAATAGAAACATTAATTAAGAAGGATAAAATATTAAGTAAATTACAAGATGTATATGATATAGAATACACATCAATATCTACAGGAACATATAAAATTAATGTAGATGTATTTACCAATCAATTAAAATCATTTTCTTTTGATTTAGATGGTAATGAAATTAATGGAGAATATGATGGTGAAAAATTTGTTATTTCATTTGCTGATGATTACATAAATATATGGGTAAAAGAAGATGAAATAAAGGGTGAATATTATCAAAATGAAGTTTTACTTGGTAATATCATTATTAATCAAGATAAAATAAATATCAACACAGGTGATACAGTAATAAACTTTGAAGTCATAGATGAAAAAATAAATATAGAAATAAAAACACCAGAAATAGAATTAGCTTTGGATATTTTAACAGAAGTTGAAAAAGATTATGTGACTATGACAGGAAAAGGTATTCTCAAAATAGAGAATGAAGAGTATGAAATAGACTATAATATTAAAGCAGAATTTAAAGAAGGAATTGTTTCTAAAAAAGATGTAACAGGATTTGCCAAAATAGATGAACTAACAGAAGAGGAACTATTAAAAATACAAGAAAATATGTATAATCTATTAAATAAATTTGGATTATTAGATTTAGACTTTATGGAGGGAGAAGAGCTATGAAAAAAGAAAAAATATCTACCATAGGACTATGGAGTTTAATATTAGTAATTGTTCTAGGAATAACGAATTTAAATAATATTATATGGCAAGATAGCAATGAAACTTTAGTTTTTACAGGCTGTAACACCTTAGCCTTTTTCTTCTTTTTAGCAGGATATTTCTTAATGAGACATCATAAAAAGAATGAAGCAAAAAAAGAAGATAATGCTATTAAAGCATGGAGATTTACAAAAGAACGTTTTAGCAAATTATATCCTGCTGTTTTAGGGGGCGTATTATTTGCATTTATAGCTAGAAACTTAATGCTTAAAACAAATATAACCAATATATTTAGTATCTTTATGGATTCATTAAGTGAATTTTTAGGAATTAGTCCCATCGGAGCCGTTTCATCATCTGTTTTATGGAATGAACCCTTATGGTATGTATCAGCAATTATTATTGCAGGATTAGTACTATATTATATTGTTTCAGCTAAAGAAGATTTATTTATTGGATTAATTGCTCCGATAGTAATATTATTAACATATACATTAATGCCTTATGGTTTTGCATTAGTACTTGCAGCAATGAGTTTAGGAATGCTTATGTATAATGTGATAGAGTATTTTAAAGAAAAAGAATTTAGTGAAATAGAAATGTTTTGTTTAAGCCTATTACATATAGGAATTATAATGTTACTTATTTACTATGGTTTCAAAGGAATTCCGTGGAACAATGTAACAACTGATTTAATACTTTATACATTTGCAACTATCTTATTAATTAATAAAGATTACATAGCAGTATTATATAATAAGAGTAAAATAAGTGATTTTTTAGGAAAATTATCCCTTTACTATTTTGCTACACATGTTGCATTTATCTATTTACTTTCATGGTTATTTCCAGAAATGGGATATCATGCAAGTATCATCTTTAACATATTATTTTCTGCTTGTTGGGCATTCATTATGTTATATGTAGATGAATTTGTTATTACTCCAATTTTTAGAAAAACAAAAGAAATAAAGGAAGAAATAAAACCTAAAAGAGGAAGAAAAGCAACAACGAAATAATTATTGTTATAATAAATACCATTTCCAAAAGGAAGTGGTATTTTAATGCAAATACATAAGGTTTAAATATAAAACAGATTTTTAATAAAAAATAAATACCAAATAGCAGTTTAATTAATGATGCTTCTCATGTAAAAAGTATACTAACACTAAAATCAAGAAAAATCTTGATTTTTTTTTTTTTTTTGATACTATGGGGAAAAATAGGGTATGACATTTTCGCATACCTTATTTAAGGAGTGGTATGAAGTGAAAGAAAATAAAAAAAGAATAGTTGTAACTACAGTAGGAATATTAACATTATTACTAACAATTATTGGATCAACATACGCATATTTTGCAGCAGACCTAGGTGGAGGAACAAATGCGAATATTAATGCATCAACAGGAACAACAGATTCCTTGACTTTTGATGCAGGAGACCCAATTCGTATTCATGCCACTTTAGAAAACTTTGCTGAAGGAATGGAAAGTCTAAAGGGAAATACAACAGCCACAGCTACGCTAAAGGCAAATAATACGACAAACGAAGCAAGGGGTAAATATAATATTTTCTTCATCATCGATGATAATGATTTTGTATACTCTACTGTTGATGGTCAAGCAGAATTAGTATTAAAAGTAACAGACCCAAATGGAAACGAAGTAGAAGATATCACAGGATTAAAAAGAGTAGAAAATGGTTTTGATATTACAACTCGTACTGGAGGTTTTCTAGTAAGTGCAGATTATGAAATAGAAACAACAGGAACAACAGAGCAAACTTGGAATATTGAAGTTACATTAGTAAACTTAGATAGTGACCAAAATATAAATATGGGTAAAACATTAAATGGAAGATTTTATATAACAACCGAACAACTAAGTACATATGAATTAGCTAAGATAAATGCCATAGAAG
>CAOOMX010000037.1 GCA_948497845.1 uncultured Bacilli bacterium | reverse complement strand
TGTATAGTAAAGATGGAGGAAGTAACTGGACAACGCAAACAAGTACATCAACTACTAATAGTTATACATTTAGTGGATTAACAAGTAATACATCATATAGTATAAGAGTAAAAGTAGTAGATAACAATAATAGAGAATCAAGTGTATATAGTGTATCAGTAACAACTGATTATGTAAATCCAACAGCAAGTATAACATCAACAAGTCAAACATCAAATTCAATTACAGTTAATGCGAGTGCAACAAAGGGAAGTAGTAATATAGCAAAATATATGTATAGCAAAGATGGAGGTAGTACATGGACAACTAGTACAACAACAGCAACAACAAACAGTTACACATTTAATAATTTGTTTAGTAAAACGAATTATAGTATAAGAGTAAAGGTAGTAGACAGTAGTGGAAAAGAATCAACAGTAGTAAGTAAAAGTGTAACAACCAGTGCAAGTACAACGACATTAGCAGCCAAAGTAAAATCTTTATATACAAGTCAAGGATCAAATGGAATCTATTATCATACATCATCCCTAGCAAATGGCGCAGGGGATAATTCATATAGATATGCAGGAGCGAACCCAAATAATTATGTGTGCTTTGGTTCTACAGCTAGTACATGTCCAAGTGCGAATCTATACCGAATCATCGGAGTTTTTGGAGATCAAGTAAAATTAATCCACGCAACATATGCAACAACAGCAGAAATAGGAACCGAAGCACAGTCAACAACTGCTAACACCTTTTATTGGAGTGGATCATCAAGTAGTAAAGATAATACATGGAGTAAAAGTACATTAAATACAAGAAGCTTAAATGGAACATTCCTAACAAATCTAGGAACAACATGGACCAATAAAATAGCAACAACAACATGGAATGTAGGAGGCGGTCCATATATTGAAATGCGTAGTTTAAATGCCAAAACAGCATATGACTATGAAGTAGGAGCAAATAAGATTAGCGCAACATACAATGCCAAAATAGGATTACCATATTTAAATGAATATTATTATGCATCAACGCCTACTTACTGGACTTATCCTGGATATGATGAAAATGAAAAAGATTATAGAGAAGCAACGGCTAGTAACTGGATGTCAATTAAAAAAAATTATTGGTCTATAAGTCGCATATCATCCATTTCGGACGGAGTGTTCCGTGTCTATTATACAGGGTACATAGCTCGCAGTAATGTGTTTGGATACTTTGAAATACGTCCTACCTTTAATTTGGTATCAGGTGCAAAGTTATCAGGAGGGTCAGGGACACAGTCAGACCCATATAGAATAGAACTGTAGCTTTGCCATTAAGCTCGTCTACGTGTCCTTGCGGTGCAAGACAAGCTACAAAGCAAATATAAGGAATTAAAGAGGAAAAGATGTGACCTAGTCTCATCAAAAAAAGAGGAAAGATGAATAATAGAAAAACAGGCAAAATTTTTGTACAAGAATGATTTAAGCCTGTTTTTACTTTGATCTATAGCAAATGTATGTAGAAAGATTTTTTTGAAATTACTAAAGCCTGTTGTTATTTATTTTTGATTATTATATACTTTATACATGCTATTAAATAAATTTAAGAAAGAGGTTTAAATGAAAAGAATTATTATTTATGATTTTGATGGAACATTAACTCCATATTCAATACCTAAGTTTGAAATTTTAGAAAAAAGTGGTATGAAAGATGGTGCACATAATACCCAGTTTTTAGAATTATTACAAAAAAGATCTAAGACAAAAAATATTGGTTTATATGAAGCTGTCTATGATATATATTTTGAGACCATTAAAAATGCAGGTTTTAAATTGACCGATGAAAATTTTTCTTTAGGTTATGATAGAGTTGAATATAATGACGGAGTAATAGAGTTTTTAAACATGCTATGTCAAAATAATATTAGTAATTATTTATTGAGTTCAGGAGTAAAAGTCTTTTTGGAAAAAACAGTCATTTCGTCATATTTTAAAGAGATTTATGCAACCGTTTTTTCTTATAATCAAGAACATGAAGCCACTGGAGTTGATTTTTTAATGAGTGATGAAAACAAAGTTGTTGCCATAAAAGAGATTTTAGAGAAAAATGGAATGGATGATTGTTCTAGTATCATATATATTGGAGATGGACTAACAGACTATTATGCAATGAAATATATTAAAGAACATGGTGGTACTTCAATTTTTGTATATAAAAGTGAAAATAGCAAAGATGTACAGTCTATGAAAGAAAAAGTCATTGTTGATTTTTATGCTAAAGCTGACTTTTCCCAAAATAGTGAATTATATAATTATGTAAAAGAATTATGCCAAATTAACTAACTATAAAAAAGTGTAAGAGTAGATTTCCTTTTTCTAATTTCTAAAAACGTGTTATAATTACAAAAGGGAGTAAGAGTTATGAAAAGAAGTGAAGTAGACAGAAAAAGTTTAAGTCCAATGATGCAACAATATATGGAAATTAAAGATAAATATCCAAACGAGTTACTTTTTTATCGTTTAGGGGATTTTTATGAATTATTTTTTGAAGATGGACTAGCAGCATCAAGAGAACTTGAACTAACTTTAACGGGGCGTGTAGCAGGCTTGGATGAAAAAGTACCAATGTGTGGAGTGCCGCATCATACAGTAAAAACATATATAGAAAAGCTTGTAAATAAAGGTTATCGAGTAGCCATTTGTGAACAATTAGAAGATGCTAAAAATACCAAAGGAATGGTAAAACGTGGTGTAACTGAAGTATTTAGTAAAGGAACGATTACAGATAACGATTTATTAAGTGATAAAGACGCATCTTATATAGCTAGTGTATTGTTTTTTCAAGATATAATTATCTTAACGATTATGGATATATCAACAGGATATTTAGCTAGTTTAACAATAGAAAATAATTTAGAGAAACTAATGAATGAAATCCTAAATTATAATATTAAAGAAGTAGTATTGTTGGACAATTTAAATACTGAATTAATAGATACATTAAAAAATACATATGGAATTGAAGTAACCATATCAGAAGATATTCTAGAAACAAAATACAAAGCATTATTTGATAGTATAATCGATGTAAGAGCTAAAAGTGGAGTCATGCATTTATTCTATTATCTGGACCAAAGACAATTAAAAGATTTAAGTTTAATAGATAAAGTAGAATACATTAAAAAAGCTAACTTTTTAGAAATGGATGTACATACCATACGTAACCTAGAATTAGTAGAGACGATAAGATTAAAAGAAAGAACCTATTCTCTCGTATGGCTGTTAGACAAGTGTAAAACAGCCATGGGGAGCCGAAAATTAAAATCATGGGTATTAAATCCATTAAAAAATAAAACAGCTATTGAAGCAAGATATGAAAAGATTGAAATTTTAAATAATGAATTTATTTTGAAAGATGAATTAAGAAATAATTTATATGAAGTTTATGATATTGAACGACTTGCAGGTAAAATTATAAATGGTTCTTTAAATGCTAGGGATTTATTACAATTAAAAAGAAGCTTAAAGGTATTACCTAAAATTAAGGAAATCATTACCCAAATAGGGTTTAATTATGAATTAAATACCCATAATGAAATATATCAATTATTAGAAAGTGCAATTGATGAAAATCCACCGATTTCTATTCATGATGGAAATATAATTAAGTCTGGATACAATGAAGAATTAGATGAATTAAGAAGTATACGTAGTGGTGGCAAAGACTTTGTTGCTCAATTTGAGGCAAGTATCAAAGAACAAACTGGCATTAAAACATTAAAAGTAGGTTTTAATAAAGTTTTTGGTTATTTTATAGAAGTTTCTAATGGGCAAAAGAATCAAATTAAAGAAGAATGGGGATGGATTAGAAAACAGACACTTACAAACTGTGAACGTTATATATCTCCAGATTTAAAAGAAAAAGAAGCCATGATTTTGAATGCAGAAGAAAAGATTATTGAATTGGAGTATAAATTATTTTGTGATATAAAAAGTACTTTAAAAAAGGAGGTAATAAAACTAAAGAATACAGCTAATATAATAAGTGATATTGATGCTATAACATCTCTTGCGGTATGTAGCGAAGAATACAATTTAGTTAAGCCTAGCTTAAACGAAGAAGGAAACATAAGAATTATTGATGGAAGACACCCCGTTGTAGAAATCGTTAGTAAAAGTGAATATGTAGTAAATGATTGTATTTTAGAAAACAAAACAGATACACTTTTAATTACAGGGCCTAATATGAGTGGTAAATCTACCTATATGCGACAACTTGCCATTATTGTTATTATGGCTCAAATAGGCTCTTTTGTTCCTGCTAAAAAAGCTGAACTACCTATTATAGATAAAATATTTACACGTATAGGGGCCAGTGATGATCTGGTAAGTGGCGAATCAACATTCATGGTTGAAATGAAAGAAGCTAGAAATGCAATTATTGGAGCTACAGATAAAAGTTTAATATTATTTGATGAATTAGGTAGAGGAACAGCTACCTATGATGGTATGAGTTTAGCACAAGCTATCTTAGAATATATTAGTGAAAATATTCATGCTATTACGCTTTTTTCCACTCACTATCACGAATTAACAAAATTAGAAAGAAAGTATCATAATATCAAAAATGTTCATGTAAGTGCCATTGAACAAGGCGATACAATAACTTTCTTGCATAAAGTAAAGAATGGCTCAGTTGATAAAAGTTATGGAATACATGTAGCTAAACTTGCACATATGCCTGATAAACTAATTGAAAGAGCCCAAACCATATTAAATGAATATGAAACGAATAAGAAAAAACAAACAACTGAAGAGGATAAAGTACAGCTAAGAATGGATTTTATAGAAGAGCCTAAAAAAGAAGATCTTTTAAAAAACAAGTTAGAAGCGATTGATCCTATGAATATGACACCAATAGAAGCATTAAATTATTTATATGAATTAAAACAAGAAATAAAAAAGGGTGATTAATAATGAAATATAAAGATATGTATAGGTTTTTAAAAAAATATTATAAAGCAGAAAAAAACTTACTTATAAAAGGTATAATTTTAATTTTTATCTCCTCAATATTAGGAGTATTATATGGTTATTTTATGGGGCTTGCTATTGATAAAACAGCTATTGGAGCATTTTCAAGCGCGATTCTCATCATAGTATTTTATTTAATAATAGGAACATTAGATGATTTAGTATTTAATCGTATTGGTCAAATTTGTATACAGAAAGTATCTAATAATGTGATGGAAAAAATAAATTATGATGTATATCATAAAGTAGGTTTATTACCAGCAAGAGCATTTGAAGAAAAGACAAGTGGAGAATTTATCAATCGTATTACTTCTGATGCATCAACGATTAGAGAAGCATTTCAAAATTTATTAAGAACCTTTATTGCTTTATGGACAAGTTTAATAGTATTTATATACATATGTTTTAATTCATGGATTGTAGCTTTAGAAGTAATCATTTATTTAATAGGTTTTTTCTTCTTTTCAAAGAAATTTATGCCTGAAATAAAAAAAGCCCAAAAAGAGATTACCAAAGAAAAAGACAAAGCTGTTGCAGAAGTAAATGAAAATATAAGAGGAATAAGAGAAATTAGAGCTTTAGGGATTAGAGAGAAATTAAATCTATCTATTAAAAACACCATAAGAGGCATCTATTACAAAACAAATAAGCAGATGATTGTAGAAAGAAATTATTGGGCAGTAGTAAGTACTTTAAATGCCATTTTTGAAGCAGTTGTTTTTATTACATGTATACTTCTTATATATTTTTCTAAAACCTCTTTTGCCTTTGTAATGTCTATAACATATTATTTATATAAATTCATGAATACAATTGATTGGATGATGAACTTTTCAACTTCCTTTCAAAAAATGAAAGTATCCGTAGAAAGGATAGATGAAATTTTAAATAATAGATTATATGAAGATGAGCATTTTGGTACTGTAAAGAAGACAAATATTGATGGATTGATAGAGTTTAAAAATATTAATTTTAAGTATGCCAATGAAGAAGCAGCAATATTCGAAAATTTAAATTTAATCATTGAACCAAAGAAAAAGATAGCTATTGTAGGAAAGTCAGGACAAGGAAAAACATCTATTTTTAATTTACTTTTACGTTATTTTGAACCTAATGAAGGGGTGATATTAATAGATGATACACCGTTATATGATTTTAGTGAAGAAGCCTTACGTAAAAATATTGCTATTATCCGTCAGGATCCATTTTTATTTAATAAATCTATTTTAGATAATTTAAAAATAGTAAATGAAAAACTAAGCTTAAAAAAAATAAGAGAAGCTTGTATGACGGCAGAGATTGATGAATATATTATGTCTTTACCAAATAAATATAACACCATTATTGGAGAAGGTGGAGTAAACTTAAGCGGAGGGCAAAAGCAAAGACTAGCTATAGCCAGAGCATTACTAAAAAATAGTAAAATCATTCTTTTTGATGAAGCAACAAGTGCCCTAGATAATGCTTCTCAATCCAAGATAAAAAAGGCGATAGATAATCTAGTAAAGGATCATACAATTATCATTGTAGCACACCGTTTATCTACAATTATAGATGCGGATATTATCCATGTTATTGATAAAGGAAAAGTTGTAGCTAGTGGTACACATACAAAACTCCTTTCTAAAAATAAAATTTATAAAGCTTTATATAAAGAAGAAATGTAATTTAAATAGCTTTCTTTAAAAAATAAAAGTTAAAAAAGACAACAAATAAAATATTAATAATTTCAGAAAGAACTAAACTATAAAGGCCAATATGGCATAAAGAAAAAACGGCTAAGATAATTAATTTAACGATTACACCCCATAAAGAGATTTTCATAGTCGTTTTTGCTTGCCCCAAAGCCTGCAGACTAGATGTTAAAACACCTTCTAAATAAAACAAAACAAAAAAAGGAGCTAGTATCTTAATATAATCACTTCCATTTGTTGTTTTATAAAGGGTAAATAAAAGTTGATCTCGAAACAAGAAAATAACTAAAGAGAAAAAGACACCGATAAAAAAAGCAAATAAAAGGCCTTGTTTAATACGTCTTTTTACAACTTCTGTTTTACCTTCTGCGTTAAACTTACTAATTTCAGGAAGAAGGGAAGTGCTTATGGCCGCAATGAAAAAAGAAGGCATAGTAAGAAGAGATATACTATAAGCGTTATAAGCACCATATTCAGCTAAAATATAAGAACTTGTATAGCCGCTAGCTAAAAGAAGATGCGTCAAGATAATAGGTTCAAAAAAATAACCAATATTACCGATAATTCGACCCGAAACTGTGGGAACAGAAATATCTAAGATATTTTTAGTGATGGATTTACTAGGCCCTATAGTATAATTTTTAAAGTGTATTTTTTTAGGTAAGAAGAAAAAGAAGACAATAATACTACTAATTTCTGAAATAATAGTGAGTAAAATTAGACCTATAACAGCATGCATAACACTTTTTTTCATAAGAATAGGTAGAACCAGAAGGATAATAATAAGACGTACAATTTGTTCAATAACATTACTAGTAGCATGAGGAGTTAAATTTTGTTTACCAGCAAAGTAACCTTTTAAAACACTAGAAATAGAAACAAAAGGAAGCGTAAGAGCCATAGCCACTAAGATAAAAGCAGCTTTAGGTTCTTTTAATAAGGTACAAGCGATGAAATCTTTTGTAAATAAGACAAGGAAAATTAAAAGAAAATTAACAATTAAAATAATCGTTGTTGCAGAAGTAAGAATACGAATACTACGACCCTTTTCTTCAGCTACTAGCTTCGATATGGCAATAGGTAAAGCAAGGGTAGAAATGGTTAATAATAAAGAATATGTAGGCATTGCAATAGAAAATAAACTAATGCCATATGGACCTATAATTCTGGTATAAACAATACGAATAACAAAACCAATAACTTTAGTAAAAAAACCACTAATAATTAAAATAAAAGTAGATTTTAAAAATACATTTCGACAATTTGCCATATACACCTCGCTAATTTCATAAATATGTTATATAATTAAATATATGTTAAGAAATATATTCTTAATAAAACAAAAAGAAAAACAGGAGAAAAAAATGACAAAAAAGATTACATTTAATGATTTAGAAGCAAAACTAGTTATGCGCGAAAATATAGATGAAATAAAAAGAGCTTATGAATATGCCCAAAAAGAGCATGACGGGGCTAAAAGGCTAAGTGGTGATGATTTTATTACCCACCCTTTAGAAGTCGCTAGTATATTAGCTGATTTAAATGTTGATGATACAACGATTATAGCAGCGCTTTTACATGAAGTGATAAATAATGGTTCAAAATCTTATGAAGATATAGAAGAAGCATTTGGTAGTGAAGTAGCAAAAATCGTTAATTCAGTTTCCAAAATAAACAAATTAGAGTTACCTGATAATAGTGATTCATCTGTCTTTAATTTAAGAAAAATTTTGGTAGGCTTAGCTGAGGATGTACGTGTTTTATATGTAAAACTAGCAGATCGCCTACATAATATGCGCACTAACTGGGCAATAAATCCCAAAAAGCAAAAGGAAAAAGCCACTGAAACAATGGAAGTCCTAGTACCCATTGCTCATAGATTAGGGATAAATTCCATAAAAAGTGAACTTGAAAATTTATCATTATACTATTTAAAACCAAATGTATACAATGACATTCTAGAGAAACTAAATGATACTGTTGAAGAATTAACTGATTGCTTAAATGAAATGAAAGAAAGTCTTATAGAATTACTTACAGATGCTGGAATTAAATTTGAAATTAAGGGTCGCGTTAAAAGTGTATATAGTATATATAACAAATTAAACAATGGAAAAAAATGGGATAATATATATGATATATTAGCATTAAGAATCTTTGTTGAGCAAGAAAGTGAATGTTATACAGCGATAGGTTTAATTCATTCTAGATTTAGACCAATGCAAAAGCGTTTTAAAGATTATATAGCTAGTCCTAAAGAAAACATGTATCAATCTTTACACACAACTGTTTTTGGTGTATCAGGAAAAGTATTTGAAATACAAGTTAGAACATATGAAATGGATGAAATAGCAGAAAAAGGGATAGCCAGTCACTGGTCCTATAAAGAAAAAGGCGCTAAAAAGATTCAAAATATTATGGAACAAAAGCTTGAACTTTTTAGAAATGTAATTGAAGCCAATACAAACAATGAAGATGCTGAGTTTAAGCAAGCTATAAGCAGTGATATCTTCGCCGATATGATATATGTTTATACCCCTAAAGGAGATGTTGTAGAATTACCTAGTGGAAGTACACCAATTGATTTTGCTTATCGAATTCATTCTAAAGTTGGGGATACAACAGTTGGGGCCATAGTAAATGATGCTATTGTACCATTATCTTTTGAATTAAAAAATGAAGACATTATAAAAATAAATACCAATGCAACTGCTACGCCTAATAAAGATTGGTTAAATTTTGTTAAAACAAATCAAGCAAGAAATAAAATAAAAGCCTTCTTTAGCAAGCAAGATAGAGAAGATTATATTATTAAAGGAAAAGACATATTAGAAAAAGAACTAAGAAAAAGAAAACTATCTTTTAGTGAAGCATTAACAAATGAAAAAATAAATAAGATATGCAAGGATTTAAAGGTAAAGGATTTAGAAGAAATATATCTATCTATTGGATCTTTAAGATATACAGCAGGATATATCATTAATTTAACAAACGAAGAAAAAACAATGGTTTTAGATGCTTTCTTTGAAAGAAAGGCTACCACTCCCAAAATAAATTATAAAAGTGATATTTTAGTTGAAGGAGCAGAAAACATCATGGTAAATTTAGCTAAATGTTGTATGCCAGTAAAAAACGATGCTATCTTAGGCTTTATTACTAAAGGACAAGGAATAACTATACATAAAAAGGATTGCCCAAATATAAAAGGAAAAGATGAAAGAATCGTAAATGTAACATGGAATACAAATACAACAAATTTTTACTTTACTAAACTATATATTTATACAAATACAGATAAAAATTTATTAGCAGAAATAATTACAGAAATAGGAAAAAAAGATGCCATAGTAAAATCATGTAACTCCATAGACTATAATGGAACATTAGCCTATGAATTAACAATACGCATTAAAGATAAAGATGAATTAGAAAATATATGTAATTATTTACAAAAGATACATAATATAACAGAAGTAACAAATACATTAAAATAAAGGATGGAAGAAAATGAGAGTAGTAATACAAAGAAGTAGAAATAGTAGTGTACTTGTAGATAATAAAGTAGTAGGAAGTATTTCTCATGGTTTAACGATACTAGTAGGATTTACTGAAAGTGATACCAGTGAAGATATTGATTATATGATAAAAAAAGTAATAAATTTACGTATTTTTGATGATGAAGAAGGCATTATGAACAAGTCTGTTTTAGATGTAAGAGGTTCTATATTATCCATTAGTCAATTCACACTATTTGCAGATACCAAAAAAGGCAATCGTCCATCATATATAAATGCTTTAAATAAAGAACAAGCAATTAAACTTTATGAAGAATTTAATCAAAAATTAAGCCAATTACTTCCTGTAGAAACGGGTATCTTTGGAGCAGAAATGCTTGTCAAAATTGAAAACGATGGACCTATAACTATAGCAATAGATAGTAAAAATAAGTAGTATATTGACAAAAATAAAAAAAGAGTTTAATATGAATATATCATTTATTTGTTTGAAAAAAGTACAGTAAGGAAGCTTTATAGAGAGTTAATGCTAGGTGGAAAATTAACAAGAATATTTACTAGAAAAGACAGGCAAACGTTAAATAAAGCGTAATTCTGCGTTAAAGAAAAAAAGAGCATAGAATCCTATGAAGTAAGGTGGCACCGCGAATCATCGTCCTTACATTCTAGGATTTTTATTTTTATTGAAAGGAAGGATAGAATGAAAAAAATAATGAATACTACACTTAATATAAAAAGAGTAGGAGAAGTAGTAGAAGTATATGGCTGGGTAGCTAAAAAAAGAAATCTTGGAGGATTACTATTTATTGATTTAAGAGATAGATCTGGAATTGTACAACTTGTTATACGTCCTAATACAACTGCATATGAGTTGGCAGAAACTTTAAAAAATGAATATGTAATAAAAGCAAGAGGAAAAGTAGTAGAAAGAGAAAAGAAAAATGAAACTTTAAAAAGTGGAGAAATAGAAATTGAAGTAGAAGACTTAGTATTATTAAATAAATCATTAGAAGTACCATTTGAAATAAGTGATTCTACAACAGCATTAGAAGATACTCGATTAAAGTATCGTTACTTAGATATAAGAAGAAATAGTTTAAGCGAAAAATTAATCACCAGACATAAAATTGTTTTAGCAGTACGTAATTTCTTAGATAAGGAAGACTTTATTGAAGTAGAAACACCTATTTTATGCAAAAGTACACCAGAAGGGGCTAGAGATTATCTTGTTCCATCACGTGTTAGTAAAGGAAAGTTTTATGCGCTTCCACAATCACCACAATTATTCAAACAATTATTGATGGTTGGAGGAATGGAAAAGTATTTTCAAATAGCAAGATGTTTTAGAGATGAAGATCTAAGAGCAGATAGACAACCAGAATTTACTCAAATTGATATGGAAATGTCTTTTGTAGATGAATTTGATGTAATGGCTACAGCGGAAAAACTAGTAGCGCATGTCTTTAAAGAAATAAAAGGAATAGATATAAGCTTACCACTTATGAAAATGAAATATGATGATGCTATAGATAAATATGGTAGTGATAAGCCTGATTTAAGATTTGACCTTCCAATTGAAGACATTACTGAAGTTTTTATCAATACTGGAATTGAATTTTTAAAGAGCAATATTGACAATGGTGGAATAATAAATGCTATTGTTGCTAAAAATTGTGCAGCTAATTACTCTAGAAAAGAAATAGATAAATTAACAGATTATGTAAAGACATACAAAGCAAAAGGTTTAGCTTATATCAAATATGAAGATGAAGTAACAGGTTCTATTGCTAAATTATTAAGTGAAAATGAATTAAATGCCTTAATAAATAGATTAAAATTAGAAAAAAATGACATGGTATTTATTATTAGTGATAAAAAAAGCATTGTAAAGACTGCCCTTGGAGCTTTAAGGTGCAAATTAGCTCGTGATTTAAATCTCATTAAAGAAGGTGATTACAAACTACTTTGGGTAACAGATTTTCCAGCTTTCGAATGGAGTGAAGAAGAAAATCGTTTCATGGCTACACACCACCCATTTACTTCTCCAAAGGATGAAGATGTAGATAAACTTCTTAATGATAAAGCACATTGTTATTCTAAAGCCTATGACATTGTAATAAATGGCTATGAAGCAGGTGGAGGATCTGTTCGTATACATGACGAAGCAGTTCAAGAGAAAATGTTTGAAGCATTAGAACTAACACCTGAACAGATTAGAGAAAAATTTGGTTTCTTTGTAGATGCGTTAAAATACGGAACACCTCCACATGGTGGAATTGCTTTTGGACTAGATAGACTAGTAATGCTTTTAACAGAAACAGAAAATATAAGAGATGTAATAGCGTTCCCTAAAACGGCTAGTGCTTCTGATTTAATGAGCGAATGTCCAAATACAGTTGATGAGATTCAATTAAAAGAATTAGGAATAGCAATAGACAAAAAATAAAAAAGAAGAATTATGATTATAATACCTTTAAGGTTCACACTAAATAAAAAGAATGATAAAATTTTATT
>CAOOMX010000036.1 GCA_948497845.1 uncultured Bacilli bacterium | reverse complement strand
CTTGATTTTTATATTACATTTTTTATTGATGTCTCCAATTTGGGGTTCACATCATACAACAATAACACGTTTTATTAATGAAATTCCAGAAAATGATTTTGCTAGATTGAATAACTTTTTGGGCCCTATTATTACTGTAAGCTCTTGGGCCATTGATTATGCTGGAGTTTTAAATATTGGAGGGGCTGTCTTTAATTGGGCTGTTACAAAATATAATATAGAAGAAAAAAGCCTTCATGCTAATGCATTTGATATTGAAAAAGCAATTAAGTCAGTGTTTGATTATAGTAATGGTGCAAGTTTAAATACTGTTACAAATTATTGGAGGTAATAAAATGTCTACTACAAAGGAATGTAAAGAATATATTTTAGAAAAATTAGATGTTATGGAATATATCACATGCCGACCTATGATGGGGGAGTATCTTCTTTATTATAAATCTGTTTTGTTTGGCGGAATTTATGATGGTAGATTGTTAGTGAAAAAAACAGCACATAATAAAGTGTATGCTTTACCAGAAGAAATTCCGTATAAAGGGGCAAAAACAATGTATAAATTAGATGTTGATGATCAAGAGTTTGTCTGTAAAGTTATTCTTGACACTTATGAAGATTGTAAGAAAAAATAGCGACTTTAATATAATCGCTATTTTTTATAATTTATTATGTAATTTTAATAATTCAATTAACATTTTATCTCGATATTCTGCTAAACTTTTATTATCATTACCAATACTTGCATCTCTGTTTTTTATTTCTTCATTTACCCCTTGTTTGGCTACTTCAGTAAATGCAGGTGGAAATTCTTTGAAGTCAGCCATGTCATTTAACCATAAATTAATTGATGGCATTAAATGTTTCATAATTCCTTCTATACCATGTTCTCCTCCGCCTAGTTGAAAAACAAGACTTGGACCCATGATTCCCCAGCGAAGACCAGGTCCATAGGTGACAGCTTTATCAGCGTCTTCGATTGTACATACGCCACGCATAACTAAGTCACATACTTCGCGATATAAGGCCATTTGAATTCTATTGCATATAAATCCTAGTGCTTCTTTTTGTAAAACTATAGGTTCTTTGCCAATTTGCTTATAAAAATTCTTAGCAATTTCTATTACTTCATCACTTGTTTTTTCCCCTTTGGTAATTTCAACTAAAGGAATTAAATGGGGTGGATTATAAGGATGTGCTCCAATAAAACGTTCAGGATATTTGGCATACTTAGCAATTTCTGTGATTAATAAGCCACTGGTAGAACTGACAATAATGGCATCACTTTTTCCGTAGTCTTCAATTTCTTTTACAATATTTCTTTTGATTTCATAATCTTCTGGGGCTGATTCAACAATAAACTCAGCATCAGTAACTGCTTTTTTCATATCTGTTGTATAAATGATTCTTTTTTCAATGTTTTGGCTTTCTTCTTTTGAAATGACATTATTTTTTACTAATTGTTCTAGGCTGCTAGAAACTCTTTTTTGTGCTAGTTGCAATGCTTCATCTGATATATCATAGACGACTGTAAATAGATTCTTTAGAGAAAAATAAAGGGCCCAACTATATCCTATTACTCCAGAACCTATGCAAGTTATGTTCTTTATTTCCTGTGCTTTCATATAAATTTTCCTTCTTTCTTGATAATCTTTATTATTATCTATTTTTATTATATTATTCTTTTTCGGGGATTTCAATAAAATTGTAAACCACCGATTTGTGTGTTAAAATGAATTAAAAGTTGGTGATATAATTGACAGATTTAATTACTATTCCTAATGTTGGGATGCGTACAAAGGCTTCATTTTTGAAAATGGGAATTACTTGTGTAGAAGACTTAGTGGGAAAAAAAGCAGAAGATTTATATAAGGAAGATTGTCGCTTGAAAAAGATGGAAGTGGATAAATGTCAGCTTTATTTGTTTCGTATGTGTATATATTATGCAGAAAATTCTACTCATGAGGAAGAAAAACTAAAATGGTGGTATTGGAAAGATCATGAATATAAGAATGGGGGAGAGAATACGTTTTATGAAAGAGGTCATTAAAAGAGGATTAGTTGTTGCTATTGGACTTATTTTACAACTTTCTTTATCTTTTATTATATATGCTTTTTTGATTGAGAAATTATGGTTTTTTAATTTGTTGTTTGGTTTTGTAAAAATAATTTTGGTGGTTTACTTTATTAAGAATAGTAAAAATTATTCTGCTACTTTACCATGGATTATTATCCTTTTATTGTTTCCTGTTTTTGGGACATTAATGTTTATTGTTTTAGCTCAAAATAAGTTAAATAGTAAAGTTTTAAAACAAATTTTGACTAGTGAAAAAGAGAATAAAAAGTATTTTGTGCAAGATAAAAGAATTAGAGAAGAATTTCAAAATAACAGCCGCTTAAGGTATATTAGTGATTTTGCTGGTTTTCCTGTTACTAAAAAGAATGATATTACTTATTACCCTTTAGGGGAACTTGTATTTGATGAAATGATACGTGAATTAGAGAAGGCAGAAGATTTTATCTTTTTAGAATATTTTATTATTAGTCAGGGGTTAATGTGGAATAGTATTTTAAAAATTTTGGAAAAGAAGGCAAAGTCAGGTGTTGATGTTAGAGTTATATATGATGATGCAGGATGTATTGCTACTTTAGATGATGCTTATGATAAGGAGTTAGAAAAGAAAGGAATTAAATGTGTTGTATTTAATAAGTTAGCTCCCGTTTCTGGTATTATCATGAATCATCGGGATCATCGTAAAATTTTAGTTATTGATGGTAAAGTTGCTTTTTCAGGAGGAATTAATATATCTGATGAATATATTAATTTAAATAGTCCCCATGGACATTGGAAAGATAATGGGATTAAAGTTGTTGGAGAGGCTGTATGGAATTATACGGTTATGTTTTTGACGATATGGAATGCCTTTCATGCCGAAGATGAAGATCTTTATAAATTTAAAAGAAGTGTTAAAACAAGGAATAAAGATGGATTTGTTGTTCCTTATGGAGAGACACCTTTAGATAATGAATTAACAGGGGAAGATATTTATCTTAATATTATTAATCAAGCTCAAAAGTATGTTTATATATTTACGCCTTACTTAATTATTGATACAGATGTTTTAAATGCCTTATCTTTAGCGGCGAAAAGAGGTGTAGATGTCAGAATCGTTATTCCAGGGATTCCTGATAAAAAAATAGTTTATACTTTATCTGAATCCTATTTAGAACTTTTGGTTCAAGGCGGTGTAAAAATTTATAAGTATAGCCCTGGATTTGTTCATGCTAAGGTATTTGTAGCAGATGACTTTATGGCAACTGTTGGAACAATTAATCTTGATTATCGAAGTCTTTATTTACACTTTGAATGTGGCATTTATATGGAAGGGGTAGAATGTATTAAGGACATTAAAAAAGATGTAGAAGATGCCATAAAGGTAAGTCATGAAGTTCCTTTAAAAGAGGCTACTCCTAAATTCTTTAAGGCTATATGGCAAGCTATATTAAGACTTTTTGCTCCTTTGATGTAACAATATTTAATGTTAAGTTACTGTTAAGAGCATTTTCTTTCCTTCTTTTTTGTGCTATTCTTAAAATAGGTGAGATAGAATGAAAAAATTAGAAGAAAAAGTAGCTGTTATTACTGGGGGAGCAATGGGAAATGGTTTAGGTATTGCTAAGGTCTTTTTAAAGTATGGTGCTCATATTGCTATTTTAGATTATGCTGATGAAGTAGATGATACCATTCTTAATTTAAAAAAGGATTATCCAGAAGCAAAGATTTATGGTTATAAAGTAGATATTCGTGATTATGATAATGTTTTGAAATGTGTTGAGGATGTTGCTCAAAATATGGGGAAAATTGATATTTTGGTTAATAATGCAGGAGTTGCAAGATTAGAACCTTTTGAAAGTATGAGTGACGAAGTAAGAGATTTTCATTTTGATGTAAATATTAAAGGGACTTGGAATGTTACTAAAGCTGTTGTTCCTTTTATGAAAAAGAATAGTGCATCAAGTATTGTTAATTTATCTAGTGTAACAGGTCCACGTGTGGCAGATAGTGGTGAAGTAGCTTATGCGACGACGAAGGCTGCTATTATGGGCTTTTCTAAGGCTTTAGCTGTTGAACTTGTGGCAGATCACATAAGAAGTAATGCTATTTTACCAGGTTATATTTTAACACCAATGGTAGAAGGCATTAGTCGTGATACAGATAGTGAAAATCCAAAAGCTGTTATTGATGGGATTGCAGCTGCAATTCCTATGAAAAGATTAGGAACGATTGAAGAACTTGGTGAACTAGCGGCTTTTTTAGCAAGTGATGAATCTAGTTATATAACTGGTCACGAATTTGTTATTGATGGAGGAAGTACTTTGCCTGAAACGATGAGTGTTGGAGTTTAAGTGAATCTATTTTAGATTTGCTTTTTCTATGGTAAAATAAATTTGAGGTGTACAATGGAAATAAATATTACAAATGAGTATAGTAAATTAGAAAAAGTGGTTGTTTGTAAAGCTGATTATTATGATGAAAATAAAGTAGCTATTAATAATGAAACGATTAAGTATTATAAAGAGAATGGTGGAGTTCCTACTAAAGAAGATATTTTAAGAGAGCAAAAGTATTTTTGGGAAGTTTTACAAAGTAGAGGTATAGAACTTTTAGTAGCTGATCAAGTAGATGGGGTAAAAGGACAAATGTTTACTAGAGATTTAGCTTTTGTTATTGGGGATACATTTTTTATTTCTAATATGAAGAAGGAAAATAGAAAAAAAGCTATTGATGGTTGGGATAAGATTATTTCTTCCTTAGATCAGAAAAAAATTGTTCAGGTTCCATCAGATATTTATTTGGAAGGCGGCGATGTTTTAGTTGATAAGAATAAAATATATGTTGGTATTAGTGAGAGAACGAATTTGGATGGTGTAAATTTTTTAAAAAGCGTTTTAGATGATCAATATGAAATTATTCCGCTTTATTTGAAACCAACTTTTTTGCATTTAGATGTTGTTTTTACAATTGTTGATGAGGGATTAGCTATTGTTTATAAAGATGGGTTGGATGATGCCTCATATGCATTACTAAAAGATTTTGAAAAAATTGAAATTACAAAAGAAGAACAATTTTCTTTGGCAACAAATGTATTTGTTATTGATAAAAAATGTGTAATTGTAAATGAAAGTCATGAACGGTTGCAAAAAGTTTTACAAGAGTATGGTTTTTTGGTTCTTCCAGTAATGCTTGCAGAAACTGCTAAAGATGGTGGAGCTTTTCGATGTACAACTTGTCCATTATTAAGAATTGATAAGGTTTCACATAAAATATAAATGAAGAAAGAAGGAATTGCTTTGAAAAATAAAATATTATCGGGGGTTCTTATTGGTTTTGTTGCATTTTTTCTATGGTATGTAATGCTTCCACCTCTTAATTTAAGTAGTCCCTTATTTTGGACATATTTAGCCATATTATCTATATTTGCTATCAGTATTTTGCTATATTCATCTCTTTTAAAAGGGATGGTGAAAAGATATGTAAATGTAAGGACTCCAAAATGGGTTACATATTATATTGTTGGAGGTTGTTTAGTAGGATTAGCTATTTTAATTCTTAATATCTTTTGTTCCCCTTTTTTTAATGCAGAGGAGTATGCAAGAAGAATTGTTGTAGATGAAACACATTCTTTTGTTCAGGATGTTGCACCAGTAGATTTTTCTAAAATACCTTTGCTTGATAAAGCAAGTAGTGAAAAACTTGGGGATAGAAAAATGGGGCAAGCAACTGAGTGGGTAAGTCAATTTTATGTTAGTGATTTGTATACGCAAATTAATTATAATGATAAAATTTTAAGAGTTACACCAATAGAATATGCTGGATTTATTAAATATCTTACGAATAGAAAAGAGGGTATAAAAGGGTATATTACAGTAGATTCAGTGACGGGAGAAGCTAATTTAATTACTATGGATAAAGGAATGAAATATATGCCTAGTGCTTCCTTTTTTGAAAATTTGTATCGTAAATTACGGATAAGTTATCCAACTACTATTTTTGATGATGCTAATTTTGAAATTGATAATGAAGGAAATCCCTATTGGATTGTTCCTACAATTAAGTATAAAGCTGTTGGGTTAAAAAAAGAGATTAATGGTGTTGTTATTTTAGATGCTATAACTGGGGATTCTAAAAAATATAGGGTTGAAGATGTTCCTAGTTGGGTTGATCATGTATATTCAGCTGACATCATAATTGAACAATTAAATCATTGGGGAGAATATAAAAATGGTTTTATTAATTCTAAGTTTGGTCAAAAAAATGTTGTTAATACAACTACTGGTTATAATTATTTAGTTATGGATGATGATGTATATTTATATACTGGTATTACTTCTGTATCAAGTGATGAATCTAATATTGGTTTTGTTCTTGTTAATATGCGAACGAAAGAAACAAATTTTTATAGTGCTCCAGGAGCGGAAGAATATAGTGCAATGGCTTCAGCTGAAGGTTTAGTGCAAGAAAAAAAATATGTAGCTAGTTTTCCTTTACTAATCAATTTAAATAGTAAACCTACATATTTGTTAAGTTTAAAAGATGCAGCAGGGTTAGTTAAAATGTATGCTTTTGTTGATGTTGAAGATTATCAAAGAGTAGTTGTGAGTGATGCATCTTTGGGTATTGAAGCGGCTTTAAAAAAGTATTTGGGAGAAGTAACACCTGAGGTTGATGCAAGTAATGTGGAAGAAAAAGAAATTGTAGTAAAAAGTATTACAAGTGCTGTTATAGATAGTAATACCTATTATTATTTAACAGATACTGAAAATGAACAGTATGTTGTATCTATTAAAGTTGCGAAAAATCTTTTGCCGTTTATTAAAGTAAAAGATAAAATAAAGATATCTTTTGTTAAACAAGAAGTGCATCAAATTATATCTATTTTATTAATAAATTAGGTGTAATTGAGGTAAACTTTACAAGTAAAATTATTAATTGTATAATGGAATAGCAAATAAAATTTGCTATTTTTGTTATAGAAAGGAACTATATGAAAAAGATTATTGAAGTAGAACATTTAACAAAAACGTATCGACAAAAAAGAGCAGTGGATGATTTATCCTTTCAGGTTTATGAAGGAGAAATTTTAGGCCTTTTAGGACCAAATGGAAGTGGAAAGTCTACAACTATAAATTGTATTTTGTCTTTACTTTCATTTGAGCATGGGTCTATAAAGATTTTTGGTGAAAAAATGCATCCGAATAATTATGCTGTTAAAAGGAATATTGGAGTTGTTTTTCAAGATGTGGCTTTATTTGATGAACTTACAGTGTATGATAATATTGATTATTTTTGTGGGTTATATATTAAAGATAAAACAATGAGAAAAGAATATATTTTAGATGCTTTAAAATTAGTAGGTTTAGAAGAGTTTGTTAAATTTTATCCTAAGCAACTTTCCGGAGGTTTATTACGCCGGCTTAATATTGCTTGTGGTATTGCTCATAAACCTAAAATTATTTTTTTAGATGAACCAACAGTGGCAGTTGATCCCCAAAGTAGAAATAATATTTTAAGTGGAATAGAACATTTGAGAAAAAATGGAGCAACGATTATTTATACTACGCATTATATGGAAGAAGTAGAGATTTTGTGTGATCGAATTATTATTTTAGATAAAGGAAAGATTATTGCTAGTGGTACTTCAGATAATCTTAAGAGTTTAGCGAATATTGAAGAAAAGATTACCGTTGAAGATGTAGATATGTCTGATAAAAAGTTGGAGAAAATAAAGGATTTAAAAAACGTAGAGAATGTTTTATATTGTAATAATACGTTGGTAATTACTTATAAAAAAGGGAAGAATAATTTGCCAACATTTATAGATTTTTTGAAAAGTGAAAAGATAAATTATCAAAAAATCTTTTCAGAAAGACCTACTTTAAATGATGTCTTTTTAGAATTGACTGGAAAGGAATTACGGGACTAATGTTTATACATAATTTTAAATATGCCTTTAAAACATTGTTTAAAAATAAGGTACTTATTTTTTGGACTTTTGCTTTTCCTATTATTTTAGGTACGTTTTTTTATATGGCTTTTAGTGATATTGAAGAAAATGAGAAATTAGATGTGTTTGCAATTGGCTTAGTAGAAGATGTTATAAGTGAGCAAAATACAATGTTTAAAGAAGCATTTGAAAGTTTAAGTGAAGAAGGAGAAAATCAGTTATTTGATATAGATTATGTCGATATAGATGAAGCTAAGGCATTACTACGTGATAAAGATATTGAAGGATATGTTGTTTTGCAAGAAGGCGTTCCTACAGTTGTAGTAGGAGAAAATGGAATAAATGAAACTATTTTGCAGTTTGTTGTTAATGAGATGATTGAAAAAAATATATTAATGAAGGATTATTTTCAATATAAGCCTGATGAAATGATGTCTTTTTTGGAAAAAGTACAATCTTTTGCCGTTAATATTAAAGATGTTTCAAATCAAAATATGAGTTATACGATGGTTGAGTATTATACTTTAATTGCTATGGTTTGTTTATATGGTGGTGTGTTAAGCTTGCATGCTATGAATCAGAATTTGGCAAATATGAGTAATAAAGGGAAAAGAATATCTGTTTGTCCCAATAGCAAAGGTATATTGATTTTAAGTAGTCTTTTAGCCAGTTTTGTTATTCAATTGATTGGATTAGGGCTTTTGTTCTTTTACTTAATTTGTTTTTTGCACGTTGATTTTGGCGATCGCTTTTTCTTTATTTTTCTTCTTGCTATTGTAGGATCTTTGGCAGGTCTTTCTTTAGGAGTTATTATATCAAGTACGATAAAACAAAATGAAGATGTTAAAACAGGAATCGTTATTGCCTTTACAATGCTTGGTAGCTTTCTATCAGGAATGATGGGAATTACAATGAAATATATTATTGATAAAAATGTTCCTATTATTAATTACCTTAATCCCGTTAATATGATTACGGATGGTTTTTATTCTTTGTATTATTATGATTCTTTAAATCGATATTGGTTTAATGTTATAAGTTTATTTTTGTTTACGGGAGGAATGCTTATTATTTCAGTATTGTTTTTAAGGAGGCAAAAGTATGATAGTATTTAAAACAGTTTTAAAAATATTAAATAGATGTAAAATGCCAATTTTTATTTATACAATCTTTTTAGTGTTTTTTGGTGGTTTTAATATGAAAACACAAGATGATGCTTTAGGTTTTAATGCTAGTAAACCAGATGTCTTTATTGTAAATGAAGATATAGATAAAGGAATTACGAAAGATTTTATTCTTTATATGAATGAAGTAAGTCATATTGTATCTTTAAAAAAAGAAGAAGTAGATGATGCTTTATTTTATCGAGATGTTAATTATGTTATTTATATTCCTAAAGATTTTGGTAAAGATTTTATGTTAGGGAAAAATCCTCAACTTTTAGTTAAAAGTACAGGAGATTATCAAGCAAGTTTAGCAAGTATGCAGGTGGAAAAATATATGCGTTTAGCCAATCTTTATCTTGATATTAATAAAAATGAAGATGCTTTACTAGCTTTAGTACATGAAAATTTAGAGCAACAAGCTGACATTGTTTTAGCAACTACTTTAGATACTTCTAGTCTTGATAAAGCAACATTCTATTATAATTTCACTAATTATTGTATATTAGCGGGTTGTATTTATGTTATATGCTTGGTTCTTTCTAGTTTTAGAAAAGACGTTATTCTAAAAAGAACTTCTGTAAGTGGGATGAATATTAAAAAACATTCTTGGTATTTAATGATATCAAATAGTGTATTTTCTTTGTTCTTATGGTTTATTTATGTGCTTTTAAGTTTCCTTTTAATTGGCAAGGCCATGTTTTCTTTTCATGGACTTATTTATATTCTTAATAGCTTATTATTTACTTTTTGTGCCCTTTCTATTGCTTTTTTCATTAGCTCATTAGTCCGCAATAAAGAAGCAGTTAATGGTATTGTAAATGTAATTGCTTTAGGAAGTAGCTTTTTATGCGGAGCTTTTGTACCAGCAGAATTTTTACCAAAGTTTGTTATCAACATAGCACATATTTTACCTAGTTACTGGTTTATTCAAACTAATGAAATAGTTAAATCTTTAGAAGTTATAAACTTTAGTACCTTAAAACCTATTCTAATAAATAGTCTGGTTCTATTTCTTTTTAGCCTTTTATTTATTGGATTATCATTGAAAAAAAATAGAAGAGTTTAGCCATTTATAGTGGCTTTTCTTATGTTTATAAGGTATAATAATGATAATTAAAGGGTGATATTATGAAAGAAGTATTAAATGATGAGATTGTTGAGGATACACTTTTATTAAATGAAGATACTTTGGATTTAAGTGAGGTTGTAGCGTTAGTAAATGAAATGGACGTGGATTCATGAAAAAAAGAAGTGTTGAAATCAATCAATTTTTAAAATGGTTTTCAGAGTATTATCAGCAGCATCCAGAACAAGAAGTAAAAGATGATCATTTTTATAATGCCCTAAAATATTATTCTTGTAGTACAGATGAAGTAAAAAATGGTTCAATTGCTCCTTTGTTTTCTAAATGGAAAGATTATTTTAAAAACAATTTACAATTACATGTTTATAGTAGTGAAAAACAGCCAGGATTTTTACAATTTGCCAATGGTAATCAAAATCGTCATGTTAAAATCGTATTATCTTTTCCTAAAGAAAAAATAGAAGAGGCAGTTATAAAAATTATGGACTTTATTGCTGAAGAGGAAATGCCTACTAAATCAAAAGTTGCTACAGCGATAAGAGCTGATGGCGTTATTTTGCGTATGGCTAATTTTGATGATGCTTTAAGTTTGCTTACTTTTTTGAAAAAAGAAGATTTTAAAGTAGCTAAAGATACAAATCCTTTTATGTTTAAGGAAGGGGTTGCTGCTGTTACATACGATAATTATTTAAGTTATAATAGAGTTCTTTCTTTTTTGTTGGAAGGATATTTTAAAATGTGTCGAAGAACTAAAGCATTAAAGAAAGTAAGTTATAAGCATTTTAGAGAGTATGCTAAACAATTTGTTGAAGAGGTATTTCGGAATCCTAAATTGATACAAGCTTCCTTTTTAAGTAATGGTATTAAGCCAGGATTTAATAGTGTTGGAGCTATGATTGTTAATTATGAACAAGTATTAAAGCTTATTTTGTTACAATTAGATGATAAAATGAATATGCAAACTTATCAGAACTTTTATCAATCTGTTAGAAATGATCAAGTTGTTTTGCCGATGGAAGCTTATTATAATGAACTTATGAAAAATTATAGGGCCAAGGAAAATGGTGATTTGGATAAGGGATTTGCTGAAAATTTGTTAATAGATTATATTAATTATATTTATCAGCTAAATGATATGGACGCCGTTTTTAGTTATCTTAGTGCATATATGAATGGTTTTACTACAGCTATTACACGAAAGAATAATTATAGACAAAATTTTCTTATGTATTTGCCTCCTTCTGAAATTGCACGAATAGTAAAAGGAGATTTGAAGAAATTTTTAGATAATTATGCTGCTAAAACAGGCGAAGTTTCTAAAATAGAAGTATTAACAGAGGAAACAAAGTTGGTGGAAGAAGAACCTTCGGGTGTTCTTTTATTAAATGATTATATTCGTTTTGCTATAGGTAAATATGGAATAAAAGGAGCTGCTACTTATTTAATGTCTTTTGTAGAGGGCAATATTTTAGCGATTACTCGTACGAATAATTTTAGAGATCGTTTTTATTATGAGTTGACTCCTCAAGCTATATTAGAAATTACTCAAAATGATTTGTTGGGGTATATAGAATCGTATGCGAATAAATATGGAATAGATTCAGAAAGTTTTGGAGGAAGAAAATAGATTTTTAATAGTTTTTATCAAAAGATGGAAACTTTTTGTTGGAGAAAACCCCCAGATAGTCTGGGGGTTAAGTAAAGGTTTACCGATGAGTTGAAAAACAAAACTCCTTCTATTATAATATTTGTTGCGACTGCCAAGAAGCAACAATATAATAGAAGGAGGACGTTTAGTGAAAAATATTCAAATAAACGATATAAAAAGTTTAGCACATACAACATGGAATTGCAAATATCATATAGTATTTGCACCAAAATATAGAAGAAAGGTCTTGCTAATTAATAATCTACAAGTATGTATAAGTTTGTGAGAACGAGAAGAGTAATACCATAATAACGTAAAATATAAGAAATGGCTTTTTTATTAATTCGACAAGATATTCAAAAATTCTATGCTATAGTATGACTGTAAAAAAATATAAGTAAAATACTCATTTACTAATAAGACATTTTAGCTTATAATTGTTTTATAGTATAGCGATAAATAATGTCATATCATGTGTGGAGAAAGATTATGAAAAAGGCTTAGCTACGGACAGTTTTAGTTTTGAGCAGTAAATATAAGGGATTGAAAGGGAAAAGATGCGACCTAGACTCATCAAAAAAGAATGAAAATGAAATCAAAATAGAATGTAAAGATGAATAACAGAAAAACAGGCAAAAATTTTCATGCAAAAAAGAATTAAGCCTGTTTTTAATTTGATTTTAAAATGTTTTATATGTCATAAAGCTTAAAAGTCATGGGTAATCGAATATAGCGAAGAGAATTGAAAGCAAGTTTAAATAAGGTAAGCCCAGTATTGAATAAAGACATAACTCGTTTTTTAATCTTTTTGCCATCGATAATATAGTTTTTATGAGTGGTAATCTTAATGTATTTATAGCAATTGGAATTTTTAGAAAAGTCAGCGCCAATAATAGTTAAATAGGTAACACAAAAGCAAAGAATAGAGTACATGTTAGTAAAAGCATGAATACTCATATTAGAAATTTTCTCTAAATG
>CAOOMX010000035.1:4542-13623 GCA_948497845.1 uncultured Bacilli bacterium | reverse complement strand
ATCTTGGATATTTATCACCTGTTCAATATCGTCTTAAATATTCAAATTAATTAATATTTTTATTTAGTGAGTACTTGACAGGTACTAATATCTTTTGTCCCTCTTATATTTGGTCATCAAGAAAAAGACTATCGTGGTGGAACAGAAAATGTGCCTTATATCATAGGCCTTGGTAAAGCAGCAGAACTTTTATTGCATGATGAAAGTGTAAATGAAATTAAGAATTTGCGTGATTATTTGGAAAGTGAAATAAAAAAAGAAATTGAAGATGTAAAAGTTTATGGAGATGTGAAAAGGCGTTTGGCAAATACTACAAGTATAGCTTTTAAAGGTGTTAAAGCAGATGAATTAATGTTATTGTTAGAATCTTTCAGTGTATTTGTTTCAACTGGTTCAGCGTGTAATTCTAAATTAGCAGAACCATCTCATGTATTAGTCGCTTGCAAAGCTGATTTAGATAATTATAGTCCAATAAGGATTAGTTTAAGTAAATATAATACAAAAGAAGAAATTGATAGATTTATTAAAGTGCTTATAAATGTTATAAAACAGTTAAGGAAAAAATAATATTATTATAAAAAAGAAAGAAGAAGGTAAATTATTATGATTAATTTTGCTGAAATGTGGAAAAGATTAGAAAAATATTTGAAAGTTGATAATGCTTTGGAACAAGGCTTTTCTAATGGAAAGTATACTAAAGAGTTGGCTAAATATGCTAAGCATGTTACAGGTATTGATTTATCCATGGACTTTTTAGAAATGGCAAAGGAAAACTTAGCAAATTGTTCTAATGTAGAATTACTTATAATGGATGCAGAGAAAATGCAATTTGAGGATAAAAGCTTTGATGTACTTTTAAATACAAGTTTTCATGAATTTGATTTGAGCGGAGATATTTATAGTGTTGATTTAGAATTAAAAAGAAGAATTTTAAAAGAGATGGTTCGTGTTAGTAATTGTATTATTTTTGTTGAACCTACAGAAAATGCAGTTACGAATGAATTGTTTAAAGTATTTAATCCTAATGAAAATCATAGTGACCGAATTTATCAATCAAATTCTTTAATTGCAGATTTTGTGAAGGAACAAGGTTATGTACTAGTAGAAAGTGGTTTAACTTTTAATAAAGATACTTTTGCAACACAAAAGGATTTAGAAAACGAAATGTTAGACTGGTGGTCTGATATAAAGGTTCCACAAAATGATGAGGAAAAAGAGGAAATGATTAAACAAATTGATTCTATTCTAGAAAAAGCTGGTATGTTGCAAGATCTTTATGTAACTGAAGAAATAGGGTTTAAAGTATATAAAAAAGGAGAAGAAAATGGCAGTATTAGTTAATTTTAAAATATGTGATAATGCTAAAGAATGTGGAGGTATTGCTGTTTGTCCTACGAAGGCTTTATCTTGGAATGAGGAAAAAGAAACTATTGAAATAGATAATGATAAATGTATTTCTTGTGGCCTTTGCGAGAAGGAATGTCCCATTGGAGCTTTTAGTGTTGTTAAAACGGATGAGGATTATCAGAGAGTACAAAAGGAAATCGATGATGATCCTAGAACTATAAAAGATTTATTTGTTGATAGATTTGGTTCAGCTTCTATTTCGGCGTTTTTTAAAATAGAATTGGATGAAATTGAAGAAAAGATAAAAAAAGATTGTATTACTTTGGTAGAAATATATAATGAAGAAGAAGCAGAATGTTTGTTAAAATCTATTCCTATTAAAGATTTAACTGAAGATTTACCTAAAGATACTTTATATTTTAAAGTAAATAGCGATAAGTTAATTGAAAAATATGGAATTAAGGAGTTGCCAACTTTGTTGCTTTTTAAGAATAATAAATTATTGGGACATATAGATGGCTATTATTCTTTTGATGATAAAGATTTATTAATATCTAAGATACATGATATTTTAAATAATATTATATAGAGAAAAAGGTAATTATTATGGAAAGATTTTATTTTGAAGAGCCAACTATAGATAGAAAAGAAGAGGCTTTGGCATATATAAAAGAATTTTATGCGTATAATTCAAATATTAATGGTTTTGGGGGATTATATAGATATTTAGATGATTATGAATGTTGGTTGAAAAAATTAGAAGAGGATTATATTAGAACTCCTAATGAAGAAAAAGTTCCTGCAAGGACTTATTTTCTTGTAAGAGAAAATGATAAACGGATTGTGGATATGATAAATATTCGTTTGGCTTTAAATGAAAAATTAAAAAAGTCGGGAGGGCATATTGGCTATAGTATTCGTCCTACTGAAAGAAGAAAAGGTTATAATAAAATAAATTTATATCTCGGTTTAAAGTATGTCAAGAATATGGAATTAAGACAGTCTTAATGGATGCGGATAAAGATAATCCAGCTTCATGGAGAACAATGGAATCTTTAGGTGCTGTACATGTTAAAGATGTTTTTGATGATGAAAATGCTACTTGTGTAGTAAAAGATTATGAAATAGATGTAGATGAAAGTATTAATGCTAATACAAGTATTTATGAACCTTTGATTGTAAAAACAATTTCAAGAAAATAATTTTATTTATACTGTGTAAAATCACAGTATTTTTTTAACTTTTTTGTTTTATTCCCTTAAAAGGAAGACGTAATGCTCTAGTTACCTCAGTATTATTTCTAGCTATTTCAGCGTATTCTTCTTTAACAGAAGAAAGTGCGTACGAACTCGTTTCTTGCATTTCTACTGAAGCTAAAAAATTAGTGAAAGTTGCCATGTCTAATGAACAAATATTCCAAAAAACATTCATAACTTCTATATTTCCTTCTAAACTTAACACATCGTTCAATCTTAATGTTTTTCTAGTAAAACCATAATCAATGCTATAAAAATTTTTACAAAAAATGCCAGCACAAAAACAAAACAAATGTTTGTAAAAATGTTTTTGTAGTAGTATAATATTCTTGGTGATTGTTATGGGGTTACAAGAAAAATTAATGATTTTAGCCGATAGTGCGAAGTATGATGCTTCTTGTTCTTCTAGTGGTAGTACAAGAAAGAGTGTTGGCGGAATAGGAAATGTGGCTACCTATGGGATTTGTCATTCTTTTGCAGCTGATGGAAGATGTATTTCTCTTTTGAAAATTCTTTTAACGAATTGTTGTATTTTTGATTGTAAATATTGCTTGAATAGAAGAAGCAATAATATTAAAAGAGCTGTTTTTACTCCGGAAGAAATTTGTAGTATTACACTTAATTTTTATCGACGTAATTATATTGAAGGATTGTTTTTGAGTTCTGGTATTATTAAAAGTCCTGATTATACAATGGAGTTAATGATCGAAACTATTTTTTTACTACGTCATAAATATCATTTTAATGGCTATATTCATGCTAAGGCTATTCCTGGAGCAAGTGAAAGTCTTTTAAAAAAATTGGGAAGTTTAACTGATCGATTAAGTGCTAATGTGGAATTGCCAACTGAAAATGGATTAAAATTGTTGGCTCCTAATAAGAATAGTAAGAATGTTACACAAATTATGCAATATGTAAAAAATAATCAAAGCAAAAAGTATGTTCCAGCAGGACAAAGTACTCAAATGATTATTGGGGCAACGAAAGAAACAGACTTAGATATTATGCAAAAAAGTTCTAATATGTATGATGCATTTCAGTTGAAAAGAGTTTTTTATTCGGCCTATATTCCTATAAATAAAGATAATCTTTTACCTAGTTTAAAACAACCTCCTTTGGTGAGAGAAAATAGACTTTATCAGGCCGATTGGTTATTACGTTATTATAATTTTAAAGTTGCAGATCTTTTAAGTCCAGATCAACCAAACTTTAATATTCTTATAGATCCTAAGGCTGACTATGCACTTAGACATTTAGATGAGTTTCCAAAGGAAATTAATAAGTGTTCTTATTATGATTTATTAAAAATACCAGGTGTAGGAGTTAAGAGTGCAGAACGAATTGTTAAGTCTCGTAAACATTTTACTATTCATTATGAAGATTTAAAACGAATGGGAGTTGTTTTGAAAAGAGCTAAATATTTTATTCTTTGTAATGGTAAGTATGTAGTTCCAATGGAGTTCTTTAATAAAAATTTTATTGAAAGTAATGTGGTTTTAGAAGAAAAAAATATTATTGCTATGAAAAGTGAACAGTTGAGGTTGTTTTAATGCAAAATGTTTATATTTATGATGATAATTTTATATCTCTTTTAAATTTAATTTATTATCTTTTAAAGCATCATATTCGACCAGATAATATTAAAGATGAATCTTATCAAGCAAATTTATTTGAAAATAAGATTTATCTATTTATTCCTAAAGATGAAAAAATATTAGATTATTTAAGACAATATGCAGGAGGTTCTGTCGTTCGTAGGATGTTTTATGTTTTTTTATCTAATGAAAATAATAAAGAATTAATATTGTATTATTTTTTCTTAAATGCAATGAAATATCGTTATAAAGTTATGGGGTATCGTAATTTGAAATGTGTAAGTGAGGTTTTTCGTATTTCAGAATATGTTAGTCATGAAAGTCATAAAATGAAAGGTTTTTTGAGATTTAAAGAGTTGCATAATCATGTTTTATATGCAGAAATGGAACCTACTAATGATGTCCTTTTTTTAGTTAGTTGTCATTTTGCAAAACGTTTAGGAAATGAACTGTGGATTATAAAAGATAATAAAAGAAAAATATTAAGTATATATGATAAAAAACAATTTATCTTTGTTAGTGAAAGTGAGGTAAAATTTTTGGAAAAAGAGGAAAGTAATGAGGAAAAAAGGTTCGTTTCTTTATGGAAAACTTTTTATAATACTATTGGAATTACACAAAGAAAAAATGAAAGATGTCGTATGAATTTTATGCCTAAAAAATATTGGAAATATATAACAGAAATGAAGGAGGAGTTATGAAAAAAGTTATTTGTGGAGAAAGTTTGCAAGAAAAAATGTTAGAGAGTATAAATCTTTTGTGTGGTACTGTTAAAAAGACATTAGGACCAGTAGGGTGTAATGTTTTAATTGATCACTCTAATTTTTCTCCCTTTATTACAAATGATGGAGTAACGATTGCTAAAAATATAGAAAGTGATGATGAAGTAGTAGGAGCTATTTTGGAAATTATAAAGGAGGCTTCTATTAAAACGAATGAAGTAGTAGGAGATGGTACTACTACAACATTGGTTTTGTTAGAAAGTCTTTATGTGCAAAGTTTAGAATTTATAAAAAAAGGAATGAGTCCTATTCTTTTAAAAAGAAAATTAGATGAAGGTTTAGAAATAGTTTTAAAAGAAATAGAAAATTTAAAAAGAAAGGGGTCAGTAAAAGATTTAGAAAGTATAGCAGCTATTTCAGCTGGAGATAAAAATTTAGGGCATCTTGCTTATCAAGTTCTTAAAAAAGTAAAAAGAAAGGAAGCTATAACGATTAAAGAAAGTCTAGAGGATAAGACTTTTGTAAATTATTTAAAAGGATACTTTTGTAAAACTACACTGGCATCTTCATATTTTTTAAATTTGACGCAGACACTTTCTTTTAAAAAAGCTCGTGTTTTATTGATGAATAGTCCTCTTGTTGATATTGAAAGTATTAGTTTTCTGTTAAATGATATTATAGAGAAAAAGGAAGATTTAATCATTGTTGCTAGTTATTTTGATGAGAGACTAGTGGAGGAGATTATATCGTTTAATATAGTTAATGATTTGCATGTTTGTTTGCTAAAAATAGAAGATTATGGGATGCATATATATGAAATATTAAAAGATTTACAAAGCCTTACAAATGCTGTTATTGTTGAACAAGATCAGTTTATAACTAGTAGAAATATTGGGTTTGCAGAAAGTATTGTAATTACTGAAAAAGATATGAAAATAGATTTTAAATTAAATGAAGATATTAAAAAATATTTAAGAAAAATAAAAAAAGAAATAAACAATATGGAAAGTGATTTGGAAAAAGAATTCTACGAAAAAAGAATAGCTATGTTTTTAAATGGAACAGCACAAATTCATTTAGGAGCTCCTACAAAAACGGAGTGTTTAGAAAAAAGAATGCGTTTGGAAGATGCGTTATGTGCTTTGTCGGTAGCCAGCAAAGGCATTCTTGTAGGGGGAGGAATTAGCTTTTTGAAAGTGGCTGATAAGCTAGAGCAAAAAGATGCGTTTTTAAAGCTTTGGTCTATTGCTCTTGGTAAAGTTTTTGAACAAATATTAAAAAATGCAGGTGTTGATTATGTCAGTATGCGAAAAGAATTAGAAGAAAATGCTTTTGAACAAATTTATAATATTTTTACAAATGAATGGGAAAATGTGCAAATTACTAGTGTGATTGATCCTTTTTTAGTTGCTAAGCAAGCATTAATTAATGCTACATCTATTGCTGGTATGCTTTTATCAACAACTAGTTTGATTATTAATGAGTATAAGGATGTTGCTGGAAAAGAAAGTGAATATAATAATTGGTAATTTAGTTCTTATTTGTTATAATGAATGTAATTATTTGTAAGAAAATGGAAGGAAGATGATTATTTTGAAAGATATTCTAGTTGTAACTGGTGGAAGTGATGGTTTAGGAAAGGCTATTGTTCAATATTCTTTAAAGAAGGGATTGTATGTGTGTAATTTGGATTGGGAGAAAACTTCTTTTGTAAATGATGCATATAAAGAATTTGTTGGAGATATTTCAGATGAAGTGTTTGTTCAAAAAGCAATTAGTGAGATAGCTGAGTTAGGAAATATTAAATATTTGATTAATAATGCAGGAGAGCCATCTTTTAAGTTGCCATCTTTATATGAAAAAAAAGATATTGATAAATGTTTAAAAGGATTATATGGAATGATTCTTTGTACATCTGCGGTCTTAAAAAAGAAGGAAGAAGATCTGAAAATAGTAAATATTATGTCTTCAGCAGCTTTGAGGGGAAATAAAGAAGAAGCAGTTTATTGTGCAACAAAATGGGGAGAAAGAGGTTACACAGAGAGCTTAAAAGTAGCTTACAAGGGAACTAGTGTAAAGGTTATTGGCGTTTATCCAGGAGGAATAAATACAAATTTTTATAAGAATAGTAGAGATTATGTTTCAGAAGACAAACAAAATAGTTTTATGTCGTCAACAGATGTTGCTGCTGTTATTTGTGATAATATATTTAATACTTTAAATTTAAATGTAGCAGATATAATTATTGAAAGAAACTAATTAATATAAATTTGTATTTATGTTTTGAAAAAATTTAATTTTGGTGTAAAATATTTTTGGGGATATGTTTCAATTAATTCGATAAAGATATATGATTTCAAAGATGGCATTAAACGATATACGTATGAGCAAACGGGTATTTCGATATTAGAAAATAAAGGAGAATTTAGATGGAAAAATTATTAATAATGGCATATATGGGTACTGGAAAAACAGAATTAGAAAGTAGATACAAAAATGTAGTTGACTTTGATTTTCAAGATTATAAATATATTTATGACGAATCAATAAGACATTTGCCTCTTGAACAAAGGAAAGGATCGACTCATTTACGAAATGAAAATCCTGATTATCCTAAAAATTTTCTTGCTGATGCAGTAAAATTACTTGAGGAAGGCAAAATAGTTGTATCTCCATTTATAGATCATGTATATAAAGCTTATGATGCTTCAGATATTAAATCTCAGATAAATGATTTAAAAATAGTATTGGTATGTCCAATGAGAGATAATTTTGATGAATATCTAGAACGTTTCAGGCGAAGAGGTAATAGTGAGGAATTTATTGCTAGAAGAGAAAAAGAATTTGACAGTTTAATGGATTTATTTGATGAGGCAAATCATTATGAAAGAATTGTAATGAAACCAGGGCAGTATTTATCTGAAGCTTTAAAAGAAAATGGAATATATTTAAATCCTAAAAGTTGAAGTGCTTATTTGTGAAACTTATTAAAGTGTGCTATAATTTGTTCATCGGCTATGATTAGGAAGAGTAATTTTTTCATTTGTTTTAGAGAGTTATCGTTGGGTGAAAGATAATATAAATTAAAAACGAAAGACACCTATGAGCTACTTATTTGAAATTAATAGTAGAATAAGTCGGAGATGAACCGTTATCTTATTGAGTGATTATATATTTAATTTCTATTTATATATAATAAATTGGGTGGTACCGCGGATTATAACAGTTATTCGTCCCTTTGTGGATAATATAACTGTTTTTTTATAGTATATTGAATAGGAGGAAGAAATGAAGAAAATATATTTTAAAAATCTAAATGAATATTTTCAACAAGAAATAACGATTGAAGGTTTTGTTGATAATATTCGTGATTTACAATATGTTCAGTTTTTAGTTGTTAGAGATACTACTGGTAAAGTACAAATAACAATTGAGAAAAATGAGGATCATCGTAAATTAAATGAAACTGTTTCTAATTTGACAATTGAAAGCACTGTTAAAATTACTGGGACATTAATGCAAAATGAAAAAGTTAAACTTAATGGCATGGAGCTAATACCTAATAATATAATTGTAACTAGTAGGTGTTTAGAGGAATTACCTTTAAATTATAAAGATAGCAAGTCCGCACTATTAGATACTAGACTAAATTATAGATTTTTAGATTTAAGAAGTGAAAAAAATATTCTTATGTTTAAAGTTCAAACTTGTATGATTAATGCTATGAGAGAGTTTGTTGTAAAAAATAATTTTACTGAAATCCACACACCTAAAATTATTAGTGCAGCAAGTGAATCTGGCTCAGATGTTTTTGAAGTGAAATATTTTGGTAGAAAGGCATATTTAGCACAAAGTCCACAATTTTATAAACAAATGGCTATGTGCAGTGGATTTGAAAAAGTATTTGAAATTGCTCCAGCTTTTAGAGCAGAAAATTCAAACTCATATCGACATACTACAGATTTTACCTCGTTTGATATAGAAATGAGTTATATTGAATCTTTAGATGAACTTATGGATTTTGAAGAGGATTTATTCATAGCTGGATTATCAGCTGTTAAAGAAAAGTATGGAACTCAAATTAAAGATCAATTTAAAGAAGTAGTTGATTCAATTTTAGAAGTTTATAGAGATTTCAATATTACAAATTATCATTTTGAA
>CAOOMX010000035.1:0-4532 GCA_948497845.1 uncultured Bacilli bacterium | reverse complement strand
GTTGTAATTCCTACGAAACCATTTCCTAGAATTAAACTAGAGGATTTATATAATGCATTAGAAAAAGAATATGGATTTAAAATGAATTATGAAGATGTTGGAGATATGAATGCAGAATCTGAAAAATTAGCATCTAAATACGTTATGGAAAAATATGGACATGAATTTGTATTTATAACAGATTTTAGTGCTAAAAAAAGAGCCTTTTATCATAAGAGAGAAAATGGTATTCCACAAGGAGCAGACCTTATATGGAAAGGGTGTGAAACAACTACTTTAGCTTTACGAGAACATAATTATGAAATATTGTGTAAACAAGCAAAAGATAAGGGGTTAGAAACAGATGTTAAGTTCTATCTTGAATTCTTTAAATATGGCTGTCCACCTCATGGAGGGTTTGCTCTTGGAGTAGATAGAATAACTATGTTATTATTAGAAACTAGTTCTTTAAAAGAAACAATGTTTATTTTTAGAGGGCCTAGTAGAATAGAACCATAAATAAAGGAAGAAATGAAATAGTACTTTTTAGAGAATGAAATTTTTCTTAGAAGCTCAGATATAGCTATAAGTATAATAATAAAAATATACTGATGAAGTTTTATTAAAGCATTACATTTGGTTGTACTTGGTTATAATGAAAATACTGACTTTTTATCATTTAATGCTAAAAATACAACTTTGTATGAATATGAAATTTAATTCTTAATTATAAAAATATATTTCTTAAGAGCATATTAAAATTAATTGAAAACAATAAAAGGATTAGAAAGGTAGAATATAATAAAATAAAAATTAAAAGGGGATATAGATTATGGAATACACTTTTGTAATGATTAGACCTGGAGCTATTAGAAGAAAAAAAGTAGACTATATTTTTAGTAGAATAGCTGAAATTGGTTTAAATATAGAATATTGTGAATACAGAACATTAACACCTGAGTTTGTATGTGAACATTATTCACATTTGCTTGATGGCTCTATACCACGTGATGTATTTGATAGAACAATGATTGAAAATCTTTCTGGACAAGTAATAGGTATGCTTGTAAGTGGAGAAAATTCAATAGCGATGATGAGAGAGTTAATTGGCCCCAGTAATGTAAAAAGAGCAATAGCAGAATTTCCTAATTCTATTAGAGCATTAGGGGATCCTAATAATAATCCAGACAATCTTATTCATGCCTCAGATAGCATTGAAAGTGCTCGTGAAGAAATAAAAAGATTTTTTAATATGGATATATCTGTTCTAAGCCAAAATTCATTGCAATTAAAAAAGAAATCTTGTAGTCTAAGTTAGAAAATATGCTAGAGCTAAGTCTCTTTTGATGCGTGAGTGTTGTAGATGTCTACAACACTTTTTCTTATTACTTGATATAAAATTGCATATTTTTTAGAAAAATAAATAAAAATTATAAACAAATATATCAAAATTTGATATACTAATTACAGTTTAGAGGAGAAGAATAATATGAAATATGTGAAACAATTAATGATAATTTTAATCTTTTCGTTTATTGGAGATGTTTTAAATCATATAATACCTTTGCCTATTCCTGCAAGTATATATGGGATGTGTTTATTATTTATAGCTTTATGTACTAAAATAATAAAATTAGAACAGGTTGAAGCAACTACAGAATTCTTATTGTCAATAATGCTTATTTTTTTTGTGCCAGCATCAGTAGGGATCATGGATACATTTTTTGCTTATAAATCGAGTATGTTATCTATTATTGTAATAGTTGTTATTTCAACAATTATCGTTATGATAACAACTGGGCTAGTATCTCAATTTATAATTAAATTAAGAAATAAAAAAGAGAAAGGAGCAAAATAGAATGCAGAATTTTTTACAACAGACAAGTTATTTTGGTTTTGTTATTACACTTATCATTTATTATTTATCATTATGTTTAAAAAATAAAACAAAACTGTCAATACTTAATCCATTACTTGTAACTACAATAATCATAGTAGTAATATTATTAATATTTAATATAAATTATGAAACATATAATATAGGAGCTAAATATATATCATATTTTTTAACTCCAACAACAGTGTGCTTAGCAATACCTTTATATAAGCAAATCAAAGTATTAAAAAAGAATGTTATAGGTATTTTATCGGGAATATTAGCAGGTGTAATTGCAAATGCATCCGTAATCGTATTATTAGTTAAATTGTTTAAAATGAATAATGAATTAGGAACTTCCTTACTTTCTAAATCAATTACAGCTCCAATTGCTATCGGATTAACAGATGAATTAGGGGGGATATCTTCTATTACGGTTTTTGCAGTAATTTTATCAGGTATAATCGGAGCAGCTATCGCACCAACAATTTTTAAATTATTTCGTATAAAGGATGAAACAGCACAGGGATTAGCTTGCGGTACAGCTGCACATGGTTCAGGAACAACAACAGCACTAGAGCTTGGAGAAATTCAAGGTGCAATGAGCGGACTTGCGATAATAGTAACAGGATTGATTACAACTATAATAGCACCGATAATTAATCATATCTTTTTTTAAAGAAGATTAATTTTGGAATGCTATAATTGGTATGATATAATTTAATAGATGGTGGTAAGATATGCAAAATATAGTAAATTTAATAGATTATGAAGAAAAATATGCTGATATAATATATGAGATTGAAGAACAACAATGGGGAAGTTGGTGTTCAGATGATATTCGTGATGAAATAACTGAACATACCCATATAAAATTAGCGAAAAAAGGAACTGAAATAGTAGGTGTTGGATATGGTAAGAGGGTAGGAGATGCCTTCTATATTCAAGTTATTGTAATAAAACCCCAATATCAGCATATCCATATTGGCTCAATGTTTATGGATTATTTTATTGATTATTCAAAAGCGCTTCATTTATCAAATATTGTTTGTGAAGGTGTATTAGTAAATAATAGAATGAATATTGAAAATATAATGAAAAAATATAATTTCAAAGAAGTCATTAGAATTAAAGAATATTGGGGTTATAAATTCCCAAATGAGTGGTGTAAAGAATGTGGTTGTAAACCTTGCAAATGTACGAGTGTGATATTTGTGAAGGAGATTAAATAACTTACTATTAAAAATATATTTCAAATTGAATGATGTATTGTCAGGAATTTCTATTTTTTCACACTATACTAACAAAAAATCTAAATTAACTGAAGAAGAAAATGAAGAAAGATTAAATAGAATTACAAATTCAATTATCCGTTTCTCACAATCAGTAGGGAAAGTAATTGCTATGTCAGAAGAAGATACCATTTATGTAAATAATGGTAGTTTTGAATTATTATAGACAGTTGTATTTAAAAGGAGTGAATGGCGTAGTATTTACAACCTCATTGAGTGTAACTAAGCGTATTTTGTATTATAAATTTAATAGTAGTATGTTAAAATATTCTAGGGGGAGTGTTTGCTGAGAAGATTAATCCATTTTGCTATAGAGTACTTGTTAAACCAACAACTTGAAATAGTAATAAGCAATCTAGATTTTAAATAAATGTATTATAATATTTAACCCTTTAGGTATTTTGATATAAATGTCAAAATTACCTGTGGGGATTTTTTATAGAATAGAAGTATCAGCAACAATGGTAAGTAATATAACTAATCAAATAATACCAGAAATAAAAGAATGGCAAGAAAGACCATTAGATGAAGTGTATCCATTTGTATTTATAGATGCAGTTCACTTTAGTGTAAGAGAAGATAATCGTATTGTTAAAAAAGCAGCTTATATAGTATTAGGAGTAACAGTAGAAGGCTTTAAAGAAATATTAGGAATATGGATAGGAGAAAATGAATCAGCAAAGTATTGGTTAGGAGTTTTAAACGAATTAAAACAAAGAGTAGTAAAAGACATATTAATAATGTGTAGTGATAATTTAACAGGAATAAAAGAAGCAATAAATGCAGCATATCCAGATATTATTCAACAAAGGTGCATTGTATATATGATTAGAAATTCGGTTAAATTTGTTAATTATAAAGATTTGAAAGAATTTACTTCTGATTTAAAATTAATATACACTTCAGCAACAGAGAAAGAAGCATATGAGAAATTACAGGAAGTAAAAAATAAATGGTCAGATAAATATGCGTCAGCATTTAAAATATGGGAAACAAATTGGGCTGCAATATGTCCATTCTTCCAATTTTCGGATAAAATTAGAAAGATAATGTATACAACTAATACTATTGAATCACTTAATAGGCAATTTAGAAAATATACAAAAACTAAGTCTGTATTTCCAACAGATATGTCGTTATTAAAATGCTTATACTTATCTACTAAAAATATATCTAAAAAATGGGATCAAGCATATAGAAATTGGGGACCTATTTTATCTGAATTATCTATTATGTTTGATAACAGAATATAAAGTTATTTGAAAAATAATTATTATATGTTATTATTTAAGTAACAAAAAAGGAACTATATTAAAGTTCCACATTATCATGGTTAGATGCCATTTACACAGAATTTAGAACACACTCTGAAAATTATTGTTTTT
>CAOOMX010000034.1 GCA_948497845.1 uncultured Bacilli bacterium | reverse complement strand
TCTTTTCCATAACAATCCCATTTCTTATCTAATAAGCTTAATAGATACTCTTCTTTCTTTTCTTGGTACTTCTCCATTTTATTATAAAACTTGATCTTCTCTTTCATTAACTTTTGAATGACTTTTCTTTTATATACATTTTCTAATCTATTTATATCGATTTGGTTATCTACTTCTTTCCAACATCTATTCCTTACCCCACCTTTGGTTACAATCATATGGACATGTGGATAATAATCTGCGACATTATTCCATGTATGTAATATACTTATTACTCCTGCTCTTACTTTATATTTATTATATATTAATTCTTGTATAGCTTCTGATGCACTTTTTATTAAGATATCATAGGTTATTCTTTTATTTTGAAGAAAGAGTGGTAAGGCTTCATTGGGTATAGAACATACCATATGTAAATATTCTACATTTAATATATCTTTTCTTCTTTCTTCTATCCAAACTTCTTTTTTAAAGTCACCACAATTAGGGCAATGTCTATTATGGCAACTATTATAGGTTATCATATCTTTTTTACAACACTTACATGTATAGGTATGGGTTCCTCTTTGTTTTGTTTTACAACTCATTATAGAATGAAATATATTTCTTTGTTCTCTATTCATTGGATAGGTATATGTATGTCCAAACTTTTTAAATACTTCTTGTACTTGCAAAAATACCACTTCCTTTTGGAAATGGTATTTATTATAATATATGAATTATTTATTTACTATAATTATTTATTGCTCTTCACTAATATGTTGACTTAGGTAATTTAAATCATAATCTTTATAAAGGATACTTTTTACAACAACTTCAATATTAGATAATTTAGTATTTTTCTTAATTAATACAATATCTCCGGAATGAATATTATCTTTTAATTCTAAATAAGTACTATCACTTAATTCTTTATTAGGTTTTATCAAATACTTTTTCTCAGCCCGACAAACCTTCTCATTCCCACCATTTAAAACACAAAGATTAGGATTAAATGAAGCATATTTATTAATTAAACTTTCCAATTTTTGAAAATCATTTACTTCATTATTAATTTGTTCATAAGAAACTGTGTTATGAAAAGTATTCATATCTACTAAAACACTAAATTTATAATTCTTTAAATAATCAATTATTTTCTGATCATATTCTAATACTAAAGCAACACTATTTTTACCACTATTTCCTTGCATAATAATTTTATCTTTATTATGTTCCATAGAAACTTCTGGAACAGTATCTTGATATACAAGATAATAAGAATTAAAAGTTTGTAAAGACTTCATATTATAATAACTCGTTTTTACATTTACACTTTTTCCATACAAGCCAGGAATCATTGTTTCATCATTAATAGTAGCAGCAACACTTTCTACTTCATAAATACTTTTTTTACTTTCTATTTCTTGATAAAGATTATTCTTTTCTAAAACAAAATTTGCTATTCGTTCAGTATAATAAAAACTAAACATAACTACAGCAATAATACCCATTCCTTTAAAAATTTTCATGTACTTCACCCAATAAAAGTATATGAGTCCAATAAAAAAATAATCTCCTTAGAGACTATTTTTATCCTATTTTCTTTTTAACTAAATCAGCTCCACGTTTAGGATCCTCGAATAAGATTTCATAAACAATCTTTTCCTTTTTTATTTCATCCACAAACGTAATCTCTTCATTTGTCATCGTTCTATACTTAGGATGTTCTTTTGATTTTGTATCTACTATCACATCAGTCCCAAGTAAATAATCTGCACTTACACCTAAAACATCAATAAGCTCTATAATACTTTCAAGCGTTGGATTTCTAGATTCTTTTTCATAACAACATATAGCTGATTTACCAACACCTATTAAGTTACCTAAAGCTTCTTGTGTTAAGCCTTTTTCTTTTCTTGCTTCGCGCAATCTTCTACCAACTAACATGTATATACCACCTTCTATACGGTAGTATAGCCAATATTTTACAATAGATGTGTGGGCTTTATCTAGTGTAAACATATTTTTTTGTCATTTTTCCTTTATATCTTCGATTTCTTTACGATTCGTTGAAATAAAAGTAACTCGTTCTGCTATTACTTCTGTAATATATTTTTTCTCTTTATTTTCGGTCTCGTAAGACCGATTTTGCAATCGTCCCTTAATTCCAATAACATCTCCGACATGACAATATTCACTTGTATTTGCAGCTACGCCATTCCACAAAACGCAACGAATAAAATCTGTTTCATAAACGCCATCAGAATTTTTAAATGCCCGAGGAACCGCCAGATTTATAGAAGTATAATTCTTTCCATTCTCTGTTTTAGACACTACTGGATCCTCAGCAAGTCGACCAACCAAAACAACCTGATTCATTTTTAACCTCCTTTCTTCTTCAATCTATCAGCATTTTCTAAAAAACACAAATAGCCAATTTTAAAAATAGAAAGCCTTTACCTATCCTTTTTCGACACAAAAAGAATGTATTTATCCCTAAATTCGTATAAAAAAACAACCAATTTTCAAAATTGGTTATTCTTTTAATAAACGATTTAATTCAACTGCATATTCCATAGGTAGACTATTTTTAAAATCTGAAATAAAACCTAAGATAAGGAGTTCTTTAGCTTTTTCTTCACTTAAGCCTTTAGCCATCAAATAGAATAATTTTTCCCCACTTACTTTAGAAACGACTGCTTCATGTTCGATAAAACTAGAATCATTATCTACTCGATTTGTAGGAAACGTATCACTTTTACTTAAGCCATCTAACAAAATGGTATCACATTTAACACTAGCCTTACTACCAATAGCCTTTTTCTTTATTTCAACTTTACCACGATAATTAGCAATTCCTCCATTTTCTGCAATAGACTTACTAATAATGTTACTTTTAGTATACTGACCTAAATGTATCATTTTAGCTCCTGCATCCAAGACCTGACGATTCTTTGCATAAGCAATACTTATTGAATTTCCACTAGCATAATCTCCTTTTAATATACAAGATGGATATTTCATAGTAAGACCTGAACCGATATTTCCATCAACCCATTCCATAGAACCATTTTCCTCTACTATAGCTCTTTTAGTAACTAAATTATATACATCTGTACTCCAGTTTTGAATAGTAGAATATCTACATTTAGCATTTTTCCCAACAAAGATTTCCACAACTCCAGCATGTAAAGATGTCTTAGCATTCACTCTCGCCGTACAACCTTCAATATATTCTAACTCTGCTCCCTCATCAACAATAATAATAGTTCTTTCAAACTGACCTAAAGAAGCACTTTCAATTCTAAAATAACTTTGTAAGGGTCTATCTAATTTAGTAAAAGGTGGAATGTAAATAAAACTTCCTCCACTCCATACTGCACCATTTAAAGCTGTATACTTATTTTCATTATACAAAACTAATTTATTAAAATATTTCTTAAACAATTCAGGATATTTTTGTAAAGCATCATCTGTACTAGTAAAAATAATCTCTTGATCAACAGAATTTTTATGATAAACTACTTCACTTTCAAATTGATTCGTAACTCCCCCTAAATACTTTTCTTCTGCATCAATAACCCCTAAAGAACAAAAAGTATCTTTAATCTCTTGATGCACATTATCCCAATTATCTTCTAAAAGCTGTTTGCTATCTTTATAATATAATATTTTATCAAAATCAATATCTATAACAGGACCAAACTTAGGTTGTTCAAAATTTACAAAACTTCTAAAACTTTTCAAACGAAATTCCCTCATCCAAAGAGGTTCTTTCTTTTTCATAGATAATGCATTTATAAAATCTTCATTTAACTTTTCCATAACCATTATAATACTATATCTGAAAGATAAAAACAATTGTCTTTTTTTAGAATATTTGCTAAAATGTATATGATAAGGAAGTGGGATTATGGAGAAGAATGAAGCTATATTTACCCAATATAAAGGACTATATCCTGCTTTTGAAGAAGTATTCTTAGAAAGAGGAACATTAATTTTTCCTTCTAACTTAGAAATTAATCTAAAAGACATTGATTTATCAAGTGTTCCTGAAGGAAATTATCAAATGAACGCAACAAACTTTTATGTATATATAAGTAACCATTTTTATATCCATAATATAGAAGAATATGAACAAACAATTGATGATATATTAAACAAATTTACGCAACTGAATTTAAGCGAAAATGATATAACAGCTTTACAAAAATTTGCATATGATTTTTGGTTAAGACTACATTTATTTACAAACGAAGCTTGTTTAACAAAAGACGAAGATTTTACAGTAGAACTTCTACGAAGAAGAAGTGTAATAACAGCCAGTTTACAAAGCCCAGCTCCAGCAGCACAAATCATAACCAATATTTACAATCAAAATTTACGCAATTCTTTTGATAACAATACCTATCCAGAAAAGGATTCTGATGAAATGAACGCAAATAAAAGTCAGCAAAAAGGCATTTCTCTTATGAGAAATAAGCCAGGCCTACCTCCAACAATTGAAAGCGTAGATGAATCAAAATTAGGAATAGCAGGCTTTACAAGTGTAATTTTAGTAATAGCTTTAACTATTGCCTTTGGCATTTACTTAGCCACCAATTTATTTACACAATAAAACTCCTTTAACGGAGTTTTTTAAATACTATTAATCTCAATTTCCTCTAAATCATCTGGAATGAAAACATGACCTTTAAAAGATTTTTTAGCTTCTTCCAAATACAACTCTTTTCTATTTTTATGTGTGTCTTCTGTATGATATAAAAGAACATTTTTAACATGCAATGAATCAAGTACACAACAAGCACTTTTAACAGTAGAATGATTCTTTTGATAAGCTTTAAAAATAGATTCTTCACTATCTAAACAAAAAGCCTCATGCATGACAAAATATGCATTTTCAACACGCGAATACAATTCTTTAGATAAACTTTCATCTCCCAAAAACATATATTTTTTATTATCTATCATCCATTCAAAACCAAATTGTTTCACACCTTTACCTAAAATATCAAAAAAAGTATATGTATTCCCTCCAATAGTATAAGAATCATTATCTTTTAAAATATGTACTACAACATATTTTTTAAAAATATCTAAAAATTTCTGATTCAAAACAAGTCCTATTAACATAATAATATTTTCATACACTAAATCATTACAATATAAATGTATATAATAATCTAATTTTAATCCTTGTTTTTTCATAAGCCAAAGAAAGCCCATAATATGATCAATATGTGAATGACTAATAAAAATATGACGAATCGAATCTAAATCTATATTTTTATATAATAATCTATTAATTAATTCTGCTCCCCCACCCGTATCAATCAAAAAATTTTCTTCTTCATTTTGTAAAACAAAGCAGGTATTATATAAATCCAAAGTCATACCATGCCCAGTTCCTAGCATAATTATTTTTTCCATATAAACACATCCTAACTAAAACATTATAGCATAGTTATTGTTCAATATAGAAAAATTTTTCCCATGGATCTTTATTATTAAGTCTTTTTATTGCTTTATCAATAGTAATTTCATCAGGCTTTATTTTATCTAATTCACTCCATTTAATAGGCATAGAAACAGTTACATTCTTTCGCAATCGTAAAGAATATGGAGCAACACTAGTAGCACCTTTAATATTACGCATCCAATCTATAAATATTTTATTTTTACGCTTTGCTTTACTCATTGTACTTGTATATTTTTCTGGCCATCTTCTTTCCATTAAAAGTCCAATATTAAGAGCAATACTTCTAAATTTTGACCAACTTTTTATAGAAGTAAAAGGAACAACAACATGGTACCCTTTTCCTCCACTAGTTTTCAAAAAAGAAACAAGATGAAGTTCATCCAAAATACTTTTTAAATCCCTAACTCCATCTCTTACTTTATCTAAAGAAAGTCCTTCATCTGGATCCAAATCAAAAACCATCATATCTGGATAATTAATCTTTGTTTTCAAAGAACCCCATATATGAAATTCAAAACCATTCATTTGTACTTCTTCTATAAAACCATAATTATCCATAACATAATAATAAACTTCTTTACCAACCTTTAATTTCCCTAATCCTTTATTTTCATCAAAATGTTTTTTATAAAAGGCATTTTCTTTCACTCCATCAGGGCACCTTATTGTACTGATAAGTCTATCTTGCAAAAAAGGCAACATTCTTAATTTTACTGCATCATAATACTTTACAATTTCAAGTTTTGATACTTTAGAAAGAATTTTCTTTTGCGGATTTGTTATTAAAACAGATTCAAATACATTCTGTACTTTCTTATCATTATTTTCTATTTCTACCATAGTTCTACCCGTTTTAATGCTTCTATTATAATTTTTTATATCTTTATAACCATAAACATTATCATTTTCTTTTATTAAAAGCCAATTCTCATCTTTAATATGCACTAAAGCCCATTTTCCATAAACTCTTTTACCATACAAGGCAAATTTTAAAATACCTTTTTCAAAACCTTCATCCACATTAGATAAGGGCTCCCAAAAACCGACATCAAAAAGCATGACTGTTCCTCCGCCATAAAGCCCTTTAGGAATAGTACCTTCAAAATGACGATAACTTAAGGGATGATCTTCTACTAAAATAGACAAACGCTTATCTTTTCTATTATAAGATGGACCTTTAGGTACCGCCCAACTTTTTAAAACACCATCCCATTCTATGCGAAAGTCATAATGATCTTTCCTTGCCAAATGATGTTGGATAATAAAATGAAGCTTTCTTCCATTTTTTATTTTCTTACCTACTGGTTCTTTTGTTTTATTAAAATCTCTTTTACTATTATACTTTTTTAAATTCCCCTTCATAATCTCAACTCTTTATTAGTATGTAAAATGATTTAACTTTCATAACGTTAAATATTAACAATTTTAAACATTCATAACTAAATTCACTTTATCTCTTAACTGCTCCATCTTTGCTGTTCTAACCGCAAAAAAACTTAATCTATCCTTATACTTAGATATACAACCTATTCTCTCTTCTTTTTTCAAATTATTTTTAGCACATTCTAGAAAATATTCTGAAACAATAGCATACATTTTGCTAGAACGATTCAAAAGATCAACTTGACTTACATCACCAAGTAAATAATATAAACACAACATATCTGTAAAGGTACTCTTTTTATTCTTTTTCTGAAATAAATCAAATAAAGTTTTTTGTTCAGTACTTAACCAGTTTTTTATTTTAGACAAAAAAGCATCTACTTGTTCAAAACTTTTAATATATTTATATAAAGTTGCTTAGCAATTTCATCAATTTCCTCTTCAGTTAACTGATGACTTTTATCTGTATAACTATATTCTAAAATTTGAATGCCTTTTTCTAAAAAATAGCTTTTTTCATCATCTGAAGATAACTTAGAAAAACATTTATTTGACAAAAAGGTTGCCTTTTTTAAATGAGATGGGACTAATCTTAATGTATCATCTAAAAAATTTTGAATTGTTGCTATTCTGTTTATACCATCCACAATCATATATCTTATTGGATTTTCACTAATAACAAAAACAACAATCAAAGGTAGTTCCATCCCATATAGATGCTTTCAATAAATTCCGTCTGACGAGATGTTGACCACCACACATTTTGATTAAAATTCCTAGGTACTAGCTCTTCGTTAAATGAACCAGCTTTCATCTCTTCATTTCCTCTGGCAAAAGCTGCACAATTCTCTACTCTATATTCACAACTTAATTTATCCATCATTAATGCACGTACATCAATTTCTTTTTCCATAATAAAACTCCTTATTTGCAACTATTTTTTTTAAAGTTGCATTTGTTAGTGGATTATACTATCATAATTACTACGGGAGTGAAATCGCATTTATGCTGTTGACAAAAATAAGTATTTTGTTTAAACAAGCAAGATTAACTAAAGGATTAACACAATTTCAAGTAGCAGAGATTGCTAACATTGACGAAAAGCACTACGGTAGAATAGAAAGAAATGAATGTTGTAATGTAACTATCATAACTTTATGCCAAATATGTAAAACCTTAGACATAAATATAGAACAAGCTACTAAAGAAATTAGTCAATTTTTCATATAATAAAAAGAAGCTTCATATAAAGTATATATGGAGGAAAGAAATGTTTAACAATATTGATATATTAAATAAGGCTAAGGAATTAGGAATAAAATATGATCTATTTTCTAAAGAAGATCTAATTAGAGGAACAAACATTGAATTAGAACATGGCTCTATATCCCCTAAAACAAATGTAACGAACAATGATTTAGAAATGACCATAAAAATTGCTTTAGCACACCTAAACGAATATCCAAATTATTATAATAAAGACTATGGCTTACCAGCATTTGAAAAGCATTTAGAAAAGAAACTAAAAGGGCAAGATTAAAAGCCTTTTTTATTTTTAGCAAAGAAAAAAAGTTCGTAATCATTATTACAAACTTTTATCAAAATACAAATGGTGGGGCAAGTAAGGTATCACCTTAGACATTAGCCCTATATTAAATATATGAAGACACACTTGCTTACTTAAATATTAGTTAAGATTCTAACCCCGCAAATGTCAACCTGCCCTAATATTACAAACAATAAGTTGCTCATAAAACTTAATGATCCTTTCATTTCTAAATTCAAGGATAGCTCTATACTAAGATTTACAGCAAGTGCTAAATCCATATATAATGTAGGCACAAACAAATTATATCAATAAAATTGATTAATTGCAAACCTTATACACTCAAATTATATCCCTTAGCATTTTTGTCATCTTTTGCAATTCATCAAAACATTCTTTTGCTTTCCTAATTTCTAATTTATTTAGGGTTACATAACCACGAGACGTTCCATCACTTGGCAAGTCTACTAATAAAGCATAATCATCAATACCAATCCACCCATTTTTAATAATTTCTAATAATTTAGGATTATTCATTTTTAATTGTTCTAAGTCAACAAACTTAGTAATAATCTTATCACTTGCCAGATATCTTTTAATATAAGGATTATTTTTATATTTATATGCTTCCCCTTCATTAAACACAAAAATTCTTTCAATCTCAACTCCACGTGCTACGGCATCAAAATTACTTTGAATAAATTTACGTTCAGCTGGATCTTCATTCCATTCATTTTCCATCATGGTCGAAATAATCCACATTTTAGATCCTTTTTTTGTTTCAGTAAAATATTTATCCAAAATCTTATAAAATTTACCTGAATCTAAATCTTCTGTTCTTGATTGGGCATCCATTGACAAATATCCTCCATCTGATACCAAAGAACTACCATTAGTATATTTATGTCTTGTTAACATTAAATATATATCATCTGCTATTTCAACAGGATTTCCAAGCCGCTTCATAGGTATGGATTCTGTAGCTTTATTAAAAGAATCATCACTTTCCATTACGCCCCCTATCCAGCCTGCCATAATAGAGTTAATTCGTATACCATACATTTCTGTAAAAATATTAGCAAAAGTTTGAACTAAATTTACTTTAGCTGCTTGAGCAGATGCATAAGCTGACGCTCCAAATGATCCGCGATAAGCCTCGATGCTACTTACCATAACAATACTAGATTCATAATTCATCTTTTTAACAAGTTCTCGTACCAATAAATTAGCTGCAAAAACATTAACTTTATAACTATCTTCAAATTTGTCATAATCAAAATCAAAGGAATCTTCTAAATGAAAATAAATTTCCATAAAAACAAAACCAAAGATGTCTTCTTGGATTTCTTGAACAGTTGTAAGTAAATTTTGTCTACTAAAATAATCTACTTCTTTTAAAATAATATCTTTATGATCGATAACATCATTAAATTGGCTATCTTTTTGATATAAACCAATAATTTTATATCCTGATGATAATAATATCTTACAAAGTTCTTTACCAATATCAGAATTAATCCCCGCTATAACAACTACTTTCTTTTCTTGGGTATTTTTATCAAATGTATTTCTTTTATCAACGGGTTTATGTGCACCGCTAGGTATATTCCAATAACGGCCTTTTTGAATTGCTCCTGGAATTCTATTTTCGTTTAATAACTTCACTATTCTTCTTTCACTAATATTCCATAATGCTGCAGCTTGTTTTACTGATAAATATTCCATCTCCATCACCTATATAAATATTATTCCGAATTAAGAACAATGTCAACTATTTCATTATAACTCTTTGACAAATCACAGAATTGTTTATGATTGTTAAATTTTTGACAGCCTATCTAACTCTCTTTCTTAGCTTCTATATTCCATTTGATTATTCCATAAATATTTATAAGTAAGTACCCAATGGATACTAATAACATCATTGTTGATCCTTCCCCTTTATTTATAAAAGTTATAATCCAAATACTTAAGTCTACAACATTATTAATTAACCACAGCCACCATGCTTCTTTAAACCTAAGTATCATAAGTATTACACCACATAAATTAATACAATTTGAGCTTGCATCCATAAAGGCCAATCTTTGACTTGGGATTAAAGTAAGTAAATATCCCATTAATAAACTTCCGAGTATACAGGATAATGTAATAATTACAGAGTTTGTAAAGTAAATTCCCTTACCTTTACATTCTTTTCTTTATCTAAATTTTTATTCCAAGCTACATAGCCATTGACTTGAAGCGGAGAAAATATAAAGATATAGAAGAAAAATATTCCATATAAATTATTCTTAAAAGAAACATATCCCATCAAAAGATAGTTGATTAAACCTAAAATGTAATTGATTCTCTTACCTTCACTTGCAAAATAAGCACATAACAACCCTGTTAATAAAATAGTTCCCCCAATGATGATATCATTAGAAACAAAACCCGAAATTAATGAAATTATTACACAAATAAAAATGATTATTCTATATTTTTTGTTCATTTTTAACCTCTTTTTTTAGCTCTTACTTGATACAGCATTTTAGGTTTTCTATACTCTTCTTCATTACGGAGCATTGATGTTTCAAAGCTTTCCAAATCTCCAATAATACCAAAATATCTATTGATATCTTCTTGATCAAAGAATCTTTTCGTATAATCTCCTTCAAAATAAAAATTTTTTTCTAATTGTTCACCTACACCTGTTCCAAAATGAACATCATTTATTGAAGCTACTCGAGCAAGTAAAATTCCATTTCTTTTTAGGATTCTTCTAATTTCATTCATAATATGAATTGTTGTATCATTATCAAAATAATGTAAAGACAAGTCTGCAATTATTAAAGAATAACTTTCATCATGAAATGGAAACTTCTCCAACATATCCAAATATTTTGTCTTACTATTAGGAATATGTTCTCTAATACTTCTTAATGCTTCCTGTGAAAAATCACAAGATAAAACATTAAATCCTCTTTCTATTAAATATAAAGTATCTGCTCCAATACCACAGCCGAAATCTAATATTTCAACACTTCTATTGCTATTTAATATCACATTATAATCATCCAACCAATTATCATAGACTGGAACATTTGCTCTTTTTTTAGCCCAATTGTCCCACATTTCTAAATATCCATTATGCATTTTATACAATCTCCTCTCTTAAATAGTCTATTTAATATCATTTTATCATATTTTTGATATTCATCGTCCAGTCACATGCTAAGGGGTATAAAGCCTTTAAATATTACCACTTTTTAATTTTTCAAAAATAGGAATATTACTTTTATAACTTTTCGGAGATATTGGGCTAGGATGATAAATAGGTAAGATTTTATAACCATTAACTTCATATATGTTACCAACTACATCAGAAAATTTATTAAATTTAAAATTAAGTAAATTTCTAGTTGGAAATTCTCCTAAAGTAATAATTAATTTGGGATTTAAAATTCTTAATTGCTCTAACATTATATTCTTACAATTAACAGAGCAAGTTTTTAAATTTTTTCGCACCAATGGATAACACTTAACTGACTCTAAAAATGTTGTTTCAAATATGTCTCTATCAATAATATCAAATAACTTTTGTAATACAACTCCACTAGGTAGTACTTTTCCATTTATATCACGCCATAATTTATGACTTTTTCTCCAGCCATTATTAGCAGGAGCTTCTCCAACTAAAACTATTGTCTGATCTTTACCAAGAAATACTGTTGCATCATTGGGAAATTTATCTACTAAATTATCACAAGATTTACAAAGATATACTTTTTCATCAATTTGTTTTAATAACTTATTTATTAATCTTAATTTTAATGTTGTATATCTATTTTCAGTATCATCAGTTAATATCTTTTCTCTATCTATGATTTGATAATCCTTATAATCTATTTCATGATTAAACTGACTTGAGGTTAAATCTATAATCTTATCATCAATCAAATTAAAAAAATGACTAATTCCATTCACATAAATCTTACAAATATCTCCACCAAAATAGTCATTAATGATTAGAGATGTTATTGCACACATACCAAAACATTTATTTCTCTCATCCCAATCATCTTGAACTTTAGAATAGCATAAATCTTTTGAATAACATTCTAACAATACTTTTTGTATATTTTCTACATTCACAATAACACCTCTATCAATTATTTTTCGTCTGTTAAATTTTCATCATTAATTTCTTCATTATAATAATTTAAATACATATTCATTTGTCCAGCATATTCTGGTTTCATCTGTCCTATTTTTAAATCAATTAGTACATAACATTTTAATATTTTATTGTAAAAGACCATATCTACATAATAATGAGTATTTCCAAGAGTTATTCTTTGCTGAGTACCAACAAACATAAATCCTTTACCTAATTCAAGTAAGAATTCTTCCATGTGTTTTAGTAATTTTTTCCAAGTCTTTTTCAAGAATAGGTTTTGTTTCTTTAAGGTTCCTTTAAAATATCATCAGATTTAGATAATGTTTGTCCAACTTTTGATAACCTATAAACTTTTTCTTTATTATTTTTTCCATCGGATAATAATAATCTTTCGAACAACGATGTTTCTAATTGTCTTTTTAATTCTCTAACACTCCAATTAGAATTAACACATTCTTTTTCATAAAAAGTTCTTTCATCAATATTTTCAATACTTAATAATTCGCAATAATGTGACCAACTCAATTTAACAGACAGTGTCTGTTGTTTTGGATATTCTATATAAAACCTTCTCATACATTGTAAATTAGAAACAGAAAAACTCAAACCTAATATTTTTTTAAGTTCATTGAACAACTCAACTCCTTCAATATTTGCTTTCCATATTCAGCTTTAATATTACCATTTTGCTCGTTTTCAACAATAATCCTACCAACATTCAAATATGCTAATAGCATTGTTCTATTTACTTCATAAGCAATTTTATAAGCAATTTTATTTCTACTACTTATAATTACAGCTTCATTTTCTTCAATCATCTGCATATTACTTTTTTCTAACATAATTTGCTCCATTCTAATTACTTATTAAAATTCTTATTTATCCAATCAAAAATTAAATTTCCAATTTCTAATTCCTTAGTTTTATAAGTATGTCCTGTGTTTTCTATTACTTTATATTCAAAGTTATTGCAATTAATTGCTTTATCTTTTAATAAATCTAAATGTAAATAATAATCTTCTTCGTTAGAACCTGAAAAAGTAAGAATAGGAACATTAATTGCTTCAAATTGATCCCAATGTTTTGGATTAGAAATAACAGGTAGGTTATTTAATTTTGAATTCTCATTATACCAATTATAAT
>CAOOMX010000033.1 GCA_948497845.1 uncultured Bacilli bacterium | reverse complement strand
TATTTACCATTTACTTTCTTTTTAGATTTATAATAAGTTTTATTAAATGTAAGTAAGCCTAAAGAAGTAATTAAAGTTCTTTCTCTAGTTTGTTGAACATAATATTTATCTTTTCTTTCCTTAGAATTTTTATATTTTAAATCAAGATATTCTAATATTTGTTTTAAGATATCGAGGTTTAATTGAGTAGTTGAATCAGAAATATTATGTTCTATCTCGTGTAAAAACTGATTATTTATTAAAATTTTAGATAAATGGTTAACAAGTGATTGAAATAATGGTATTATATTCATTGAGAAAACAACTCCTTAAAACCTTTGAACTTCGAGTTCGTATCAAGGTCTGTATATATTTTTGTTACAATTTAATTATATAACAGTTTATTGTTTTTGAGTGTTTTCTCTTTTTTGGTGTAATAATTCACTTATTCCCACATCTAGTTTACTACATCGTAGAGCAGTAAGTATTTGCTTTATAAAAGAATAAATGCTAAAATAAAATGAAGAAAGTTATATCCCATCAAACGTTTTATGGGAATTTACTCCTAATATGATTACCGGACTAGAAACCAAAATACTACAAGGGCCATTTAGAACGCAGGAAGAAGAAAGAATGAAAAGTAAAGCTTTATCTTCTATTAAATTAGAAAGAAGAAAAATGAAAGAAGATAGGCGTCCTAACTGCTTTAATGATTGAATATAAATACATGAGAAAAACATGTATTTTTTTCATATATAAATTAAGTTTTTCTTTTACCTAAATTTGTGATATGATAAAGATACTTAAGGATGTGAAAATATGAGTAAAATAGATACAAATGTAATTAATAGTATAAAAATACTAGGGTTAGATATGATAGATAAGGCCAAAAGCGGTCATCCAGGCATTGTTTTAGGGGCAGCTCCAACTTTATATGCCTTATACAAAGATCATTTAAATGTAATCCCCAGTAAACCAAATTGGATAAATAGAGACCGTTTTGTAATGTCAGCTGGTCATGGTTCAGCCCTTTTATATTCTGTACTTTATCATGCTGGTTTTGATATTGAAAAGGAAGAATTAAGACAATTCCGTAGTTTAAATTCCATAACGCCTGGTCATCCTGAATATCGTGTAACGCCAGGAGTAGATGTATCAACTGGGCCATTAGGACAAGGCATAGGTATGGCTGTAGGTATGGCTTTAGCAGAAAAATACTTAAGATCCATAGCAGGATGTGAAGAAAAAGATTGTAATTTAATAGATTACTATACCTATTGTTTATGTGGTGATGGGGATTTAATGGAAGGTGTAAGTTATGAAGCCCTTTCATTTGCATCGACCCAAAATTTAAACAAATTAATTCTTTTATATGATGCCAACCATATTAGTTTAGATGAAAAAACTCTTTCATACACCTTCATTGAATCCCTTCCTGATTTTGATATTTATACAGTAAAGAATGGTAATAGCTATGAAGAAATAACAAGTGCTATCCATAAAGCGAAGAAGAGTGAAAGACCAAGTATTATTATCATTAATACTACGATTGGAAAGGATAGCCTTTTAGAAGATACAAATAAGGTACATGGAAAGCCATTGACGAAGGAAGACCTTTTACAAATTAAGCAAAAATTAAAGATAGAAACAGAAAGTTTTAATGTAGACAACAGTCTTTTAAACCATTTTCAATCAACAATAAATACTAGAGTAGGAAAAAAATATATCAAATGGCAAGAAAGTTATAATCGAATTAAGGAACAAAAGAACGCAGGCTTACATGCAATGATAAACTTATTAGAGAAGAATGAATTTAGTATTGATTTTGATGATACTAAATTTAAAATAAGTGCAGAGTATGAGGAAGAATTAAGAGAGAGTAATGCTAAAATTATGAATTTTATATCTCCCAAAAACCCATTCTTTTTAGGAGGTAGTGCAGATTTATCTTCATCTTGTAAAACAAACTTAGTAAAATCAACGATGCAAAGTGACGAAAATCCAGTGGGAAAAAACATATATTTTGGAGTGAGAGAACATGCGATGGGAGCAATCCTTAATGGAATGGCACTATCTAATTTAAAAGTATTTGGCTCAACTTTTTTAGCTTTTAGTGATTATCTCAAACCTGCAATTAGAATGAGTGCATTGATGAATTTACCAGTAACTTATATTTTTACACATGATTCTATTTATGTTGGAGAAGATGGTCCTACCCATGAGCCCATCGAGCAATTATCCATGTTAAGGACTATTCCTGATTTTACAACATTCCGTCCTGCTGATATTAATGAGATTATGGGTTCTTGGGAATATATCTTGAAGAATAATTGCCCTACAGCCTTAGTAATAAGCAAAGAAAAGCGAAAAAGAAATAAAAATACAAATGCAAAGTATGTTAAATATGGGGCATATATGGTTAGGAAAGAAAAATATCATTTAGATGGAATTATAATAGCAACTGGTACAGAATTACAAATGGCTTTAAATATAGCCAAAGAATTATACACAAAAGGATTAGATATAAGAGTCGTAAGTATGCCATCAATGGAATTATTCTTAAAACAAAACCCTAAATATGAAGAACAACTTCTACCTAAGGAAGTTCCAACCTTTGCTATTGAAGCAGGAAGCGGTATCATATGGAATCGTTTTGTAACAAATCCAGATTATATTTTTGGCGTAGATAAGTTTGGAAGAAGTGGGAAAAAAGAAGAAGTAGCCAAATATATGAAATTCGATGAACAGCTTATTATGGAAAAAATAGCAAATTATTTAACCTCTTTAGCGGATATCGACACAATCTGACAAATTTTTTAAAGTTCTTATAGTATCATTACCATGAGGTGAAGAAAATGAGAACTTTTTATGTATTTAGAATTAGTTCAGATTTAAGCGTATTAATGGAAGATACGCCATACAATTTATATAAGACCTTAGAAAGTATATATTTATTGAATAAGGAAAGTGCAAGTTTTGGAAAGGATTTATTAGATCAACTAATTACCCCATTGGAAAAAGACAAAATCAGTAAAACTATTTATGAATTAAATAAAGATAATGATTTTTATATGAAGGTGGGAGATAAGCATAAAATTATAAACAAGTATCGAAAAGAACAAACAGAAATAGAAGTGAAAAATTCACATATTTTATTGAAGACCAATGCTTTTTATAAAAATATAAAAAACTTTCTGCCGAGCAATTACTTTTTTGTGTGTGATTTTGCCAATAAAGACTATTTTTGGCTATCAAAACTTGTTCAATGTTAAGATTTATAGTAAAATAGAAATATAAAGGAGAAAAAATATGGGAAAATTAATATTATATTTAGTAATCGGATTAATAATTGGTTTAGTAATAGGCTTTTTATTAGCAAGAACCTTAATAAAAAAACAAATGGATAAAAATCCACCTATTAATGAAAAAATGATTGAAGCAATGATGTCAAGTATGGGAAGAAAGCCTAGTCAAAAGCAAGTTAAGCAAGTAATGGCACAAATGAATAGGTACAAGTAGAAAATAGAAAAAACTATTTTCTTTTTTTGACTAAAAGAGCGTTTGATAAATAAAATCTAAAATAATAAGATGTAAAGGATAGTAAAAATAGAAAAAATATTTTAGACTTTTACCTTTCTTCCCGTTGTACAAAGAAAGGATAATAATCGCTAAAAAATGAAAAAGCTGTAAATAAGGATTGGCGGTAAGTAAAAAGACAAAGGGGATAAAAGAAAGAAGGTAAAAAAGAAGATGGTTTCTAAACAAATACATAAAATAAATCATTAATATACCATAAAAAGAGTAATCAATTTGCAATATACTAGCAATAGCCCCAGTAAAAAGAACAATTATAAAATGACTAAGGGCAAGATAAAGGTAAGAATCAAGGGAAGGTTTCTTTTTGAAATAAGTACTTACTTGCTCTAGTAAAAATAAAAAAAGAATTCCAAGAGCTAATAAAAAAAGGATATTTTGATTCTTGCTATAAAAAAATGTATCATAAAAAGCGAAATCATAGAAAGGCTCACTAATGAAAGCAAATACAAGCATACGTAAAAAATACTTGCCTTTACTAGAAGTGTGAAAATAGCCTTCAATGAGCAAAAAAAACAAAAATGGGCAAACTGATTCTTCCCAATAAGCGCAAAAAAAGACAATCTGGAAAAAGGATGGATCCGATATGATCAAGACTCATAGAAAAAAGAGCTATAATTTTTAAATGAAAAGAGGTAAGTATTTTTTTCAATATAATCACCTAAATGAATCATAACATAAAAAGTTTATGCATATCAATAAAATAAGAGAAAAAACGTTTTACATAGAAATTTACACTTTTTTGACGAATTATGTAAAAGATGTTTTCTTTTTTGACATACCTGTGGTAGAATCTTAATATAGAGTAAAGAGGGTGTTTATATTATGATGGATTTCATCTATAAATTATATAGTTATGATAATTTTACATTATATTTAACAATTTGCTTAATTGTCTTAGTGATATTATTTATTTTGGTATTTATTTTTGGAAAGAAAGACCAAAAGTTAGAAGAAACAAAAAGACTACAAAAAATAGAATTAGAAAAGACAAAAGAATTAGAGATTAAAAAGGAAACAGATACGTTTAAAGAAGAATCTCTTGGAGAAAAAATTGAGATTAGCCAAACCCCTACTGAAATTGTTGCAGAACAACCTATAGTAGAAGAAAAAAAGGAAGATACACCTAATCCTATTTTGCCGAATGAAGAAACAATGCTAATTCCAAATATTAGCCAAATGGCATTAGAAGATTTAGATGAAAATAAGGTTTTAGAACCTTTAAATGAAACCAATGAAGTAATAGAACCCCCAACAGTAGTAGAAAGTATTGCACCTTTAATTTCTGAAGAAGAAAAAAGTGTTGATGTGATGACAGATATTATCAAGAATATGGAAGAAAATCCTGGCGTTGAACAAGATGAACAAAAGGAAGTAACACTAACCATTTTTGAACCAACAGCAAAAGAAGTGGAAAGCTTAGATGAAGCAGTTATTCCTCCTAAGGTAACAAAGAGAATGGATACAGAAGAAGAACAAATGCCAATTAGTGTTGAAGATATCGCTTCATTCAAATTTGATGAATTAGACAAAGAAATAGAAAGTGATTTAACAACATTAGAGAGTATAAAAAAAGAATTTAATAATATAGAACTACCAGAGATATCTTTACCAGCACAAGAAGAATTGCCAGAAAGCAAGCCTGAAGTAGAAAAAGAAGAAATAGAAAAGTATGAACGTACAGAATGGCCGCCAAAAGACGATAAAAAGCCATTTGCGCCATCACAAGTTTTCAGCTCTGTATTTGTGGCAAAAGAAGAAGGCATACCGACAGAAGAAAAGCCGGTGGAAATGCCAAAAATAAATGCTGATGATGAAGATGAGTTTGAATTACCTGAATTAAAAGCTGTAGATGAAATTCCTTTGAAAAAAGAAGTTGTCAAAGAAGAACCAGTAAAAAAAGAAGGCGTATTTAGCTTTGATGATTTAGTAAATTAAACAAAAAGATGTCAAGATAGATAAAAAATTTGATTTTATCTATTTTTTCTTGGTATAATGGGATAGGTGAATAGAAAATGACAAAATATGATGCATCATCAATCAAAATATTAGAAGGTTTAGAAGCGGTACGAAAAAGGCCTGGGATGTATATTGGATCTACAGACAAGAAAGGTCTGCATCATTTAGTATGGGAAATTGTAGATAATTCTATTGATGAAATAATAAATGGATATGGAGATACAATAAAAATAACCTTAAACAAAGATGACAGTATCACTATAAGCGATAATGGACGAGGTGTGCCTATTGGAATGCACGCTAGTGGTAAATCAACACCAGAAGTAATTTATACAGTCTTGCATGCTGGCGGAAAATTTGAAAGCGATGGTTATAAGGTCAGTGGAGGTTTACACGGTGTAGGAGCCAGTGTTGTTAATGCATTATCAAGTTGGATGGATGTAACCATTTTTACAGAGGGTATTGTAAGTAATATTCGTTTTAGTAATGGAGGATCAGTAGAAAAACCACTTACTAAAATTGGAGAAACAAGAAAGACGGGGACATCTGTTACTTTTAAACCAGATTATGAAATGTTTAAAAACAGTAGTTTTTCCTTTACAACAATAGCAGAGCGTATGCAAGAAAGTGCCTTTTTACTACCGCAGTTAACAATTGAAATCGAAGACATACCAGATGAAAAAGCGGTTATCTATCATTATGAAAATGGTCTTATAAACTTTGTAGAATATATTAATGAAAACAAAAAGACATTACATAAAGTGATTCATTTTGGAGGTTCTAAAAACGAAATTGAAGTAAGTATTGCGATGCAATATAGTGAGTCATATAATGAAAATATACTAAGTTTTGTTAATAATGTAAAAACAGGTGATGGTGGATCACATGAAGTAGGTTTCAAAACGGGAATTACGAAAGCTTTTAATGATTATGCCAAAAGTAATGGCATTATTAAAGGCAAAGATAGTAATTTAGATGGTAGTGATGTAAGAGAAGGATTAAGTGCTGTCATCAGTTTAAAAATACCAGAAAAATTACTTCAATTTGAAGGGCAAACCAAAGGCAAATTAGGTACTCCTGAAGCTAGAAGTATAACTGAAAGTATCACATATGAATCTTTAAAATTCTTTTTAGAAGAAAACAAAGAAGTAGCCTTATTGATATTAGATAAAGCCTTAAAAAGTAAAGTGGCAAGAGAAGCGGCAAGAAAAGCAAGAGAAGCAGCAAGAAAAGGAACAGGCAAGAATTCCAAAGAAAGAGTTTTAAGTGAAAAGTTAGCTAAGGCAACAGGAAAAGATTATTCGAAAAACGAATTGTTTTTAGTCGAAGGGGATAGTGCAGGTGGTTCTGCTAAAACGTATAGAAATCGTGAAACCCAAGCCATTTTACCATTAAGAGGAAAAGTATTGAATTGTGAGAAAGCCTCAAGCCACGACATAGAATCAAATGCTGAATTAAAGCAAATAGAATATGCGATTGGAGCAGGTCTTGGGGCTAATTTTGATATTAGCGAAAGCAATTATGGAAAAGTAATTATTATGACTGATGCTGATGTTGATGGTTCTCATATCCAAATATTATTGATAACCTTTTTCTATCGTTTCATGCGCCCTTTAATTGAAAATGGGATGCTATATATAGCTACGCCACCATTATATTCTATAGAAATGGGAACAAAGAAGAAAGAATATATAGCAACAGATGAAGAATTAGAAGAAAAGAAAAAAGAAATAAAGGGAAATTATAAAATACAAAGATTTAAAGGTTTAGGAGAAATGAATGCCGATGAGCTTTATGAAACAACCATGGATCCAAATAACCGTAGATTATTACGTGTAAATTTAACAGATGCTGCCATAGCTGAAAAAAGAATTCATCTTTTAATGGGCGATCAAGTCGAACCTAGAAAAGAATGGATAAATGAAAATGTTGATTTTACATTAGAAGATGATTTTAGAAAATAAGGAAGGTGTAAAAAATGCCTAGAAAAAAAGATGTTGAACAAACAATTATAGAGAAAATATACGATTATAGTCTTGAAGAAATAATGGAAACAAGCTTTAGTAGATATTCTAAAGAAATTATTCAAGAACGTGCTTTGCCAGATGTACGTGATGGACTAAAGCCAGTACAACGTCGTATTTTATATGCGATGTATATCTCTCATTTTACGCACGATAAACCTTATCGAAAAAGTGCCAAAGCGGTCGGAGACATAATGGGGAATTTCCACCCACATGGTGATTCTTCGATATATGATGCGATGATAAGAATGTCTCAGCCTTGGAAAATGAGAGAAACATTTATTGATGTTCATGGAAATAATGGTTCCATAGATGGAGACCCACCAGCAGCTAGTCGTTATACAGAAGCACGTCTTTCTAAAATAGCAGAGGTAATGTTAAACTCTATTAATAAAGATACAGTAGAAATGACTTATAACTTTGATGATACAGAATTAGAACCAACGGTATTACCAGCTGCTTTTCCTAACTTACTAGTAAATGGTTCAACTGGAATTAGTGCTGGCTATGCAACAAATATTCCTCCTCATAATTTAAGCGAGGTAATAGATGCAACGATTAAAAGAATTGATAGTCCTAATTGCAAATTAGAAACCGTAATGGAGTATTTAAAAGGCCCCGATTTTCCAACTGGAGGAGTTATAGAAGGTAAAGCAGGGTTAATTGATGCATATACAAAAGGAAAAGGCAAAGTTGTTTTAAAAGCCAAGATAGAAGTAGTTACAAGTGGAAGCAAAAAAGAGATTATAATCCATTCCATTCCATATGAAGTAGTAAAAGAACAATTAATACGTAAATTAAATGAAATTCGTATAGACAAAAAAGTTGAAGGCATTAATGAAATAATAGATGAATCTGATTATGAACACATGGCACGTATCAAACTTGAGTTAAAAGCTAATGCCAATACCGAATTAATTATAAATTATTTACTAAAAAACACAGAATTACAAATCAATTACAATTTTAATATGGTTGCTATTGTTAACCGAAGACCTCGTTTAGTAGGTATTCTAGAGGTTTTAGATGCTTTCATAGCCCATCAAAAAGAGGTTACGACAAGAAGAACAAGATTTGATTTAAATCATGCAAAAGCAAGTCTTCATATTTTAGAAGGTTTAAAAAAGGCAATTAGTATTTTAGATGAAGTAATTCGTATTATTAGAGCTAGCAAGAACAAAAGTGATGCTATTGAAAATTTAATTAAAGAATATAGTTTTACCTTTGAGCAATCTAAAGCTATCGTAGAATTACAATTATATCGATTAACCAATACAGATATTGTCTCTCTAGAAGAAGAAATGGCAAAATTAGAGAAGAACATTAGTATATGGACGCAAATACTAAATAATGAAGAAGCGCTAAAACATGTTATGAAAACAGAATTAAAAATTGTTAAAAAAGAATATGGCAATGAAAGAAGAACTGAAATCAAAGATGAAATAACAGAAATAAAAGTTGATATGAATATGATGATACCTAATGAGCAAGTAATAGTTGTGGTAACAAATGAAGGCTATGTGAAAAAGGTAAGTTTAAAAAGTTATAAGACATCAACAGAAGAAACAACCTTAAAGCCAGGGGATTACATTGTAGGTAAGTATGCAGTTTCTACATTAGATACATTGCTTTTATTTACGAATCTAGGAAATTATTTATATATACCAGTTCATAAATTAGCAGATTGCAAGTGGAAAGATTTAGGAAAACATATTAGCAATACTATTATGATAAAAGAAGAAGAGCGAATAATAAGCAACATGATTTTAAAAGAAAAGCAAAAAAATATTGTGTTATTCACGAAAAATGGAGCAGTAAAGCAAATACCTTTAGCTAGTTTAGAAGTAAGTCGTTATAGCAAGCCTTTAACAGCAATAAAACTAAAAGATAATGATGAATTAATAAATGTCGAAATAGCGAAAGATGAAGTCGTTTTTGTAAGTACTAATGGTTATTATTTACGTTATAATACCAGCGAAATCCCTGTTGTTGGCCCTAAAGCAAGCGGTGTAAAGGCAATGAGCTTAAAAGAAGATGAAGTAGTTTTTGCATCAAGTATTATGAAGGCGGATGAATATTTAAATATTTTCACTAATTTTAAGACAGCTAAGAGATTACGTCTTAATGATTTAGTAAGTATATCACGTGCTAAAAAAGGAAATATGCTTTTCAAAAAGGTTAAGACAAAAGATTATAAGATAATATGTGCATATCTTTCCAATAGTAAAGATATAAATATTTTAAAATACGATGTCGATTTTAAAGAAATAAAAAATAGTGAAATTCCAATCATGGATTTAGCAAGCACAGGAAGTGTAATTGTTAAGAATATGCCAGATTCATATCATCTTTTACAAGATTTAATAGAATTTGATGAAACCAAAAAAGAGGAACTTCCTATAGAAAAAACAAACGAGCCTTCTAAAAAAGAACAACTTTCGTTTAGTGAATTTATTGAAGACTTTAAAATTTAAGAAAAAAATCACCCTTTAAAACATAAAATTAAGTGGGTGATTTTTTATGTCAAAAATGGAAGAATTTAAAAATTTTGTGAAAACAAAACCACAGTTAGCGAAATATGTAGAAAATAATCAAATGACATGGCAAAAATTTTATGAATTATATGATTTATATGGTACATCAAGTGAAGTTTGGGATAAGTACAATAAAAATGAAGATAGAGCGCCTAATGTGGCAGAAAGCATAAGTAAAATAACGGATTTAGTAAAAAATGTTGATATGGAATCAATCAAAAGTCATATCAATACAGCACAAAAGGCTATTGATTTTATGCAAGATTTAACAACTAAAAAAGGAATAAATGCGGTAAATATTGGGAATAATTTGAATAAAGGGCCAGTAGCACCTAGGCCATTAAATAAATTTTTTGAGGATTAAACATGCAATTATATAATCAAATAGCTTTTAGAGAAAATGCAAAGCTTTATGCATATTTAAAACAAAATTCTTATTATTTTAAACAACTAAATAGGGATACGATTGACATAAAAATGTTTGAAAAAGAAATGAAGATTAAGTATAAAGAAAGGGCCTCTGATAAATTAAATAGTGCTGTTGAAAACATAGAACTTATCAGCTCAGTCTTAAATGTTTTAAAATGAATTAGCAATTGACTATTATATGGATTTGTAGTATTATTTAATCATAGAGAGGTGTGATTACGTGGAAGCGGGTTATAAAAAAAATAATAATGTTCGAGGATTCACATTAGTAGAATTATTAGCAGTTATTGTTGTACTAGCAATTATTATGTTGATAGCAGTAAATGCCATTTTGCCACAAATGGATAAGGCTAGACAAAACGCTTTTGCTATTGAAGCAAATGGATTAATAAAATCTGCAACGCAATATGTTATTGCAAAATCATATACAGATAATAAAGTAGTAGATGATAGAGGAGTATGCGTTACTGTAGCTACATTAGTTGATAGCGCAGATTCAGAATTAGATAAGACAAAATATTCTGGGTATGTTGTTATAAAAAAATCAGGAAATCTAAATTTATATCAAGTATGGTTAACCAACAAATCATTTATGGTTGAAGGTGCTGGTGTAAATGGAGGAGCTAATGTTGCAATAGATGGACAAACACACGTAAAAAAATATGATTCAACAAAAGCATCAACCTTTGCTTCATGTCCTACAACATATGAAAACTGGGGATAGCAGATAGCTATTCTTTTTTTGTAAAAAGCATTATAATAGAGAATAGGAGTGGTAAAAATGATTATAGGATCTCATGTAAATTTTGGAAAAGAACAACTTTTAGGGGCAACAAAGCAAGCAATAAGTTTTGGGGCAAATACTTTCATGTTTTATACTGGAGCACCTCAAAATACTGTTAGAAAAGACATAGATGATAGATTAACAAAAGAAGCCATACAACTCATGAAAGAAAATAATATGGATATAAAAGATGTGATATGTCATGCGCCATATATCATTAATTTAGCCAATAAAGAAAAAGAAGAAGCATGGCATTTTTCCATAGACTTTTTAAAAAGAGAAATAAAAAGAGTGGAAGCCTTAGGAGTAACAAAAGTAGTTGTACATCCAGGAAATGCCTTGAAACTTGACAAAGAAAAGGCTTTGAAAAATATTAGTGAAGCTTTAAACGAAGTATTAGAAAAAGAATCTCAAGTAAAGATATTAATCGAAACAATGGCAGGAAAAGGTTCTGAATGCGGACAAAGTATAGAAGAAATTCAAAGTATTTTAAAACAGATAGAGAAAAAAGATCGTATTGGAGTTTGTTTAGATACATGCCACTTACATGATTCAGGTATAGATATAGGTCAATTTGAAGCCTATTTAAAAGCTTTTGATGAACAAATTGGTATAGAAAAAATAGGTTGTATTCATTTAAATGATAGCAAAAATATTTTAGGAAGCAAAAAAGATCGTCATGCCAATTTAGGATATGGTATGGTAGGCTTTGAAAAGCTAATAAGTGTAGCGTATAACGAAACATTAAAAAATGTACCTAAAATATTAGAAACACCTTGGATAAATGAATACCCTCCATATAAAATAGAGATAGAAATGCTAAAGAAAAAAGAATTTAATCCTCATCTTGAAGATGAAATTAAATTCCTTTATAGCAAATGAGAAAATTTTTGAAAATATTCTTGATAAATACGTTTTACTTTGACGAAATTTTCTTCGCTATAATGTGATTTATAACGATCGATATCAAAAAGGCTTGGGTTTTGAATTAATTCTTTCCAATTCTTCTTGATAAAAAGATAAGTAAAATCGAGTTCACTTTCACTTAAGAATACGTTTTTAGAAGTAGCGAATTGATAAACGTCTTCTTTTTTTATTTTATTCATATAACTTTGTACAATACCAAACATAATTTTTCACCTAATATATTGTATGAAATGAAGAATAAATAGAATACTAATAATATGAAAAAAAGTAAATATATGATAATATTTTTGATAATTGCCTTTTTTAGTGTGATAGTTGGAAAACTATATTTTTTGAATATTAAAAATCATAGTTATTATGAAGAAAAATTACAAGAAAAAACACGTATTTATGTTTTAGGTTCTAGTGCTCCAAGAGGAAGAATACTAGATACTAATGGAAAAGTTCTAGTAGATAATAAAAGTGTAAATACGATTATATATAATAAGATAAAAGGTTTAACTAGTAAAGATGAAATAGAAATTGCCAAAAAGTTAGCTAGTATACTAACAACAGAAGCTGGTAAAATAGATGAATTAAAAGATTTTTGGTTATTATTAAATAATAATGGAAAAGAATTAATTACAGAAGAAGAATACCAATTAGTACAGATGCGTAAGTTAAAAAAAAGTGATTTAGAACAACTGAAAAAAGAGCGAATAACTGAAGCTATGTTAAATGAGTTAAGTGATATAGAACAAAAGGCTGCCAAAATATATAATTTAATGAACAAAGGGTATATGTATCAGAAAAAAGAAATAGTAAAAAATCCTAGTGATGAGGAGTATGCAAAAGTAATGGAAAGTAATATTCCTGGAATTACAGGTGAAATGACTTGGGAAAGAATATATCCTTATGGGGATACCATTCGAAGTATTTTAGGAAAAGCAAATGGTATTCCTAAAGAAAAAAGTGATTATTTTCTAGCCCAAGGATATGAATTAACGGATATAGTAGGAGTTAGTTATTTAGAAAGTGAGTATGAAGAATATTTAAAAGGAGAAAAGGCTAAATATCAAGTAAATGCAGATAATACCTTAACGTTAATAAATTCTGCTCAAAGAGGAAAAGATTTAGTTTTATCCATTGACATAGATATCCAAATGAAAGTAGATGAAATTGTAAAAGAAAAGATTCTGTTAGGGAAAAAAAGTAAAAATACAGAATATTATAAAGAATCTTTTGCGATAGTTTCAGATCCCCAAACCGGAGCTATTATAGCTATGTCAGGACAAAGATATAATGATGATGAAACATTTAGTGAAATAACATCTAGTATAATTCAATCATCCTATACAATGGGCTCATCAGTAAAAGGGGCCACCATTGCAGTAGGATATAAAAATAATTTAATTGATCCAAATAAAAAAGTAACAGATGGTTGTATAAAGCTAAATTTAGTGCCTGCTAAATGTTCTCATAAAAGATTAGGTCGCATTGATGATGTTAAAGCTTTAGCCCAGTCATCAAATTACTATCAGCATCTAATTGCCATTTCATTAATAGGAAAAACATATACTCCTAACATGGTTTTAGAGGCCACTAAAGAACATTTTGATATATATAGAAACACATTAAAAGAATTTGGTTTAGGGGCACTAACAGGAATAGATTTGCCTAATGAACAAACGGGGATAGAAGGAAAGACCATTGCAGATGACTTACTTCTTAATTTAGCAATAGGACAGTATGATACCTATACACCTATTGAAATGATACAATATATTAATACAGTTGCAAGCAAACAAAGAATGGCACCAACATTAATGAAAGAAATAAAAGAGGAAGATGAAGTTATTGTAAAACAAACAACGAATATTTTAAATGAACTAGAAATAGAAGATGAAGATCTTGAAAGAATACGTTTAGGAATGGAAAAAGTATTAAGTGAAGGTACAGGAAGAGGATATACTTCCCAAAATATTCATGCAGCTGGAAAAACAGGAACAAGTGAATCTTTTTATGATTCAGATAACGATGGCAAAGTAGATGTCGAAACAATTTCCTCCATCTTTACAGGTTATTTTCCTAAAGAAGATCCAAAGTATAGTGTTGTAGTCATAACTCCAAATATTTCGCATAAAAATGGTAAAGATAATACTAAGTATTATGGTGCAAGTAAAATTACAAGAGCCATTACTGATTATTTATTTGAAAATCATTAAACAAAAATAGTTGTGTCCTAAAAAGCATACTAACACGAAAATCAAGAAAAATCTTGATTTTTTTTTTTTT